>DATLVO010000036.1:0-13666 GCA_035577485.1 Verrucomicrobiia bacterium
CTGGATCGCGGCCGCGGCGAGCTCGGTCCCCGACGGCACGCCGCCGCTGTCGGTCTCGATGCTGACCCGGATCGTGCCGCCGCTCCCGCCGGCGTAGCCCGCCCCGTCGACGACGTAGATCCGGACGCTGGCCAGGCTCGACGACGTCGTCGCCCGGAAGCGGTACGCGCTCATCAGGTTCGCGCAACCGCAGACTGGGCCGCCGACCTGGGTGTTGGAGATCGCGTCCGCGCCGATCCCGGGGCCGTAGGTGCTCCCCGCAGCGGCTGTCGGATCCGACGGAGGCGGCGAGCCGGGTGCCGGGGCCGGCGGGTCCGGGGTCAGGACCCGTCCCGGCGCGCGGACGACCAGCGCGTCGACCGCGACCAGCGCGTGGCCGTTCGTGCCGAGAACCACGATCCGGATGGTCCGCGCTCGATCGGTCGGGAAGCGGACGGAGTAGAGGACGCGCGAGGCCGAAAATCGCGCGGCATGCGTGTCGATCGTTCGGTCAAACGCCCCGTCGATGTAGACGCTCGCCCGACCTCTCGTGGGACCGACCGGTCCGATCCAGGCGATGCTGGTGCCGGTGAACCGCAACGTGGCGGAGGCGCCGCGTTGGCTCGACCAGAGGGCCGCCCGGCCCAGATAGTCCGGATGCCCGGCGCTCGACCAGTCGCCGCCGAACGCGATCTTCGGCGAGGTCTCCTGGTAGACGGTGACGATCGGCGCACCCCTCGCCTGCGGGCCTGGGCCCGCCGGCGGGTTGTCCGACGCCTGGGCGCCGGCCGTCGGGTTCGTCGCTGCGACGCTGCCGGTCGAGGCGGTCGCAGACGGATCCGGGGCCGACGAAGGCGTCCGCGACCCGAGGGCCGCGTCCGGCACCGAGCCGGGACGGATGATGGCCCCGATCGTCGCCGCGACGATGGCGACGAGGACTGCCACGATCAGGCCGATCCTCGCGACGAGGCGTCGGGGCCGACGGTTCACGGGTGCGTCGCCGCGGTTCGGATCACGCAAACCGCGTGCTCTCCCTTGGACCGGATGCAAATGAGATGGCCCGAGGCCAGCGAGGCGTCGGCCGGAGCGACGAGTATGCCAGCGCGGTCAAGCCGGGCCGCGCGCGGTCGTGGTCGTTGGCGGGCCCGTCAGTGGGTCGCGGACACCACGTCCGTATCTCCGGACGACGGCCGCGGCGTGGGCGACCGTGCGGGGCCGGGTCCCACGGGATCGGCGTCCGACGCCCCGGAGCGGGCGTCGGCGGACGATGTCGGCCAGGTTGTCACCATCTCGAACAGGGCGGCCCGCAGCTCCTCATCCCGATCGCCGAGGGCGAGCTCGAGCAGCCGTCGCGCTCGCGTCGGGACATCCGCCGGAGGGACGGCATCGGCGACCCTGAGGATCTTCTCGACGGCGGTCTTCTCGACCTTCTCGGTCTCGTAGAAGAGCTGCTCGTGGAGCTTCTCGC
Organism: Verrucomicrobiia bacterium; assembly: GCA_035577485.1. Taxonomy (GTDB): domain Bacteria; phylum Chloroflexota; class Limnocylindria; order Limnocylindrales; family CSP1-4; genus CF-46. Next base: position 1,448 of record DATLVO010000036.1, read on the forward strand.
CGGGTCGCAGCCCCGTGTACCGGATCGGGAAGTTCCCTCCCTGCCCGGCGAGCCGGATCAGGTCACGGGCCATGTCGGCGATCCTGACGGGCTTGCCCATGTCGAGCACGAAGATGTCGCCCGGTCGGCCGATCGCCCCGGCGTCTAGGATCAGCCATCCGGCTTCCTGCATCGTCATGAAGTAGCGGGTCATCTCGGGGTGCGTGATGGTGATCGGCTCGCCGTTCTCGAGCTGACCCTGGAAGATCGGCAGGACGCTCCCGGCCGACCCGAGGACGTTCCCGAAGCGGACGGACACGTAGGCCTGCCCGGTCCGCTCCGCGACGTCCGCGACGAGCCATTCGGCGAGTCGCTTGGTCGCGCCCATGACGCTCGTCGGTTCGACGGCCTTGTCGGTCGAGACGAGGACGAAGCGGGGCACGCCGGCTTCGACCGCCGCCGACAGGACGGCCATCGTCCCTCCGACGTTGACCTGGACGCCCTCGGAGGGGTGCTCCTCCATCATCGGCACGTGCTTGTAGGCCGCCGCATGGAAGATCACGGCCGGCCGGGTCTGGGCCACGATCCTCGTCATTGTTGCCCTGCTCGCGACGTTCGCAAGGTGCACCGAGAGCTCCCCTCGCCCTCGGCCGTCCAGGCTCCGGAGCTCGAGCTCCCGCTGGATCATGTAGAGCGGGCTCTCGGCCCGGTCGACCAGGATCAGCCGGCTCGGACCGAGGCCGTAGACCTGACGGGCGAGCTCGGAGCCAATCGACCCGCCGGCGCCGGTCACCATCACGACCTGGTCCGTGATCGTCTGGGACACCTCTTCCGCGTGGACCGTCACCTGCTCGCGGGTGAGGAGGTCCTCGAGTCGGATGTCGCGAACGCGATGGGCGTCCCAGGTCCCGTCGAACAGGCCCCGAACCGGCGGCACCGTGCGAACCTGCAGGTCGGCCTCATGCGCTCGTTCCATGATCCGCCGGATCGTGTCGCCCGAGGGATTCGGGAGCGTGATCAAGAGCATCCGTGCGCCCGTGCGTCGGACTGCGTCGCCGAGATCGTCGAGGCTCCCGAAGACGGGCAGTCCGGCGATCGAGCTGCCCCGATTCGCGAGGTCCTCGTCAAGGAATCCGACTGGCTTCACGCCGGCGCCCGGGTCGCGGGTTGCCGAGCGCGCCATCATCGAGCCGATGCGACCGGCGCCGAACAGCAGGGCCGGTGTGAGTGAGACGGTCGCGCCGCCGACGACGGCCCTCGTGCCGAGCTCGCCGACCGCGCGAATGCCGAACCGCACTCCACCGATCAGCGCAAGGCTCACGATGAGCTCGAGGATCCAGAACGATCCCGGTAGCCGTTCCACGGAGCCATCCGTCAGGAGGATCAGCACCGAGAACGACAGGCAGATGAGCGTGCCGACGACGATCGCGACGACGACCTGGCCAAGCTCGAGCACGCTGGCGTGCCGCCACAGCCGCCGGTACAGGCCGAACCGCTCGTTGACGATCGGCCGGATCGCGAGGGGCAGGATCGCGATGGGCAGGTACGAGGCCAGCAGCTCGAGCGTGACGGGACCGTTGTGGCGTAGCCCGAGCGCCAGGTACGTCGCGGTGGCGACGGCCGCCAGGTCGATGACGAACAAGTGGCGGCCACGGAGCGCGAGCACGATCGTGGCGATTCGGTCGCTCGCCGTCCGCCCGACGACCTGGACCGCCCCGACCCCGGCCCGCACGGCGCCGACGGACGTCATCGCGACGGTGCCATGAGTGATGACCGACGGTCCGAGGGCAGGCAGAGGCCGGCCGCCGACCCGAGTGTCGACAGGTTTCTAATCAACGTGGTTGCCCCATTCGCGCGTAGCGCGTAAGCCGACGCGGCCCCCCTCGTGGCCCGGCCCCTGAATGTCTCCGAGCCTAGCCAATTCGGCCGAATGTGACTAGGTGATTCTACCTATTGGCCGCTCTAGGTGGTGCGTCCCTGCACCGAAACCGTCCGGGGCGCCGTGGCAGCTGCAGCTGACCGAGCGCCTGGCCGCCGGCTACGGCGTGTACGTCACCTGGACCGCCAGGAAGTCGAGACGGAAGTCCTTCGTCGTCTTGTCGGCTACGTCGATCAGCCGGACGCGGAAATTCGCGTTCGAGAAGTCGGAACCGACCCAGGTCCGGCCCCACGTGTCGTTCGTGGCGCCGAGGTTGTAGGTGGTCACGCCGACGTTCAGGACGGCGATCGACCTGGTCGTGGTCCACGTCGAGCCGCCGTCCCAGGACAGCTGGGCGCAGACCTGGCTGGTCCCGCTGTTGTTGTTCAGGCCCATGTCCGTCCGGACCTGGATCCCGGAGACGGCGGTGACAGCCGACGGGACACCGAGGCCGAAGTCCCAGTAGCGGTGGCGGTCCTTTCCGGCGTCCGCACAGCTGACGGTCGTGTTCGTACCGGTGCTGGCGTCTGTCGCGACCGCGCCGTCGGACGCGCAGGCGTTCGCCGGGGTGGTCTCATAGCCGTTCCCGTCACCGCCGGTGTCGGCCGCATTGGACGTACCCGTGCAGGCCTTGAAGCCGGTCGCGGTCGACGTGAGGTTGACCAACGCGGACGCCTGGTTGCTGTCGACGCTCGTCCAGTTCTGGAAGTAGCTCCGGACGACGTAGTAGTACGTGCCGTTCAATCCGGGCACGTCCGTCGCCGCGTTCGCCGACTGCGGCGTCACCGTGGTCAGGAGCGCGTACGGGCCACCGGACACGGTGCTACGCCGGACCTCGTACCCCGTGGCATACGTGTCGACGGTCGGTGTCCAGAGGAGGGCGACGATCGCGCCGCCCGCGGCGCCGAGGCCGGTCGGCGGATCCAGCGTGTCCGTCGTCATCGCCTGCGTCGAGGCGGCGCTGTCCGTCAAGCGCGCCAGCGACACCGCAGGCACCGCGCCGATGACCGCTGCCGCGAGGGACAGCGTGGCGGTCAGAGCCAGGAGCTGGCGGCGCCCGGTCATGACGCGGAGTCAGTCGCCGTCCTGGTGACCAACGGGGCCACCGGGACCGGCCGCGAGCCAGCGCGCCCGGAGCGTGCGGACCTCACGACTACGGGCGAGGTGCTCCGGCACCGTGGGTCGCGCGACATCGGCGAACGATCCGGTCGTGGCCGGTACCACCGCGGCGACGGGCGCCGCGAGCAGCGTCCGGGGTCCGGGCCAGCGCGCCCATCCGGGTCCCGTGGGCGCGGGCCGGGCGGCGATCGGCTCGCCGCGCGTCGCCTCGGGGGCGGCGCGGACGACGACGCGCTCCGTATCGCTCTCGAGCGACTCCAGCAGCCAGGCGATCGCGAGCAGGGTGGCCGCGAGCCCGAGGACGAAGAGGACGCCGACCGGCAGGGACAGCAGTGCCAGGAGGTAGCCGGCGAATGGGATGCTCCACGACACGCGGCCGAGGATCGACGTGGATGGGACGAGGGTCGGGTCGGGCTCCGCGTTCGCGTCGCCCTTCGTCCGGACCCAGGTCGTGCCGTCTGGACGCTGGATCACGTCGACGATGCGGTGGGTGAAGGTCGTCCGCTCGGGCCCCGCCTGGAGCGACACGACGTCGCCGGGGGCGAGATCCGCCGCGCGGACAGGGCCGATGACGATCGCGGATCCGAGCCCGATGGCGGGCTCCATCGAGCCGCCGCCGATGATCACGGTCTGGTGTCCCGTGAGGGGCACGATCTTGCCGAGGATCAGCCCGAACAGGACCACCACGATCAGTCCGATCAGCGCCAGGTCCACGATCCGCCGGAGGGCGGTAATCGCTCCTGTCATGATCTTCATGTCGGTGTCCTCCAGGAGTCGCCTGCCGGTCGGTCCGGCGGATCGCTGCCGTTCCGGCTCTCGGTCCGTCCGGGCGCTGGGCGGGCGCCGGGCCTCCGGTCCGACGACGTCATCGGCGGCGGAAGGACCGAGCTGCGGCCCACCTCGAAGGTGAGCCGCAGCCGGTGGTGCAGCCGGGAATAGCGGGCTACGGGTTGTTGGCGGTCTGCTCGGCGTCGAAGGTGAACGTCGCCGCGGAGCTGACGCCCTGCAGAGCGTTGCCGGTCGAGAGCGGCAGGCTGACCCGCAGGCAGAGCACTTCGCTGGTGCCGGCCGTCAGGTTCCGGTCGCCGGCCTGGGCACCCTGGGCGGAACTGCCGACGGCGGCGCCGTTGAGCGTCGTCGCCGCGAGGACTGATGTGCCGGTGAAGGCCGCACAGCCGCCGCCGCCATCCTGCGTCTTGACGGTGAGCTGGAGCGCGGTGCCGAGGGCGTTCGTCGCGGCGACGGAGATCGAGTAGCGAAGATCGCCCGTGCCGGCATTCGACACCGTGAGGGCCTGGGTGGCATTGTCGCCCGGCATCATGTTGTTCACGGCGGTCACGACCGCCGGGCTGGTGTTCACGTCGATCGTGCCGGTCGTGAACGCCCACGTCGACGTGGCGCTGTCCGTGAACTGGGCGAGCGAGATCGAGCCCGCTCCGATCGTGAGGAGCGATACCGCTCCGAGGAGTGCGACGATCCCGCGACGGCGCGCGCGGCGGCGGCGGATCGTCCGGTCGACGATGAGCTGGTCCATGCTGGATGGTCCCCTTCCCGATGCGACGGTGTGACGGTTTGTTGACGGGCCGTGACGGGCCAAGACCCGTCATCACGCCCCCTCAGAAGCGTGGCGGCCCAGTCGGGCGGGGCTTCGCGATGCCCGAACGGGTGACGCCGTTCTTCGGGCATTAACCCCCCCGCACGGCGTACGTCGATACAGGACGACGGGACTAGCCCAACCCGTACCTTGGTCCCGTTCAGTCGAGTGCGGACCCGGCCCGAGGGGAACGGTGCGACGGGGAATCTGGTGGTCGCCGACCAGCACCATTCGGGTGTTCCGGTCGTCCTTGCGGGCGGGACGAAGGTCAGGGCGTCGGGTCGGACGTCCGGTCGGACGGTGGGCCGGCCCGTGTGCCGGATCCAGCGAGCCGCTCGTCGTAGCGTCGGTCGCGCCACGCGAGGGCGGCCTTCAGGCCGTCGGCTCGGACGATCGCATCGAACTCACGGGCGGTCTCGCTCATGTTCACGAACGCCTGCAGATCGAGGCCCATCTCCACCGCGGCCGCGAACCCGGCGGCGTCCATCGCCCGGTTGAGCATCAGCTTCGTGGGCGCCATGACGTCGGGCGGGACACGGGCAAGCCGGTCGGCGAGCGCGTCGACCTCGGCGGCGAGACGATCGGCGGGGACCACGCGGTTGACGAGGCCGATCCGTTCCGCCTCCGCGGCATCGATCAGGTCGCCCGTGAGCAGCAATTCCCGGGTCTTCTTCTGGCCGATCACGAACGGCATCAGGAGCGTGACCGGCGCGGACCCGAACCGGATCTCCGGCTCGCCCAGCTGCGCGTCTTCGGCCGCCACGACGAGGTCGCAGGCCATCGCGAGCTCGAGGCCGCCGGCCAGGGCGTAGCCGTGGACCTGGGCGATGACAGGCTTCTGGCAGGACCAGATCGCCAGGGTCGCCCGAACGTCCCGCTCGAGGACGTCGCGCCACTGCCAGGCGGTGGGCGGCGCGGCCTCCGAGAGGTCGTACCCGGCGCAGAAGGCGCGGCCCGAACCGGCGATCGCGATGACCCGGACGGCATCGTCGGCCGCGGCGTCGACGATCGCCTCGGTCAACGCATCGCGCAGCTCCGCGCTCAGCGCATTGAGCTTGGCCGGCCGGTTCAGGGTCAGCCGGACGCCCCACGAGGTGGCCTCCCGGAGGAGGACCGGGTCGTCGGCCACGCCGCTCACCGTCGGGTCACCACGAGCGCATCGGCCGCGACCGTCCGCCCCGGGACGCTGATCAACGGGTTGACGTCGATCTCCAGGACCGTCGGGTCGGCGACGATCGCCCGGCCGATGCAGACGATCGCGTCGATCACGGCGTCGCGGTCGATCGCCGGCTGGCCGCGCAGCGGCCCGAGGAGGCGCTGCCCCCGGAGACCGTCGAGCATCGCCGCGGCGTCGTCGGCCGAGACCGGCGCCAGGCGGATCGCGACGTCGTCGAGCGCCTCGGCGTAGATCCCGCCGAGCCCGACGAGGACGAGTGCGCCGAACGACGAATCGCGCCGGGCACCGACGATCAGCTCCCGGCCGTCGAGATGCGGCGCGACCAGGAGGCCGCGGCGGGTCGCTCCGTCGGGAAGGGCCAGTGCCAGCAGCTCCGCAGCGGCCGTTCGGACGTCGGCCGCGTCCCGCAGCCCGATCCGCACCGCGCCGATGTCCGACTTGTGGGCGATCCCGACGGCATCGACCTTGACCACGATCGGGTAGCCGATCTCGGCGGCGCGGTCGAGCGTCTCGTCGATCGTCAGCGCGCGTTCGACGCGGACCACCGGCAGGCCGGCCGCGGCCAGCCAGGCCAGGCTCTCGCGCTCGGGGAGGGCGGTCGCGGACGGCGCCGCACCGGGGTCGTCGGGGGCGTCGAGGGCCGGCGCCGTCGCGTCGTGGCCGTAGAGCGTCCGGTCCGCCGCAAGGTCCGGCCATGCCGCGCGCCGCGCTGCGCTCCCGACCCGCCGGTCGTGCCGCGCCTCCCAGCGACTCACCGCGGCGATCGCCGTGAACGCCTCAACCGCTCCCCGGAGAACCGGCACGCCGCCCGCGTCCCGTGCCCGAAGGAGGATCTCGGCGGTCGGCTCGCCGGACGTCAGCGAGACGACGACGGGCAGGATCTCCGGCCGCCCGGCGGTCTCGTCGAACAGCGGCTGCATGACCGTCAGCGCGGTCTCGACCTCCGACGGGAGCGACCGATAGGGGAAGTCGTGGACCAGGGCGAGCACGTCGTACGCTCCGCTCGCGGCAAAGGCCGCGAACGCGGCCCGGTAGGCGGTCGCCGGATCGGTCGATCCCCACGGATCGAGCGGGTTGCCGACGTAGCCGAGCGTCGGCAGGTCGGCGAGGATCGCAGCGCGCGCCGCCGGCGGCACGTCCGGCAGGTCGATGCCGGTGCGCGGCGCCAGGTCGGCGATCAGCGACGCCTCGCCCGTCGAGACGGTCACGACGCCGGTCCTCCCCCGCCCCACCCGGCGACCCGTCCGGCGACAGCCCGCGACGAGCTCCGCCGCCTCGAGGAGCTCGTCCAGGTCGGCGCACCGGATCACGCCGGCCGCGGTCAGCGCAGCGTCCGTCGCTCGTTCCTCGCCCGCCATCGATCCCGAGTGGGCGATCGCCGCGGCCTGAGCCTGATGGCTCGCGCCGACCTTCACGACGAGGATGGGCTTGCCGATCTCGAGCGCGCGGTCCGCGAGCGCCAGGAACCGCTCGGGTCGCCTGAAGCCCTCGAGGAACAGGATGACCGCCTCGGTCTCCGGATCGTCGATCGCGTAGGCGAGGAAGTCGCAGGTGTCGAGGACGACCTCGCTGCCGGAGCCGACGATCCGCGAGAACCCGATCCGGTTGCCCGAGTGCAGGAACGCGTCGGTCACCGACCCGGATTGGGCGATCCCCATGACCCCGCCGCGGGGAAGCCACGGGTTGACGTCGCCGATGTACGTCGCGACGTTCGTCGTCAGGTCGACGATGCCCATGCAGTTCGGGCCGAGCAGGGCGATCCCGTGGCGGATCGCGATCTCCCGAACCTCGCGCTGCATGTGGGCCGCCGCCTCGCCCCCCTCGACGACGCCCCCGCCGGGGACGATGACCGCCGGCACGCCGGCCCGGGCGGCGTCGGCGACGATGCCGGCGGCGCGGAGCGGGTTCACGGCGACGAGCACGAGGTCGGGTCGCTCGGGCAACGCCTCGATCGACGCGTAGCAGGGCTGGCCGTCGAGCTCGTCGTAGCGCGGGTTCACGAAATGGCAGCGCGTCGCGCTCTCCATCGTCCGGAGGTTGTCGCGCACGGTCCGGGCGATCCCGCCGCGGGACGACGCGCCGACGACGGCGACGGATCGGGGAGCGAACAGCGGCCGGAGGTCGATCGGCGGCGGCTCCGTCGAGCGTGCCGGCTCCCCGCCCGCCACCGGGGCCTCGCTCACCCGACGATCCGCGCGACGCCGCGCTTCTCGAGCGCCCTGGCGACGATCAGCCGCTGGATCTCGGATGTGCCCTCCCAGATCCGGTCCACCCGGAGCTCGCGGAGATAGCGCTCGGCCGGGAACTCCCGCATGTAGCCCCGGCCGCCGAAGACCTGGACGACGCGGTCCGCGCAGCGCCAGGCCGCCTCCGATGCGAAGAGCTTGGCGAGCGACGCCTTGGCGTGGACCACCTTGGCATCGGCGCCGGCATCGGCGAGGGCGGCCGCCTCGCGGGTCAGCAGCCGAGCTGCCGCCGCGTCGGCGGCCGAGTCGGCCAATGGGAACGACACGCCCTGGAAGTCGTAGATCCGCTCCCCGAACTGGACGCGGCCGGTTGCCCATTCGACGGCCAGCGACAGGAGCCGCTCCATCGCCCCGGCGCAGCGTGCCCCGATGTGGATCCGCTCCTCGACGAACCACTCGTTCGTCAGCTCGTCGGCCCGGCCGACCCCGCCGAGGATCGCCGAGGCGGGCACTCGCACGTCGTCGAGCGCGAACTGCGGGTGGCGATCCGCGAACGTGTGGGTGTAGTCGGGGTCGTGCCGCATCGTGACCCCCGGAATGTCGTAGTCGACGAGGAACAGGGTCGGCCGCCGCGCGCCGTCCGGGTCGACGACGACGCAGTGGAAGATCATGAAGTCGGTCTCGTCGGGCGGTCCGGTGACGAACCACTTCTCCCCGTCGAGGCGGTACTCCCCGGTCGCCGCGTCGCGGACCGCGGTGGCGGACAGGGCTCGGGCATCGGAGCCGGCGTTGGGCTCGGTGACCGCGTAGCTCCCGAACCGCTCGCCCCGAAGGCTGGGCTCGAGATAGCGCCGCCGCTGGTCGGCGTCCGCATGGACCAGCGCATTGTAGGCGCCGGGAATGAACGACCACAGGCCGCCGGTCGCCTGGCCTAGCTGCTCGTGGACGATCACCTGGTCGAGGGCGCTCCAGCCCTGGCCGCCGGCCTCGCGCGGCAGCGACCCGCCGTGGAGCCGGGCGTCGATCGCCGCGCGCTTCAGGCGGTCGCGGACGTTGGCCGGGAGCCGGCCACCGGCCTGTTCGAACTCCGCCTCGAGCGGCTGCAGGACGTCGACGACGTAGGCGCGTGCTCGCGCCTGCAGCTCGATCTGTTCCGCCGTGAGGCTGAGGTCCACCGACCGAGGATGACCCGCCTCCCGCTACGCCGCGCCACGCGTCCCGGTTCGCGCGACGCCTGCAGTGACAACTGCGTTCGTCGCGGCTGAACGAACTCGCCCCTCAGCCAGGCCAGGCGAGAACCATGATGCGGATCTCGGTCATGTCCTCGATGGCCCAGCGCAGGCCCTCGCGCCCCTGCCCCGAATCCTTGACCCCGCCGTAGGGCATGTGGTCGATCCGGTAGGTCGGCACGTCGTTGACGATCACGCCACCGACCTCGAGCTCGTTGAACGAGCGCCAGGCCGCCGCCAGGTCGTTCGTGAACACGCCCGTCTGTAGCCCGAACGACGAATCGTTCACACGTCGGATCGCGTCGCCGACGTCGTTGAACGGGAACACGACGACGAGCGGGGCGAACGCCTCGTTCGAGCAGACCGCCGCGGTCACCGGCACCTCGGTCAGGATCGTCGGCGGGAAGAACGTCCCATCGGCCTTGCCGCCGAGGAGCGCCTTGCCGCCGGCCGCCAGCGCCTCGTCGACCCAGCGCTGGGTGCGCGACGCGGCGTTCGCATCGACCATCGGCCCGAGGTCCGTCTGGCTGTCGAGCGGGTCGCCGAGCTTCAGGGCCTTCGCGCCCTCGATGAACTTCGTCATGAACGCGTCCCAGATGTCCTCGTGGACGAACAACCGCTGGACGCTGATGCACACCTGACCGGCGTACGTGAAGGCGCCGACCAGGATTCGCCGGACGGCCCAGTCGAGGTCGGCCGTCTTGTCGACGATGACCCCGGCGTTGCCGCCGAGCTCGAGCACGACCTTCTTCTTGCCGGCCCGCTCCTTCATCCGCCAGCCCACCGAGGGGCTCCCGGTGAAGCTCAACAGCTTGAAGCGATCGTCGCTGACCATCCGGTCGCCCAGCTCGCGGCTCATCGGCAGCACGCTGACGCTGCCCGCCGGCGCGCCCGCCTCTTCGATGATCTCCGCGACCGTCAGCATCGTCAGCGGGTCCTTGGACGGCGGCTTGAGGACGATCGGGTTGCCGCTGGCGATCGCCGGGGCGACCTTGTGGGCTGCGAGGTTCAGCGGGAAGTTGAACGGGCTGATGCCCGCGATCGGCCCGATCGGGAAGCGGCGTGTGATCCCGACGCGGCCCTTCGACGCCGGCATGAGATCGAGCGGGATGGTCTCGCCGACCATCCGCTCGGCCTCCTCGGCGCCGAGACGGAACGTGATCACCGCGCGGTCGACCTCGACGAGCGAATCCCGGATCGGCTTGCCGGCCTCGAGGGCGATCAGCCGGCCGAGCTCCTCGCGACGGGCCTTGATCCCGGCGCTGATGTTCCGGAGGATCGCCCCGCGCTCATAGGCAGGCAAGGTCCGCGTGACCTCGAATGCCTTGACGGCGGCCTCGACCGCCTCCTCGTACTGGGCCTCGTTTGCGTGGAACGTGGCCCCGGCGGGGTGGTCCGCGTCGGCCGGATTGGCGATGACGAGGGGATCGTCGGATTCGACCCACTTGCCGGCGAGGAAGATCGGATGTGGCTTGGCGCCGGTGGTCGTGGTCATCGCGGAGGCTCCTGAGAACATGGTCGTCGTGCCATTCTATCCGGGCCCCCGCTCGACTCCCGAACCCGGATGAGAGGACCCTCGATGCCGAGTCGCCGTCGACCGCTCCGCGACATCCTTCGGGTCTCGCCGGGCAAGCGAGTCCGCCTGGCCGACCTCGACCCCGCCGCGACCCACGGCTATGCGAAGAGCGCCGCCGGCGCCGAGCTCCAGAAGGGCCTTGATCGGCTGACCGACCTCCAGGACCGCCTGTGGGCCGAGGCGAAGCACCCGGTCCTCGTCGTGCTCCAGGGGATCGACGCGGCCGGCAAGGACGGCTCGGTCAAGCATGTCATGGGGGCGTTCAACCCGATGGGCTGCAGCGTGACCTCGTTCAAGGTCCCGACGGGCGCCGAGGCAGCGCACGACTACCTGTGGCGGGTCCACCAGCGGGCCCCCGGCAAGGGCGAGATCGCGATCTTCAACCGCTCCCACTACGAGGAGGTCCTCGTCGTCCGGGTCCACGACCTCGTCCCGAAGAAGACCTGGCAGCGACGCTTCGACCAGATCAACGCCTTCGAGCGCCTCCTCGCCGAGGAGGGGACCACGATCGTGAAGTTCTTCCTGCTGATCGACCGGGACGAGCAGAAGGCACGCCTCCAGTCGCGGATCGACGATCCCACGAAGAACTGGAAGTTCAAGCTCGGCGACCTCGCCGAGCGCAAGCTCTGGGATGACTACATGGCCGCGTACGAGGACGTCCTGAACCGCTGCTCGACGGACGTGGCGCCGTGGTACGTGATCCCCGCCAACCGCAACTGGTTCCGGAACCTGGCGATCGCCGAGATCCTGGCCGACACGCTCGACGCGCTCAAGCCCGCCTACCCGCCGCCGACCGAAGACCTGAGCAAGGTCGTCATCGAATAGGGCCGTCGCGCCCGGGCGCGACGAACGCAGTTCCGTTCGCGAACGCAGTATCGGTTCGCTCGATCTAGCGTTTGCCGAAGAGGGTGCCGAAGACGCCGCGCAGGAGGTCCTGGCCGGCTCTCGAGGTGAGCACGCGACCCGCCGTTCGGACACCCGTCTGGACCATGCGATCGCGCTCCCGGGCGTCGGCCCGCGCCTGGCGCTGAGCGGCCGCCCGTTCCTTGTCGGCGGCCCGCTGCGCCGCGGCCATCTCCCGGGCCTGCCGGGCGATCTCGCGCTGCTGCTGGGCGGGGGTCATCGGGTTGAGCCCGCCGGCCGTCGTTGGCGGTGCGCCCGCAGCCACGGCCTGCGTTCCCGCGGCGGTTGCCGCTGCGGCTGCCGCGGTCGCGGCCGCGGCCTTGGCCGTCGCCAGCCGGGCGGTGATCAGCTCGTAGGCGCTCTCGCGATCGATCGTCTGGCCGTACTTCGTGACGAAGGGGCTCGACGAGATCCGCGCCTGGAGGTCCGCGTCCGGCAGCGCCGCCATCAGGGAGTCGGGCGGGAGCAGGCGCGTCGCGGCGAGCGGTGTGGGGACGCCCGCAGGTGAGAGCACGGTCACGAGCGCCTCCCCGATCCC
>DATLVO010000037.1:0-8533 GCA_035577485.1 Verrucomicrobiia bacterium
CGACCGGCTGGGCGAGCATGACCCGTCTCGCCCGCGGCGACGTCGAGATGGGCGCGGGGATCCTGGCCACGAACGGGCCGCTGGTCGCGGGCCGGCTCCGGGACCTGCGCGACGTCCTCGACCGGTGGCTCGCGGACCTGGACACCGAGATGCCCGACCCGGACCGGCTGCGCGAGCGGCTCGCTGCGGCGAAGCGGCGCCTCGAGGACGACGATCCGGGCCCTGGCCGATGACCGACGAGGAGGTCCTCGTCGTGCCGACTGCGATCGTCCGCGACGAGCTCGGCGGAGGGACGGGCTGGCACGGCATCCGGCAGGCCGGCGAGGCAGACCTGGCTGACGTCATCCGGCGCCACGGCGCCTTCCGGTCTCGATCGGCCATGGAGCTCGACCCGAGCTGGAAGCAGGTGATCCCGTACCCGATCCTCCGGGACGGCCCGCTCTGGTTCCTGATGCGGCGGACCCGGGCCGGTGGCGACGCCCGTCTCCATGATCGCTACTCGATCGGTGTGGGCGGCCACGTGAACCCCGGCGACGGCGGGCTCGACGGCGATCTCACCGCGGCGCTCCGTCGCGAGTGGACCGAGGAGCTCGACGTCGACTTCGTCCCTCCGTTCCGGTTCATCGGCCTGCTCAACGACGACACGACCCCCGTTGGGGAGGTCCACCTCGGTCTCGTCTTCGAGGGTGACGCGGCCGGCCGGCCGGTCGCGATCCGGGAGACGGAGAAGCTGAGCGGAGGGTTCGCCGAGACGCGGGACGTCGCGGCGGTCACCGACCTCCTCGAGACCTGGAGCCGCCTTGCCTTCGAGTTCATCGAGATGCGCGCCGCGCTACGATGAGCGCGGAAGGCATCGTGAGACACCGATCGCGCCAGGTCCGGCCGATCCGCCTGCTGGCGGGGGTGCTGCTTCTGCTCGGGCTGAGCGCGCTCGCGGGGACGTCCTGGGCGGCGGGCAAGACCGTCTACGTCCTGCCCACGACCGGAATCGTCGACGAGGGCATGGACCACTATCTCGCGGACGGGATCGCCCGCGCCGAGCAGGACGGCGCCGCGGCGGTCGTGATCAAGCTCAACACGCCGGGCGGATCCCTGTTCGCGACGAACGACATCGTCGGCACGATCCTCGAGGCGAAGGTGCCGGTCATCGTCTGGGTCGCCCCGGCCGGCGGCTTCGCGGCCAGCGCGGGCACGTTCATCACGCTGTCGGCGAACATCGCCCTGATGGCGCCGGGGACGAGCATCGGCGCGGCGTCGCCGGTGACCGGCGAGGGCGGCGACATCACCGGGACCGAGGGCGACAAGGTCCGCAACGACGCGATCGCGAAGATCACCGCGATCGCCACGGAGCGCAATCGGAACATCAACTGGGCCGTTCAGGCGGTCTCGGCCGCGCGCTCCTCGTCGGCCACCGAAGCCGTCGGGCTCGGCGTGGTCGACGGCATGGCGGCGACGATCGACGACGTCCTCGCGTTCGCGAACGGCAAGCAGGTCAAGGTGGCCGGAGCCCAGGTGACGCTCGACCTGACCGGCGCCACGACGACCGAGATCGACATGAGCCCGTTCCTGGCCTTCGTCCGCCTGCTGTCGGACCCGACGATCGCGTTCCTGCTCTTCAGCGCCGGCTCGGCGGGTCTCCTTGCCGAGCTGTGGAGCCCGAACTTCGTGACCGGGATCCTCGGCGCCCTCCTGATCATCCTCGCCTTCATCGGCCTCGGGGCGTTGCCGCTGAACGTGGGCGGCGCACTCTTGATCGTGCTCGCGATGGTCCTGTTCGGGCTCGAGCTGACCGTGACCAGCCACGGCCTGCTCGGCTTCGGCGGCATCGTCTGCTTCGCGCTGGGCGCCTCGCTGCTCTTCACCGCGCCCGTCGACCCGTTCGCTCCGCTGGTTCGGGTCGCCGCGCCCGTGATCATCACCTCGACGGTGACCGCGACGATCTTCCTGGTCCTCGTCGTCTGGGCTGCGCTGCAGAGTCGGGGAAAGCCGTCGAGTGGTACCGTCGGACCCGCCCTGGTCCAAGGCGGCACGGCGGTCGTCCGTCGGCCGATCGAGCCGCTCGGCTCGATCTACGCGGCGGGCGAGGAATGGTCGGCGCGATCGACCGACGGGCGCCCGCTCCAACGGGGAGTGGCCGTCACGGTGGTCCGAATGGACGGCCTGGTCGCGATCGTCGAACCCGCCGCATCATCGTCAGCCGCATCCTGATCGAACGGAGGTCTCGGTGGATATCGCGATCGTTGCGGCGACGGCCGCCTTCATCGTCGTCGTCATCCTCATCGTCGTGTATCTGTCGATCCGGGTGGTACGCCAGGGTTACATGATGGTGGTCTACCGGCTGGGTCAGGCTCGAGCCGAGTGGATCCGCGGACCCGGTCTGAACTTCCTGGTCCCGTTCATCTGGACCGCGAAGATCGTCGACGTCCGCGAACAGTTCATCGAGGTTCCGAGCCAGACGACGATCACGAAGGACAACGCCCCGATCAACGTCGACTTCCTGATCTATTGGCGGATCAGCGACCCGCTGAAGAGCGTGGTCAACGTCACGAATTTCTCGGGCGCGCTCCAGGGCGTCGCGACGACGACCCTCCGGGCGGTCATCGGCGACATCCTCCTCGACGAGGTGCTCTCGAAGCGGGAGCAGATCAACGAGGTCCTCCGGGTCAAGCTCGACGAGGTCACCGAGCGCTGGGGCGGCAAGGTCACGACCGTCGAGATCCGGGAGATCACCCCGCCACGCGACGTCCAGGAGGCGATGAACCGACAGCTGTCCGCCGAGCGGACACGGCGCGCGGTCATCACGGAGTCCGAAGGGTCCCGGCAGGCGGCGATCAACGTCGCCGAGGGCCAGAAGCAGGCCGAGATCCTCAAGGCCGAGGGCGACCGCCAGGCGGCGATCCTCCGGGCCGAGGGCTTCAGCGAGGCCCTGACGCGGATCTACGGCGCCGCGTCCGGGATCGACGCCAAGACGATGGCCCTCCAGTACCTCGAGGCGCTCAAGGCCCTCGGTGCCAGCCCATCGACGAAGTTCGTCATCCCGACCGAGTTCACCCGCCTGCTCGAGCCGATCCAGGGGTTCGTCGAGCGAGGCATGGGCCCGGCCGACGGGTCCGCCGGCTCGAAGAGCTAGGGCGGCTCGCGGTCGCGTGTTCGGGCGTGGCGCGACGCGGTTGCTCGCCGCGCCCCGCGTCGGGCCCGACGAGGCGGCGCTCAAGGCCGACCTCGACGCGCTCGGCGGCGAGGTCATCCGGCTCCGGTCGCGCGACGGCCTGAAGCTCACCGGTCGCTGGCTGCCGTCGGAGACCGGCCCGGTCGCCGGCGAGGACGGCGCGGAAGGCCCGTCGTGGGCGCCCGATCCGTACGAGGCGATCCTCGTGCTCCACGGCTGGACGGGGTCGGGCACGCCCGATCTCGTGGCCCTCGGACCGACGCTCCGCCGGACCGCCGGCGTGCTCGGGCTCGACTTCCGGGGTCACGGCGGGTCGGAGGACGGGCCGACGACCTTTGGCCTCCACGAGATCGAGGACGTCGCCGGGGCGCTGGCCTGGCTCGGGGAGCGGGGAATCCGGCGGGTCGCCTTCGTCGGCTCGTCGATGGGCGGCGTCGTCGCGATCGCCTCGATCGTCGTGCTCGGCGACGGCTCGCTCGCGGCGGCCGATCTCGATCCCGACGCGCCCGCGGCCACGATCGACGCGCCCCGGCCGCGGATTGTCGGGGCCGTCGTCGAGTCCGTCGCACCCGACCTCCGGATCCCGATCGCGAACCGGATCTCCGCGCCGCTGGGCGGCTGGATCCGGCGGGCGATCGCCGCTCGGCTGTTCGCCGAGGCGAGCCGGCGGGTCGGCGGCGACATCCGGGCGACC
Organism: Verrucomicrobiia bacterium; assembly: GCA_035577485.1. Taxonomy (GTDB): domain Bacteria; phylum Chloroflexota; class Limnocylindria; order Limnocylindrales; family CSP1-4; genus CF-46. Next base: position 3,864 of record DATLVO010000037.1, read on the forward strand.
GAGCCGATCCGGGTCATCGGCCTGGTCGAGCCGGTCCCGTTGCTGCTGGTCCAGGGCCTCGCCGATCGAACGGTCCGCCCGTCCGACGGGCGGCGCCTCGCCGCAGCGGCCGGCCCGTCCGCGGAGCTCTGGGAGGTCCCCGGCGGGACGCACGGTGCGAGCCGCGCCGCGGATGCGGCCGGCTGGGACGCGCGCGTATCGTCGTTCCTCCGGCGTGCGTTCGCCGCCGCCCGGGAGCCCGTGCCTATAATCGGCCGGCCGGTCGAGCCGGCGGTCGCCTCCACGACCGGGGGCCAGGAAGGAGATTGATGGCGGCCAAGATCCTCGTCGTCGACGACGACCCCAACGTCCAGCGCCTCCTGCAGTACACCCTCAAGCAGGAGGGCTACGAGGTCGTCGTCGCTGCCGACGGTGCGGAGGGGTTCCGGCTGTGGGGATCGGAAGCGCCGGACCTGATCCTGCTCGACGTCATGCTGCCGAAGCTCGACGGGTACCAGGTGGCGACGAAGATCCGGACGGAGGAGGGGACCACCGGCCACGTCCCGATCATCATGCTCACGGCCGAACGGGAGGTCGAGCAGAAGGTCCGCGGCCTCCGGGCGGGCGCCGACGACTACCTCGTCAAGCCGTTCCACCCGGCCGAGCTCATGGCCCGGATCAAGAGCCTGCTCGCCCGGTTCGCGCCGCACGAGACGCTCGTCGGCCGGCCGCCGCTCGGGCGGGTGCTCGCCCTGTACGGCGCAAAGGGCGGCGTGGGCACGACGACGATCGCGATCAACGCGGCGATCGCCCTCCACCGCGAGCTCGGTCGCAAGGTCTGCCTGGTCGACGGCAATCTCCAGTTCGGCGACCACCGCGTCTTCCTCGACCTCGGGCTCGACAAGAAGAGCATCGTCGACATCGTCAGCGCCCCGACGATGGACCAGGACCTGATCCGCCAGGTCCTCGTCAAGCACGATTCGGGGATCGACCTCCTGCTCGCGCCCCCGTCGCCGGAGACCGCCGAGCTCGTCACCCCGGAGCACATGCCGCTGATCCTCGACCAGCTCCGCGGGCTCTACGACTACATCCTCGTCGACATCGACAAGCGCCTCGACGACATCAACCTCGGGGTCCTCGAGGCGGCCGACACGATGTTCGTCGTCATGACCGCCGACCTCTCGTGCCTGAAGAACGTTCGCCTCGTCCTCGAGACGATCGGTCACCTCGGCTACGAGTCGAGCAAGGTCCAGCTGGTCCTGAACCGCTCGAACGCCTTCACCGGCATCAACGTCAAGAACGCCGAGGGCGCCCTGAAGCGCACGATCGACCACCAGGTCGTCAACGAGTACCGGGGCGCGATCAGCGCCCTCAACTCGGGCGCGCCATTCATGTTCACGAAAGCCGACTCGCTCCTCGGCCGGTCGCTCCTCGACTTCGCCCGGGTCGTCGACAAGGCCCCGATCGCCGCCGCCCAGAGCGTGCTCGCTCGCTAGCGACCATCGGCCGCCGGGCGGGTCAACGACCGCCGGAGAAGACCGCGGCCAGTCGTCGATAAGGGCGCGGTGAGTCGCGACCGGTAGGGTCGGACCGTGCTGGCCACGCTCCTCTCGTCCACGATCGTCGGCCTCGACGGCCGGATCATCCGGGTCGAGGTCGATGTCGCGCCGGGCCTGCCCGGGTTCACGATCGTCGGTCTCGCGGATGCCGCGCTCCAGGAAGCCCGTGAGCGGGTCCGGGGCGCGATCCGGAACGCCGGGTTCAGTCACCCTCCGCGGCGGATCACCGTCAATCTCGCTCCGGCCGATCTGCGGAAGGCCGGAGCGTCGCTGGATCTCGCGATCGCGATCGGGATCCTGCTGGGGTCCGAGCAAGTCACGGCCGGACCGGGGCGGATCGCGCTGATCGGCGAGCTGTCGCTCGGGGGCGAGGTCGCCGGCGTCGCTGGCATCCTGCCGATGACCGCGGCCCTGGCGCGACGCGGGATCACCCGCGTGATCGTCCCCGCGGACGCGATCGCGGAGGCCTCACTCGTCGCCGGGATCGAGGTGGTAGGCGTCGGCACGCTGCGAGCGGCGGCCGACGCGGTCAGGCGACGCCCCCGCCGCTCGATCCGGCCGATGCCGCCGAGGGTCGAGCTGGCCGGGCAGGGCGAGGGCGGCGCGCCGCCGATCGTCGGCCCCGAAGGCCGGTCGCCCTCCGACGGGGCGCCCGATGCCCCACCCGATCTCGCCGAGGTCCGCGGCCAGCTGGAGGCCCGTCGGGCGCTGGAGATCGCCCTCGCCGGCGGGCACGGGCTGCTTCTCGTCGGGCCGCCCGGATCGGGCAAAACGCTGATCGCCCGGACGATCCCGGGGCTCCTCCCGCCGCTCGATGATGAGCGGGCGCTGGCGGCGACGGTCATCGCGTCGGTGGCCGGCGACGGGCCGATCTGGGCCCTCCGCCGAGCGGCCCCGGTCCGGATGCCGCATCACACGCTGTCCTACGCGGCGATGGTTGGCGGCGGTCCCCGGATGTCTCCCGGTGAAGTCACCAGGGCGGATCACGGCGTGCTGTTTCTCGACGAGCTGCCGGAGTTCGGGCGCGACGTGCTCGAAGCGCTCCGCCAGCCGCTGGAGGACGGGCATGTGTCCATCGCCCGGGTCGGGCGGACCATGCGGTTCCCGGCCCGGTTCCAGCTCGTCGCGGCCATGAACCCTTGCCCGTGCGGCTTCGCCGGCGATCCGTCGGGCCGGTGCCGGTGTCCGATTGGCGTCCCGGAGCGATACGCGGGTCGAGTCTCGGGCCCGCTCCGCGACCGGATCGACCTCTGGGTCACGATGGCTCGGGTCCCGCCGGCGGCGTTGATCGCGGGTCGCGAGCCGGAATCGTCGGCGATCGTCGCGCAGCGCATCAACGCGGCTCGCCGCGTCCAGGTCCGGCGAAGCGGTGCGCTGAATGGCCGCCTCGCGGGGCGTCGGTTGCGGGCGACCTGCGGGCTCACGCCGGCCGGCATCGCTCGGGCGGTTGCGCTCGCCGATCTCGAGGCCCTCACCGGCCGGGGAACGGAGCGGCTCCTGCGCGTCGCGCGGACGATCGCCGATCTCGGCGGGTCGCCACGCGTCGAGCCGGAGCATCTCGACGAAGCGGCGCGGTTCCGCTCGCCCGCGGCCCGGCTGGACACCCGCGAAGCGAGCTGATGGCGGCCGCGTTGCGTCCCCGCGGGTCCGCCGAAGCCTACGCCGGATCGGAGGCGGACGTTCGCCCTGCGGGAGGGGAGTCCGGCGTGGCCGCGGGCGACACGCCGTCCGAGCTCGATGCTGCGTCGGAGCGCGAAGCCTGGGCGCTGCTGATGTCGGTCCATGGGCTGGGCCCGAAGGGCTTTGCTGCCTTGCTCGCCGCCTACGGCACGGGTCGTGCGGTGCTCGAGGCCGCCGGCCGACGCGGCGCGGCCGCCCGTTTCACCCGGATCGCAGCCGACGCGGAGGGCCGGGCGCCGTTCGGCACGAAGGTCGGGGACGGGGTCGCGGAGCTCGCAGCCGAGATTCCGGATCGGCTGGCGCGGCTTCGGTCGTCCGGGCTGCGGATCCTGACCCTCGACGACGACGCCTACCCGGGGCGGCTCCGAGCCATCGAGCTGCCCCCGCCCGTGATCCTCGTCCGTGGCGCGATCGAATCGCTCGAGGCCCGCCGCGTCGTCTCGATCGTGGGTACCCGCCGGCCGACCGAGCAGGGTCGCTTGGTGGCGGCCCGGATCGGCGGCCTGATCGCGAGAGCCGGAGGGTTGGTCGTCTCCGGGCTCGCCATCGGGATCGACGGGGCGGCCCACGCCGCCGTCGTTGCCAAGGCGGCCCGAACCGTGGCGGTGCTGGGCTCCGGGCACGACCGGCTGTTCCCGCGGGCACACGTGCGGCTCGCAGGTGAGATCGTGGCCGCGGGTGGCGCGGTGATCTCCGAGCTGTGGCCCGACCAGCGCCCGTCGGTCAACACCTTCCCGCAGCGGAACCGCGTCATCAGCGGCCTGGCCGATGCCACGGTCGTCGTGGAGGCCGGCCTGCGCAGCGGCGCGCTGATCACCGCCCATTGGGCCCTCGAACAAGGTCGCGGGCTGTTCATGGTTCCCGGTCCGATCACCGAGCCGCGCTCGGCCGGCTGCCTCGCCTGGCTCCGGGCCTATCCCGGCGAGGCGCGGATCGTGGCCACCGTTGCGGAGCTGATCGCCGACCTCGGGCTGCTCGACGTGGAGGACGACCTCGCGACCGATCCAGGACACGCGAAGGACAAGCGGCAGCGGCCGAGCATCGATGCAGAGCTGCTCGAGCTCGGGCCGACGGCCGAGTCGGTCGGCCGGGCCCTCGTCGCGGGGTCGGGGAGCCTCGATGAGCTCGTCGCAGCGACCAGCCACGAGCCCGCCACCGTCCTCAGCGCAATCACGTTGCTCGAGCTGCGCGGGCTCGTCACGACGACCTACGGCCGATATCGGGCGGCCGGCCGGCTCGCCTCCGCTCCCGTACCCCGTTTGCCCCATCGAGACAGCCCGTGCTAGGGTGGCGCCGGCCGCACAGGGATCGAATGCGGCCGACAGCCCCGAGACGGTGTCTCGTCCCCCAGCGAACCGAGCAGGAGCCTGTCGATTGCGAAAAGCCGCGGCCGCAGTGCTGGCCGTCCCCGTCCTCGCGGTCCTGTATCTGCCGGTCATTGCGCGTCGGTCG
>DATLVO010000038.1:0-18292 GCA_035577485.1 Verrucomicrobiia bacterium
GCCGCGACTGCGGGTCGCGTCGCTCCAGAACCGGGAGCACGTCGCGCTCGCCAAGCGAGCCAGAGAGCACGCCGAGGCCCTGCTGGACGACTCCGGTCGTCTCCGGGGCGAGCACGATCGCCTCGCCCGCGAGCTCGAGCGCGGCTGGCTCGAGCGGGTCTGGGCGGGCGATCCGGCCAGCGGCGCCTGAGCGCTCCGTCCGTGCCGCCGACACTCGGCCTCCGGGCGAACGCGGGGCCGTTCGCCCTGCTCGTCGGGGTCGGCGCCCTCGTCGGGGCGATGGTCGGTCAGGAGCGGACCGTCCTGCCGCTCATGGCAAGCCGGATCTTCGGGATCGTCGGCGTTGCGCCGGCGTTGACGTTCCTCGTCGCGTTCGGGGTCACGAAGGCGCTCACGAACCTCGCGGCCGGGATCCTCGCCGACCGCTACGGCCGGCGGCCCGTGCTCGTCGCGGGCTGGCTCGTCGGGATCCCGGTCCCGCTGCTCCTCATCTGGGCCCCGGGCTGGGAGTGGGTGGTCGTCGCGAACGTGCTCCTCGGGATCAACCAGGGCCTGACCTGGTCCGTGACGGTCCTGATGAAGGTCGATCTGGTCGGACCGCAGCGGCGGGGGTTCGCCCTCGGCCTGAACGAGGCCGCCGGCTATGGCGCGGTCGCCGTCACCGCCCTCGCGACCGGCTTCATCGCCGACCGGGCCGGGCTCCGGCCGGGTCCCTTCCTCCTCGGACTCGCGGTCGCCGTCGCGGGCCTCGTCCTGTCGGCCTTCGCCGTCGGCGAGACCCGCGACCATGTCCGGCTGGAGGAGGCGGCCCTCGAGCGAGCGGCTCGACCCTCCTGGCGGACGATCCTGGTCCGCACCAGCGTCCTCGATCGCACGCTGTCGGCGGCCTCGCAGGCCGGGCTCGTGAACAACCTGAACGACGGCATGGCCTGGGGCCTGCTCCCGCTGTACTACGCCGCGGCCGGGCTGTCGCTCGCGGAGATCGGGACCCTGGCGGCGGCCTACCCGCTCACCTGGGGGATCGCCCAGCTCGGGACCGGTGCCGTGTCGGACCGGATCGGGCGGAAGGGCCTGATCGTCGCTGGGCTGCTGGTCCAGGGCGCCGCGATCGCCGCGATCGCCGGCACGTCCGGCTTCGGGCCGTGGCTGGTGGCCGCGGTCGCACTGGGCCTCGGTACGGCGATGGTCTACCCGACGCTCCTCGCCGCGGTCGCCGACGTCGCGGACCCCGCCTGGCGGGGCTCGGCGCTCGGGGTCTACCGGATGTGGCGTGACCTGGGCTTCGCCGCCGGGGCGATCATCGTCGGGGTCGTGGCCGACCGGGCAGGCATGAGCGGCGCGATCGCGGCCGTGGCGGCGGTCACGGTCGCCTCGGGGCTCGTGGTGGCGCGGCGGATGGCCGAGACTCATCCCCGCCGGCGGTAGGATGCCGACGTGGGTGATGCGGGCCGTGTGATCGCCGGGTCGGCCCGTGGCGTGCGGTTGCGGGCCCCGGGCCCCGGGACGCGGCCGCTCGCCGACCGGGTCAAGCAGACCCTCTTCGCGATCCTCGAGCCGGATCTGCCGGGCGCCGACGTCCTCGACCTGTTCGCCGGGAGCGGCGCGGCCGGCATCGAGGCCCTGTCGCGCGGCGCGGCCACGGCGATCTTCGTCGAGAAGGACCAGCAGGCGGCCGCGGTCATCGACGCGAACCTGCGGGGGACGGGGCTGGCGGGACCGGACGTCGCGGTCATCCGCTGGGACGTCCTGCGCTGGCTGGCAGAGCCCAACGTCGACACCGCGTTCGACGTCGTCTTCGTCGATCCGCCCTACGCCGAGACGGAGCTGCTCGTTCGCGTCCTGACTGCCCTGGCCGCACCGGGCGCCCCGCTGGCGCCCGCGGCGCGGGTCGTCGCCAAGCACTTCTGGCGCGATCGGCCGCCCGAACGGATCGGTATGCTGGCGGCCGAGCGCGAGCGACGCTTCGGCGAGACGGCGCTGACCTTCTACCGACGCGAGGAGAGCGGATGACGACCGCGGTGTACCCGGGCTCCTTCGATCCGATCACGAACGGCCACCTCGACGTCATCGGCCGGGCGAGCCAGGTCTTCGACCGCGTGGTCGTCGGCGTTCTCGCCAATCCCCGGAAGCAGCCGCTACTCGCGGCCGATGAGCGCGTCGCCGTCATCCGCGAGGCGCTGGTGGAAGCGGGGGTCAGCACCGACCGGGTCCAGGTCGAGACCTTCGACGGGTTGACCGTCGAGTTCTGCCATCGGATCGCGGCCACGATCATCGTCCGTGGGCTGCGCACGATCAGCGACTTCGAGACCGAGATGCAGCTGGCCCACAACAACCGTCGGCTCGCGCCGGATGTCGATACGGTGTTCTTCGTCACGGCAGTCGAGCACGGCTATGTCTCGTCGTCGCTGGTCAAGGAGATCGCCACGTTCGGCGGCGATGTCTCGGAGATGATCCCGCCGCGAGCCGTGGCCGCCCTTGCGAGGTCCGTCGGCCGGTTTCGCTGACGCCGCAGGCGACCGGCGCTTGCCGGAGGCACTCGCCGATCCGTGCCGGACGTGATCCATTTGGATGACGGGCTGGGCGCCGAACGCCTTCGCCGCCCGCGACACGTCTCATAGGCGACGCCGTCGTTCGGGCGCATCTTGCTGATACGCGCGGCCTCAGGGCGCTGCTGCGGACACCTTCCTGGCGATCGGAATCGGGCGCCGCGGGGGAGCTGACGAGCCCACCCCAATCGCGGACCACGAAGGTGTCTCATGACTCGGATCTCGACCCGACGTCGGCTTGCATTCGGACTCGGCGCGGCAATGCTGCTCGTCTCGGCCGTCGCCGGGCCGGCCCTCGCCGCGAACATCGTCGTGCTCGCGATCACGGGCAGCGGCCTCACTGCGAGCGTGGCCGATCTGACCCTCGCGAGTGTCGCGTACCAGAACGCCGCCCACGATGTGACCGGCACGATGCTCCTGACCGCCGACGACAGCACGGGCTCAGGGGCCGGCTGGAACGTGACGATCGTCTCGTCCGCATTCGTCTGGGTCGGCACCGCGAACGGGGGAGCCGACATCCCCGCCGCAAATCTCGCGCTCACCTCGGCGGCGGCCCCGGTCCTGGTCGCTGGGCAGGCCGTCAGCGCGACCGCCGCGACCGGCCCCCAGGTCCCGCCCGCGTCGCCCCTTGGCGCGCTCAACACGGCCCGAAAGACGCTGTCGGCGACCGCTGCGTACGGCGCGGGCACGTACACCCAGGATCTCGGCATCACCCTGACGATCCCGGCCCAGAGCCGGGTCGGCGTCTATACCGGAACCCTCACGACGACCATCTCCTCGGCCCCATAGAGCGTTGGCCTTGACCATCGTGCCAGCCGATCGCCGGCGCGGGCGCGGGCGCGGACCGCGTTTCGCGATCCTCAGTCTCGCGTGGATCCTCCTCGCCCTCGTCGGGCCCGTCGCAATCCTCGCTGACGGGATCCAGGTCAAGCTCTCGCTCCGTGCGATTGGCCAGCCCGGGTCATTCTTCGATCTGACGATGCAGCCGGGCGAGACGCGGAGCCTCGCGGTCGAGATCGCGAATCCCGGAACGGTCGCGACGGCGGCGAGGACGTACGGATCCGACGTCTATACGATCGTCAATGGGGGATTTGGCGCGCGCTTGCGCGATGAGCCGCAGACCGGCGCGACCCGCTGGCTCGACTACCCGACCGCCGTGCTTGCCTTGTCCGTTGGGGAGAGCGTGCGCCGGACGTTCGAGGTCGCGGTTCCGGCGGACGCCCGACCCGGCGAGTACATCACGTCCCTCGTCCTCGAGAACGACGTCCCGATCCGTGACGGCGGCAGCATCGGCTTCGACCAGATCGTTCGCCAGGCAGTCGGGGTCGTCGTCAATGTGCCGGGCACCAGGTCGCCGTCCCTCGCGATCGGCGAAGCGAGCCATTCGGTCGTCGCCGGACGGTCCGTCATCTCGGTGGCCGTCGAGAACCCGGGCAACATCCGGCTCGGACCGGTCGCGTCGTTCACCCTGCGGGACGCCGGCGGCGCCCTGCTCAGCGAGGCCGTGGTGCCGATGGACACCTTCTATGCCGGCACGGGCTCATCGGTCGAGGTACCGCTCGATGGCCTCCTGCGGCCGGGAACGTACACGGTCCGGCTTTCCCTCGTGGACGATCGCCATGACGTCCACGTCGAGCGGACGATGATCCTGGTCGTCGAGCCACCCCCGGGCCTCGCGGCGAACGACACGAGTGGTGCCCGTCGGATCGCGCTCGGCGACGGTGGCGATCGCGGCATGCCGATCGCGATCGAGATCGGCGCTGCGGGAGGCGTCGGCCTCGTCGTCCTCCTCGGGCTGGTCTCCGTCGTTCGCCGTCGCCGACGGATCTCGTCCCCGAATCGGTGACCACGCGTCCGATATGATCCTGACGTCGTCGGCGGGACGTCGACCACCGGGCGCTCCAGCATGACCCGGCCACGCGGAGGCGGGAACTTGTTGGATGGGGCCGCGCCACCGGTGATCGAGACCCGGGGTCTCCGGAAGCGCTTCGCGGGCGTCGAGGCCGTCGCCGGGATCGACCTCGCGGTGCCGCCCGGCGGCGTGTACGGGTTCCTCGGGCCGAACGGCGCCGGCAAGACGACGACGATCCGGCTCCTCCTCGGGCTGCTCCGTCCCAGCGGCGGGGTGAGCCGGGTCTTCGGGGAGGTCGTCGAGCCCGGCGCGCCCGTCCTGTCCCGGATCGGTGCGCTGATCGAGCGTCCCGCGTTCTACCCCTACCTCTCGGCGCTGGAGAACCTCGCCGTCTTCGGGACGGCGCGCGGGATCCCGGCGGACGTGCTGACCGGCCGGACGCGGGAGGTACTGGACCAGGTCGGGCTGGCGGCCGTCGCCCGGCGCAAGGCGGGCGGGTTCTCGACGGGCATGCTCCAGCGCCTGGCACTCGCCCTCGTGCTGCTCGACCGCCCCCGGCTCGTGATCCTCGACGAGCCGACAAACGGCCTCGACCCGAACGGGGTGGTCGACGTCCGGCGGCTGATCGCGGGGATGGCGGCGAGCGGGGCGACGGTGTTCCTCTCGACCCACGTCCTGCCCGAGGTCGAGCAGCTGTGCAACCGTGTCGCGATCCTGCGCGACGGGGTCGTCGTCGCCGAGGGCGCGCCCGGATCGCTGCTGCGCGAGAACGATCACCTGTTCGTCCGGTTCGACACGCCGTCCGAGGCGCGAGCGGCCCGGGCGCTCCTCGGCGTCGCGGCCACGGAGACGGCTGCCGGTCCGAACGGCGGCGCAGCGCTTCTCGTCGACATGCCGGCGTCACGCGCGTCGAGCGTCAACCGGACCCTCGCCGAGGCATCGCTCCATCCCGCCGAGCTCACGATCCGTCGCCAGTCGCTCGAGGCGATCTTCCGCGAGCTGACCGCCGAGCCGGAGGCATCGGCGACGGCGGACGATCGCCGCACTCCGACGGCGCCGCCGGCCGCCCCTCCAGACCGCCTCGCGATCCCCCCGGACGCGCCGCCCGCTCCGGCGGCAGGCTCGCCGACATGATGGCCCTGCTGCGGGCCGACTGGCTGCGCCTCCGGCGGCGTCGCGATCTCTGGGTGATCTTCGTTCTGGTCTTGCTCATCGGGGGGATCGGGTTCATCGCGGGTTACCGCACCGACGTCCAGGACCCCCCGCCGTTCGACCGTGCCCAGGCCGAGCAGGACCTCGAGCAGAGCGGCTATTTCGAGGGCATGAGCCAGGAAGAGATCGATGCGGCCCGGCCGCAGCTCCTCGCCGACCAGCAGGCCCAGGCCGAGGCGGACCTGGCGGCCCGCAACGACGAGCAGCTGATCTCCTTGCAGAAGTACGAGTTCCCCCAGAGCATCCTCGCGATGATCGGGCTCGGGATCGCGCCGATCGTCGCCCTGGTCCTGATCGCGACGCTCGTGATCGGTGACGAATTCCGATTCGGCACCGTGCGGACCTCGCTCCTCGCGGCGGGCAACCGCCGCCGCTTCCTCGTGAGCCGTCTGATCAGCCTCGTCGCGATGACGGTCGGGCTGTACGTCGCCCTCGCCCTGCTCGCGGTGGTCCTGTCCTTCGTGCTCGTCGTCATCGGCGCGGAGCTGCCGCCGGCGACGATGCCGCTCCATCCCGGCCCGGCGCTCGCCCTCGTCGGCACGGAGATCCTGTCCGCGACCGTCTTGATCGCCCTGGCCGCCGCCCTCACCGTGCTGCTCCGCTCGGGTGCACTGCCCCTGCTGATCGTCGTTCTCGGCCTCCTTCTCGAGACGTTCATCGCGGCGCTGCCGGTGTTCTGGCCAGGAAAGCTGCTGTCGGGGGTTCCCCAGTTCTTCCTCACGAACGCCGGCCGGACCCTGTTGGCGCGGATCGGCAACGCCACGGGCGCGATCGGCATGACCGGCCAGGAGGTGCCGCCCGCCCCGATCGATCTCGCCCTGCCGTTCGTCGTCGCGATCGTCGTGGCCTGGGGGCTGCTCTTCCTCGTCATTGCCGATCGACGGATCCGGACGATGGATGTCACCGAGTGATTGCGCCGTGCGATAATCCGCCGCGACGATCATCGAGTTCGGCTTCGGACCCACTCACCCGCCACAAGAGGGCATCCCGATCGACATCATCTTCCTCGTCGAGCGGCTCGAGTCGATCATCGCCAACGGCAAGCACCTGCCCCTGACGAACAACGTCGTCGTCGATCAGCAGGCCGCCCTCGGCCTGATCGACGAGCTTCGGGTCGCCGTTCCCGAGGAGGTCCGGGCCGCCAAGCGGATCAACTCCGAGGGCGAGCGGATCATCGAGAAGGCGCAGGAGGAGGCCGAGCGGATCGTCGCCAAGGCCCAGGAGCAGGCGGCCTTCCTGATCGACGAGCGCGGGCTGACCCAGCAGGCCGAGGCCGACAGCCGGCGGATCATCGGCGAGGCCCAGGCGGACGCCGAGGATGTCCGCCGCGGCGCGGACGAGTACGCGGTCAACGTCCTCGTCGGGCTCGAAGGCGACGTCGTGAAGACGCTCCAGAGCATCAAGAAGGGCATCGACCTGCTCGACTCGCGCCGGACGGACCTGCGTGCGGACGAGGTCAACGGTGTCGGCCCAGACGAGCTCGACGAGACCGAGGACGCGGTCGACGACGAGGTGGGCGCGACCCAGCCCGTCCGGCGATGACCGGCGGAGGACCGAGGGCGCGCTCGGCACCTCCAGACTCGCCCCTGGTCTGGAACGTCGCGGGGCTTCTTGGCGAGGGCACGGGAGCCGTTCGCGACTACGTGTTCGATGGCGTGACGATCGACCTAGGCGATGACCTGCGGCTCGCCGGCCCGATCGAGGGCCGCGTCCACCTCGCCCGGACGAACCGGGGCCTGCTCGTCAGCGCCGACATCACCACGAGCCTGGCGATGGAATGCGTCCGCTGCCTCCGCGAGATCGAAGTCCCGATCGAGGCGGAGATCGAGGAGGAGGCGCTGCCGACGATCGACGTCCACACCGGGCAGCCCGTGGAGATCTCGGCCGGCGAGGACGAGGAGCCAATTCGGCTGACCGACCATCACGAGCTCGACCTCGAGCAGACCGTCCGCGAGGCGATCCTGCTCGCCGAGCCGATCGCCCCGCTCGACCGCGAGGACTGCCCGGGCCTGTGCATCGTCTGCGGCCTGCCGCTCGACGAGGGACTGCACGACCACCCGGAGGACGACGTCGACCCGCGGCTCGAGGCGCTCCGGGCGTTCAAGCCGGAATAGGGCAACCGGCTTCGAATCGCGAATCGTGCGCCCGACGCGCGAACCAGCGAACGAACCTCGCTTCTCCCGACGAATCATGCGCCGGACGCCCGGAGCGGCGTCCGCAGCCCCCGTTCGGCCAGGTTGGCACCCCTTCCGACGTCAGTTACGGCACCCGGTGCACGTTCCGCGGATGGGCGCGCGCGAGCTCCTCGGTCGCAGGTTGGCTCGCCATCGGCTACACTCCGCCATCGGCCCTGCCACCGCGGTGGGGCGTCTCGGCGCGTCCCACGTCCCGGCCGCCCGACCCACCGACATCGAAGGAGACCACCGACCGTGGGTGTTCCCAAGCGACGCGTCTCGCACGCCCGGCAGGGTGAGCGTCGCGCCCACCTGGCGCTGAGCGTGCCGAAGCTCGAGGAGTGCGATCACTGCCACGAGCCCAAGTTGCCGCATCACGTCTGCCCGAACTGTGGCTGGTACAACGGCCGTCAGGCGATCGAGCTCAAGCAGACCGCGACCGACAACGCCTCCTGAGGTGGTCGCCGCGCTCGACCGCCCCATCACCGCCGCCGCAGGCGCCCTCGACGACAACCGCGGCGTGACGATCGCGGTCGACGCGATGGGCGGCGATCACGGCCCCACCGAGGTCGTCCCGGGCGCCATCGACCACGCGCTGAGCCATCCCCAGGACCGGGTGATCCTCGTCGGCGACGAGGCGACCGTGCGCCGCATTGCCGGCTCCTACCCGACGAACGTCTCGATCGTCCATGCCTCGCAGGTCGTCGACATGGACGACCACGAGCCGGCGGTCGCTGTCCGCGAGAAGAAGGACGCCTCGATCGTCGTCGCTACCGACCTGGTCAAGCGCGGCGAGGCCGATGCTGTCGTGACCGCGGGCCACTCGGGCGCCGGCATGGCGGCGGCGGTCCTCCGGCTCGGACGGCTCCGGGGCGTCGATCGGCCGGCCCTCGCCGTCCCGCTGACGACGGACGCCGGGACCCTCGTTCTCCTCGACATCGGCGCGAACCCCGACTCGAGCGCGGAGAACCTCGCCCAGTACGCGCGGATGGGCGCGATCTTCAGCGAGCGGGTGCTCGGCGTGGCCCGACCGCGGGTCGCCCTCCTCTCGATCGGCGAGGAGAAGGGCAAGGGCGACCTCCGGATCCAGCAGGCGACCGAGCTCCTCGACGACACCGATCTCCGGTTCATCGGCAACGTCGAGGGCAAGGACCTGACGAAGCACCTCGCGGACGTCGTCGTCTGCGACGCGGTCCTCGGGAACGTCGTCATCAAGTTCTTCGAGGGCCTCTCGACGTATATCTTCGACCTGTTCCGGACGGAGTTCCGCGGATCGCTCCGCGGCCGGCTCGCCGCGCTCCTGCTGCGCCCCGGGATCGCCCGGATCCGCACCGTCTTCGACTGGGAGCGCGTCGGCGGCTCGCCGCTCCTCGGGGTCAAGGGCAACGTGATCATCACCCACGGCCGGGCGAGGCGTCGGATGGTCGGCTACGGCGTGGGCGTGGCGGCGACGATGGCCCGGGCCCGGGTCCCGGAGCTGATCGCGGACGCGCTCCGGCGCGACGCGGTGGGCGCCGCCGACGAGGATTCGGTCGCGCGGGACGACGACGGGGTCGCGCTGCCCGCGGACGGCACGCCCATCGAGACGGCGTCATGAGCGGCCCCGAGCTCAGCGTCGGTCATGGCGTCATCGACGAGATGGTCCGGCTGGCCGCGCTCGAGATTCCCGGGGTTGCCCGCGTCTCCCGGGGAGGCCCCGGCTGGCGCACGCTCTTCGTCGGGCCGGCGATCGTGACCCGTCTCTCGGAGCGCGGCGTCCGGGTCCGCGTCTGGATCGTGGCTCGGCCGGGCCAATCGCTCGTGCCGCTCGCCGGGCAGGTCCGCGAAGCGGTCGGCGCCGCGGTCGAGCGCCTGCTCGATCTGCAGCTGGAGTCGGTGACGGTCACGGTCGATGGCGTCGGAGGCTAGAGCCGGCGCCGCAGAGTCGTCGGGGCAATGGCTCGCGAGGCCGCGCGGTAGCGCGGCCAGACGAGGTCAGCCTTGACCCTCGGAGATCTCCTTGACAGATGAACAAACGGCCTCCCGGTCAGATCGGGTCCGGTCGCTGCGGGCCGGACGGCGGCTGGCCCTCGCGGCGATCTTCGAAGCCGAGTTCGGCCAGCGGACGGCCGAATCGATCCTCGAACGGCATCTGGCCGAGACCGAAGGCGACCCCCGGGCGGCCGATCTGGCTCGCAGTCTCGTGCGCGCCGTCGTGGCCCATCGGGACACGATCGACGCTCAGATCGTCGAGGCGGCGCCCCAATATCCGGTCGGACAGCTCGCCCGGATGGACCGCGCGCTGCTCCGTTGCGCCATCAGTGAGGTGCTACACTCGCCGACGCCGACCCGGGTGGCGATCGCCGAGTGGGTCGAGCTCGCGCGAAGCTACAGTGGAGACCCGATGCGGCGCCTCATGAATGGCGTTCTCGGGCGGATCGCCAGGTCGGCCGGCCGCTAGTCTCGACGTCCAAACTCCGAGGAGGGAGTCTCAGTGTCCACCACCTACGAGCGACTGAAGAAGATCGTCGTCGAGCAGCTCGGCGTCGAGGAGGACGAGGTCAAGCCGGAGGCTTCGTTCGTCGACGATCTGAACGCCGACTCGCTCGATCTCGTGGAGCTCATCATGAGCCTCGAGGAGGAGTTCGGGACCGAGATCTCGGACGAGGACGCGGAGAAGATCCGGACCGTCCAGGACGCCGTCGACTACATCGACGAGCGGTCCACCTAGCCGCAGCTCCGACCGCGCCGAACGCGGCGATCCGCGACTCCCGCCCCGGCGACCCAGGAGCCGTGCGACCCGCTGCTGCTCTCGCCGAGCGACTGGGCCTCGCGGTCCGCGACAGCGATCTCCTCGAGCAGGCGCTCGTCCACAGCAGCTGGCTGCACGAGCATCCGGACGCCGCGCCCGGCCATAACGAGCGCCTGGAGTTCCTCGGCGACGCCGTCGTCAACCTCGCGATCTCCGATGCGCTGTTCGCGGCCTACCCGACCGACGACGAAGGCCTGCTGAGCGCCCGCCGGGCCGCGATTGTCTCGACCGTCGGGCTCGCCCGCCTGGCCCACCGGATCGACCTGGGCGGGTCCCTCTTCCTCGGTGAGGGTGAGGCCCAGCGCGGCGGTCGCCGCCGGCCGTCCCTCCTCGCGTCGGCGTTCGAGGCCCTCGCCGGCGCCCTCTACCTCGACCTGGGCTGGGGCCCGACGCGCGACTGGCTCGTCGAGCTGGCCGGTCCGGAGATCGCGATGGACCCCGGCGGCGCCGCGCTGAAGAGCCCGAAGAGCCGCCTCCAGGAGTTCACCCAGCGGCGCACCGGCTCGCGCCCGGACTACCACGTGATCGACGCGACCGGCCCGGACCACGAGAAGCTGTTCCGGGTCGAGGTCGTCGTCGAGGGCCGGGTGCTCGGGGCGGGGGAGGGCCCGTCGCGGCGGGTCGCCGAGACCGCGGCGGCGGTCCATGCGCTCGAGCAGCTCCGGAGCGAGACGGCCGATCGGAAGGCCTCTGGCTCGGGCGGCGGCCGGGCGGCGGCGGCCGAGACGCCTGCGGCCGACGATCACCCGTCACAATGGAGCGGATGAGCGCGCCCGCCCGTCTGCTCGCCCTCCGTCTGCAGGGCTTCAAATCGTTCGCCGAACGGACGCTGATCGAGTTCGGGCCCGGCATCAGCGCCGTCGTCGGGCCCAACGGGTCGGGCAAGAGCAACCTCGCGGACGCGCTCCGGTGGTCGCTGGGCGAGCAGGGCCGAGCCCTCCGCAGTCGGAAGTCCGAGGACGTGATCTTCGCCGGCTCGGACCGGCGTTCGGCCCTCGGGATGGCCGACGTCACCATCGTCCTCGACAACGGTGACGGTCTCCTGCCGGTTGACTACGCGGTCCTCGAGCTCGGGCGGCGGCTCTACCGCTCCGGCGAGAACGACTACCTCCTGAACAAGCAACGGATCCGACTGCGCGACCTCGTCGACCTGCTCGACGGCGCGCACCTCGCGGACAACGCGTTCCTGTTCATCGGCCAGGGCATGGTCGACCAGGCGCTGGCCCTCCGCCCGGAGGAACGGCGGCCGCTGTTCGAGGAGGTGGCCGGCGTCCGGCGCCATGAGCGGCGGCGCCGCAAGGCCGAGGACCAGCTGACCGAATCCGAGGCGAACCTGGCCCGCGTCGAGGACATCCTGGCCGAGCTGCGGCCGCAGGCCCGCCGGCTGGCTGCCCAGGCGGAACAGCAGGCGACGCGGCTCACGGCCGGCGAGGAGCTTGCCGATGCGCTCATCGCTGCCGCCCACGTCCGCTGGCACGAGGCCGCGACGGCCGCGGCGGCGGCCACGGCCCGCGTCGAGCGCGAACGGCGGGACGCCGACCAGGCGATGGTCGAGCTGCAGACGGCCGAGGACGCCGCAGGCGCGATCGCGGCCGAGATGGCGTCGCGCGCGGCCACGGAACGGGAGCGCGAGTCCGGCCATGAGACCGCGCGCGGCCGGGTGACCGAGCTCCGCCTCCGCGAGACGCGTCTGGTCGGTGAGCTCGAGTCCATCGCCCGCGACCGGGCCCGCCTCGACACGGAGCGCGAGACAGCCGAGGCCTCGCTGGCCGTCCAGCGGCGCGGGCTCTCCCTGCCGATCCCGCCCCGCGATCACGATCTCGATGGGGCGCTCGCCGAGGCGGAGCGGCTCGTCGCCGAGGCCTCGGGCGAGCTCCTCTCGCTTCGTGCGGCCAGCCGCGCCCGGGGCGAGGAGGCCGCCGCGATCCGGCGCGCCGAGGCCGCCCGGCAGGCCGAATCGGAGACGGCCCGGCGGCGCCTCGCGGACGCGAGCCGGAGACTCGACGCCGAGGCAGCGGCCGCGGTCGAGGTCCAGGCGCGCCGGGCCGAGCTGACCGGCCGGCAGGGCGCGGCCCGGACCGACCTGGAGGCGGCGAGCCGGGCGGCCGAGGAGTCCGCAGCGGCCCGCGAGAGCGCGCGGGCGGCGGCCGGCGAGACCGAGGCGCGGCGCGGCGGCGCGAACCAGCGGTCGGCCGGTGCCGCCGCGGCTCTCGTCGCCCAGCGGGCGAGGCTCGACGCGCTCGAGCGCCGGATCCGCGAGGAGGATGAACGGGGGATCGCCCGTGCCGCAAAACGTCGCGGCGGACGACGTCTCGATGACGAGCTCGTCGTGGAGCCGAGCCTCCGACCCGCGGTCGAAGCCGCCCTCGACGAGCTGAGCCGGGCGTACGTCGTCGACGAGGCGGCCGCGGTCGAGCTCGCGACCGAGCGCGGCATGCTCGTCATCCGCGAGCGCCTCGCGGGGTCGGCCGTTGCCGATGCCGCCGCCCGGAAGGTCGCGGACCGACTCGGCGCGGCCGGTGGCGTGCCCCTCGCCGAGGCCATCCGGCGCGATCCGACCGGAGCCGTGACCCAGCTCCTCGCCCGCGTGGCGGTCGTGGCCGACCTGCCGACGGCCCTCAGCCTCCAGCCCGACCTCCCGACCGGCTGGACCCTCGTGGTCCGCGACGGCTCGGCCGTCGTGACGGCCGTCGCGGTCCGCCTGGGACGGGGCGATGCGCCGCTGGAGCGGCGAGCTGACGCCGAGCGCCTGCGCCTCGCGGTCGCCCAGCTGACCGGGGCTGCAACGGCCGCGGCGGCAGAGGCGGATGTCGCGGAGCGCGAGGCCGTCGGCGCAAGGTCGGCGCTCGACGCCGCCGCGGCCGCCGAATCTCGGGCCACCGCCGAGCGGCGGCGAGCCGAGGAGGCCGAGCGCGCGGCCGCGCGCGAGCTCGAGGCGGTCGTCCGCGAGGCAGGCTGGCATGCCGCACAGGTCGATCGCCTGACCGGCGAAGTCGAGCGTGCGCGGGAAGCGCTCGCCGCGCTCGAGGGAGCGACGCTCTGGGCGGTCGGTGACGGCGATGTCCCAGGCGAGGCCGGCCAGGCGCGCGCCATCGGGAGCCCGACGGCAGCGGGCCCTGCGGTTCCCCCGACCGATGAGGCCGCGATCGCCCTTTGGGAGGCCCGCGCGGCCGATCTCCGCGCCCGCCGCGATCGCCTGGCGGCGGAGCAGGCGGCGTCGGACGCCGCACGCCGCGAGATCGAGGGCCGGCGCGCCCGGGCCGAGGCGACGGTCGCGATGGACGAGGAGCGGATCGTCCGGGCGGAGCGGGATGCGATTGCGCTCGCCCGGCGCGAGGAGGACCTCATCGAGGGGCGTCGACTTCTCGGCCAGGAGCTGGCGGCGGCGGCCGCGACCGAGACGCATGCCGCCGCGGCGCTGTCGGAGATCCGGGCGGCCGACTCGGTTGCGCGCGAGCGATTGAGCGGGGCAGAGCGCGATGCGGCCGCGGCCCGCGAACGGCTGCGGCACGCCGACGAACGGCTCCGGGCCGCGGACCGGTCCGACCTCGAGGCACGCCTCGGCCGGGATTCGCTCCGCGAGCAGCTGCTCGTCGAGCTGGCGGGCCTCGGCGACCTCGGCAGGATCCGGCTCGAGGCCGAGGCGGGCGTCGTGCCCGTGGCCGTCGGTCCGGGCTTGGCGCCGGGCCTGGTCGAAGGCCGGCTCGGAGCCACGTCCCCGGAGCCAGTGGATCCCTCGGACGAGGACGCGACGGACGAAGACGAGTCCACCGAGGCGGCCGGTCTCGAGGCCGCCCTCGACGCAGTCGCCGTACGCTGGGCGACCGAAGTGCCACCGGCGGTGCCGCCGAGTCCCGGCCGACTCGCCCACCTCCGGCGCCGCTACCACGAGCTCGGGGCCGCGAATCCCTTCGCGGTCGAGGAGCACGCCGCGGTCCGCGAGCGACTCGACACGCTGGACACGCAGCAGCGCGACCTGCGGTCGGCGATCGACAAGACCCGCCAGCTGATCGCCGAGCTGAACACGATGATCGCCGACCAGTTCCGGACGACGTTCGCCGCGCTCGAGACCGCCTTCGACGTGCGGTTCCAGCAGCTGTTCGGGGGCGGCTATGCCCGGCTCTCGCTGACCGACCCGGACGATCTCGCCGCGACCGGTGTCGAGATCGTTGCCCGGCCGCCCGGCAAGAAGGCCCAGGCGCTGGCGATGCTCTCGGGCGGGGAGCGGGCCCTCACGGCCGTCGCCTTGCTGTTTGCCATGCTCGAGGTCCGGCCCGTCCCGTTCTGCGTCCTCGACGAGGTCGACGCGGCCCTCGACGAAGCGAATGTCGGGCGCTTCTCCGACGCGCTCCGGAGCCTGGCCGACCGGACCCAGTTCATCGTCATCACCCATAACCGGGGCACGATCGAGGCAGCCGACGCGCTGTATGGCGTGACCGTCGGCGACGATTCCGTCAGCCGCGTGATCAGCCTCCGGCTGGACGAGGCACAGGCGATCGCGGACCGGCAGCGCGGGGCCCCGCTCGATGTCGCGGCGCCGGTCGACGTGGACGGCGAGCTCGCCGAGGTCGGCTGATGTTCTGGCGCCGTCGACGCGAGGAGGCGCCTGCCGACGCCGATGCATCGCCGCCCGAGATCGATCTCGACGCGCCCGAGCCGGATCCGTCGGACTTCGACCTGCCGGCCGAGGTCGAGCCCGAACCGGTCGCGCCCACGCCCGAACCCCTGATCGCCAGGCCGGCGGCCCCGAAGCCCCTCTTCGCCGACCCGATCTTCGCGGATCCGGAACCGATCGTCGCCCTCGAC
Organism: Verrucomicrobiia bacterium; assembly: GCA_035577485.1. Taxonomy (GTDB): domain Bacteria; phylum Chloroflexota; class Limnocylindria; order Limnocylindrales; family CSP1-4; genus CF-46. Next base: position 15,382 of record DATLVO010000038.1, read on the forward strand.
CGCGGTCTTGCCCGGACGCGCGGCGGGTTCATGACGCGCCTCCGCGGTTTCCTCGGCGATCTTGACGGCGAGGGCCCGTCCTGGGACGACGTCGAAGAGACGCTGATCGCAGGCGACGTGGGGGCGGCCCTCGCGATGGATCTCGTCGAGCGGGCTCGCCGTCGTCGCGACCCGGCCGGCGCGGAAGCCGCGATCCGCGCGGAGCTCTCGGCGTTGCTCGTGCCAAGGGAGGTCGCCTGGGAGCCGCGGCCGTCGGTCGCGGGCGGCCCGGCGATGATCCTGATCGTCGGCGTCAACGGCACCGGCAAAACGACGACGATCGGCAAGCTCGCGACTCGCTACGCGGGCGAGGGCCGGAACGTCCTTCTCGCCGCCGCCGACACGTTCCGCGCGGCCGCGATCGACCAGCTGATGATCTGGGCCGACCGGGCTGGCGTCCCCGTCATCTCGCACGCTCCGGGCGCGGATCCGGGCGCGGTCGTCTACGACGCCCTCGACGCGGCGATCGCCCGCGGCGTCGACCTCGTCATCGCCGACACCGCCGGCCGCCTGCACACGAAGGCGAACCTGATGGACGAGCTCTCGAAGATCCGGCGGATCGTCGAGAAGCGATTGCCGGGCGCGGTCCCGGAGACCCTCTTCGTCCTGGATGCGACGACCGGCCAGAACGGCCTCCACCAGGCGAAGGCGTTCCACGACGCCGTCGGACTCACGGGGATCGTCCTGACAAAGCTCGATTCGACCGCGAAGGGCGGGATCGTCTTCGCGATCGAACATGATCTCGGCGTCCCCGTCCGTTTCGTCGGGGTGGGCGAGAAGGCCGAGGACCTCCTCCCGTTCGATCCCGATGCCTTCGTGGCGGCCCTCTTCGACTGAGGGCTTGCCGCCCGGAGGCGGCTGGTGCGGCGGCGAACCACATCCCCGAATCGCCCGTTCGGCCGTCGCGGAACGATGCGCTACACTGCCCGGGCCTCGGTGCGTCAGAACCCGCGCACCACCCGGACGGGCGTCGCGCCCGCGCGATCCCTCCGGGTCCTCCAGTCCTGCGGAGTCCCAGCCCAACCATGTTCGACAGCCTGAGCGAACGCCTCCGAGCGACGCTCGCCGGCCTCACCGGCCGCGGCCGGATCAGCGAGGCCGACGTCGACGCCGCCGTGCGCGAGATCCGCCTCAGCCTGCTCGAGGCCGACGTCAACTTCAAGGTCGTCAAGGACTTCGTCGGGCGGATCCGCGAGCGCGCCGTCGGCGCCGACATCCTCCAGAGCCTCACCGCGGGCCAGCAGGTCGTGAAGATCGTCAACGACGAGCTCGTGGACCTCCTCGGGGCCGGCGACCGGACGTTCCATCTCCAGGGCAACCCCGCCGTCGTCGCCCTCGTCGGCCTGCAGGGCTCGGGCAAGACGACGTCCGCCGCGAAGCTCGCCCGGCACCTCGTCCGCCAGGGTCGCCGTCCACTCCTCGTTGCCGCCGACCCGTATCGCCCGGCGGCGGCCGACCAGCTCGAGACCCTCGGCCGCGCGCTCGACATCCCCGTCCATCGGGCACCCGTCGGAACGTCCGTCGTCGACATCGCCCGGGGCGGCGTCGATGCGGCCCATCGCCTCACCCGCGACGTCGTGATCCTCGACACCGCGGGCCGGCTCTCGATCGACGAGGAGTTGATGGCCGAGATCACGGCCGTCAACACCGCCGTCAAGCCGATCGAGACCCTGCTTGTCGTCGATGCGATGACGGGCCAGGAGGCGGTCGCGGTCGCGTCGGCCTTCAAGGAGGCCGTGCCCCTGACGGGGCTGATCCTCACGAAGATCGACGGCGACGCCCGGGGTGGCGCGGCGTTGTCGATCAGCGCCGTCACCGGCCTGGCCGTGAAGTTCATGGGCACCGGCGAGAAGACCGACGCCCTCGAGGTCTTCCATCCCGATCGGCTGGCCGGCCGGATCCTCGGCATGGGCGATGTGCTGACGCTCGTCGAGCGGGCGCAGGAGCACGTCGACGCGGGCCAGGCGGCAAAGATGGAGGAGAAGCTCCGCAAGGCCCAGTTCACCCTCGAGGACTTCCTCGAGCAGATCCAGCAGGTCCAGAAGATGGGCCCGATGGGCCAGCTGATGTCGATGATCCCGGGCATGGGCGGGATGGCGAAGCAGGCCCAGGAGGCCGTCGATCGCGGCGAGCTGAAGCGGGTCGAGGCGATCATTCGATCGATGACGCCGCGGGAGCGACGCGACCCCTCGATCCTCAACGGATCGCGGCGGCGGCGGATCGCCACCGGCGCCGGAACCGACCTCACCGAGGTCAACCGCCTGATCAAGCAGCATGCCGAGCTGGCAAAGTTGATGAAGCAGTTCAGCGGCGGTGGCCGCAAAGCCGCGATGGCCGGCCTGACGGGCCGGCGATAGGGAGGGACGGCCATGAGCGAGCCACGAACGCCCGGAGACGACGCGACCCCACCGACCCCGGAGTCTGCCGAGGAGCCCGCGCCGGAGTCTGCCGAGGAGCCCGCGGCCGAGTCCGCCTCGGCTGCCCCGGACTCGGCGCCGGGCGGCGACGTGCCGGCCGAGGCGTGGCCCGAGCTGGTCCCATCGGCCGGACCCGCTCCGTCGGCGACGTCGTGGGGCAGCCCGTCGCAGCTGTCGTCGACACCGCCGCCGGCCGCAAGCCCGGGTCCTGAATCGCCGTTCGAGCCGGCCGAGCCGCTGCCCGACACGCGCCTCGGCACCGTGGGTGACGCTTCGGCCGGCGACGGGGCCGCAGCGGCGTCCCCGACGGTCACCCGGCGGTCGCCGATCGGCTTGCGCTGGGGCCTGGCCGTCGTCGGGATCCTCATCGTCGTCGTGGCGAGCGCCCTGATCGTCTCGCTTGCGTCGGGCCGCCCGGCGACGTCCATCGCGCTCGGTTATATGCCGGCGAACAT
>DATLVO010000039.1:0-2813 GCA_035577485.1 Verrucomicrobiia bacterium
GTTTGCGATGTCCACACTCGGTGCGGCGGACAGATCCGTCCGAGCACCCGTGAAACCATCCATGACGCAGCGGCCGGACAGCGGGTCGACGAAGAAGCACGGGTCCGTGACCTGGCGGATCGGCTGGGCCTTCGTCCAATGAGCGCCGCCGTCGGCCGACTTGAACATCACGTGCGTTCCGTGCGTCGGCAGCCCGCTCAGATTCGGATTCTCGAACTGCTCGGCGAAGAGGTACGCCACCCCGTGGCTATCCGTCCGGATCGTGCACCCCGAGGAGCCGAAGCCCTGGGGACCGTGGCCGCCGGCATCGGCCGGTTGAATCTGTGAGGTCCGCCAGGTGTCACCGGCGTCGGCCGACACCGACACGGTGAGCGGCGCGATCTCCGTACCGGGGTTGTGATGCCCGTTGCTCCGGAACTCGGCGAAGCAGATGTAGGCCCGGCCGAAGAACGGGCTCGACGATGCGTTGTCCGCCCAGACTTGCTCCTTGTCGGTGAAGGCGGTGTTGCTCTGCTGCTCGGTGACGACCACCGGTCGCTGCCAGCTCGCCTTGTCGAGGACCCTGGTCGGCGTCGGGTTGTCGAGGCGCGAGACGGCGACCGCCTCAAAGCCGCGCGAGATGCCGGATGCTCCGGGGAAGTTCGATGCCAGGCTGGCGTAGTACACGCGCGAGCCGTTCGACCATGAGAACGTCCCGTTGACCTCGCGAGGTCCGATCGCGATGGCCGGGTCGCCGTCGTCGACGAGACCCGCCTCGTAGTACCAGGGGATCCGCCCGATCGGCCCCAGGGACCCGGGGCAATCCGTGGCGGTCCCGCAATTCCGCGCCTGCCAGCCCGTGTAGGTCGGCTGGATCCAGCTCTTGCCTCGGTCGAACGAGAAGTAGACGCCGCTCAAGCCGATGCCCGACGTGAAGTCGTCACACGTGGCGCTCCCCGTGGCGATGTCCTGCGGGCACGGTTGCTGATCGATGTAGTCGTTCGAGCCCGCCACGAGGACATTCGGATCGTGGGCATCCATCGCGACGACGGGCTCGTTCTGGTGGCTCCGTGGCGCGATGTCGTGGGGGCTGCCGACACTGACTTCGGCGTTGGTCACCGAGGCGGCGGCGATCGGCGTGGCCGAGGTCGTCGCCGCCAGAACGGCAATCACGAACGCAGTGCCTGTCGACCGACGGATGCTGGTGGGGTTCCGCGTCATCGCACACCGCCTCCCATTCGGCGGGGGATTTCGTCTCCTTCCCGCCCACCCCGGTATCGTTTTGCGTCCCGTCCGGGCAGGATCCCACCCGACTTTGCAACCGTCAAACGCGGGCGTGGGGCCGATCTCGTGTCGACGGTCGCATGGTCCGGCAGCGGCAAAGAGCGCCCCCGGACGGCCGCGGGGCGCTTACTGCCCGACTCGGTAGGTACGCCTGAAGGCGCCTCCCAGGCGCATCCGCGGACGCGTTGAGCAACAGTCCCCTGAACGCAGAGCGGGGCGGCCCGGAGACCAACCCCGCTCCCGCTGCTGCGAATGGACGCGCGTCGCGGTGGAGATCCTAGAAGTACATGACGACATAGGCGGTGAACATGCCGTCCCCATCATCAACGACGGTTGTGGACCAGGAAGTGGCGAGTCGGCCGTCATAGTCGGAGACAAACAGGCAATGCGTGCACCCGGGCACGTCCCCATATGGATCGCCAACAAACAAGCCCGCATAAAGCCAGCTCGTGTCGCCGGTGATCAGACACGTCTCGCTGTCTTTGACGCTCACTCGATTGACAATTCGGACGCCGGAGCATTCGTATTCGGTGCCGGCGTCGGAGTAGGCGGCTTTGAATGGTGTCGCGGTCCCACCAGACGCGAGGACCGGCGCAGACGATGCGGCGAGGACGCCGAACCCAAGGACAGTTGCAATTGCGGCCGCTGCGACCGTGCGCTTCAGGCTCCCGCCGGTACGACCCTGATGGGCTGGTTCGGGCCCGCCGCTCGTTCGCGGCCCGATGGTGGCGTTGCGTGCTCGTCGTCCGATCATTGCGTCTCCCTCCAGATCTGGCAGCCATCATCAGCAGATGGGCTAGACGGGAGCATTGCTTCGAAGCCAGGCGCCGCGCATCGGTCGATCGCCCTATGGGGGTTGCGTGATGCCCGGTCGAGCAGCCGCTCATTCCGAGCTCGGAACGGTCGGACTGGCGCCCCCGGACGGATTCGAACCGCCGACGCCAGCCTTAGGACGGCTGCGCTCTATCCACTGAGCTACGGGGGCGCGGTCGCCATCGTACCGCCCGGCCGGTGCCGCGGCCGGTTTCTGTCAACTGAATCTGGAGCGGTCGCAAGTCTCGCGTGGACCGTGCGGCGGTCCGAGGCTCGTGCTCAGGCTCGCCGATTCCGTTGTCAAACGATCGGGTCGCGGTCGATTGACAAGAACGCGGAGACGAACGCCCGCCTGGTGGTCGGATGACAGAAAGCAGCGCGCCCAGGCGCGCCCACGCGTCGCCCGGCGCGACGGACCAGCCCTACCCGATTCCCACCATGTTGATCCCGACCATCCGGTGGTAGTGCGAGACGTAGGTCTCCTGGTGGATGACCCGGCCGTTCGCGTCCCGAACCGTCCGCGTCACGACGACGTCCTTGCCGTCGACCGGCCATTCGGTGCGGAGCGAGCTGCCGGCCGGCAACGAGGACGTTTCCACGGTCGTGTCGTAGCCGGGGACCACGTTCGTGACGATCGGCCGGCTCAGGGTCACGGTTCGGCCCGTCGGGACCGACCAGATCTCGAAGCGGACGATGCCCGGCGACGCGAACCCCTGGATGAGGATCGGGCTCGCGGT
>DATLVO010000040.1:0-26717 GCA_035577485.1 Verrucomicrobiia bacterium
CTGATGAACTGCACGGACCCGCCGTTGACGACGGTCCGCCAGCCGATCGAGCCGATGGGCCGGATGGTGATCGAGCTCCTCGTCGGCCAGATCGCCGGCGGTCCGGTCAGTCGAGAGGAATATTTCTTCGAGCCGGAGCTCGTGGTCCGGGGATCCTCCGGTCCGGTCGCGACCCTCGTGGGGAGAGCAAGCTAGCTGGTCTGTCGCGACTGCAACAATGTTCTGTCAAGTTCTTGCATTGTTTCGTTCGATAGGGTACGTTTCGTTCCGGTGCCGGCGCGACTGCGACATCCGGCTCCACCGCCGGAAGGACGAACGTGCCGGAACCCGTCACCGTCGCCTCGACCCGCCCACCGACTGAGGCCGCCCAGCGCCAATCCGAGGGTGCGACCCGCCGCGATACCGGTCCGGCGTGGTGGCGGAACGCCGTCATCTACGAGGTCTACCTCCGAAGCTTCGCCGACGGTGACGGCGACGGGACCGGCGACCTGGCCGGAGCGCGGGCACGACTCCCCTACCTCAGCGCCCTGGGCGTCGACGCGGTGTGGTTCACGCCCTGGTACGTGTCGCCGCTCGCCGATGGCGGCTACGACGTCGCCGACTACCGGGCCATCGACCCGACGTTCGGGACGCTCGCGGAGGCCGAGGCGTTCGTCGCCGAGGCCCGTGCCCTCGGGATCCGGACGATCGTCGACATCGTCCCGAACCACGTCTCCGACCGGCATCCCTGGTTCCGCGCCGCCCTCGCCGCAGGAGACGGCTCGCCCGAGCGGGAGCGGTTCTGGTTCCGGCCGGGTGGCGGGCCGGATGGCTCGATCCCGCCGACCCGCTGGATCTCGAACTTCGGGGGCGAGACCTGGAGCCGGACGCAGAACCCGGACGGGACGCCAGGGGACTGGTACCTGCACCTGTTCACGCCGCAGCAGCCCGACCTCAACTGGGAGCATCCCGACGTCCGCCGCGAGCACGAGGACATCCTTCGGTTCTGGTTCGACCGGGGCGCGGGCGGCGTCCGGATCGACTCGGCGGCCCTGCTGATCAAGGATCCCGCCCTGCCCGAGGTCCCGGACTCGCCGGCGCCGGGCGGCCATCCCAACACCGACCGGGATGGCCTCCACGAGGTCTACCGATCGTGGCGCGCCGTGGCGGACGGGTACCCCGGTGAGCGGGTGCTGGTCGGCGAGCTCTGGCTGCCCGACCCGGAGCGGTTCGCGAGCTACCTCCGTCCGGACGAGCTGCACACGGCCTTCAACTTCGACTTCATGGCCCGGCCGTGGGACGCCGCGAGCCTGACGGCATCGATCGAGGAGACGCTCGCCATCCATGCCCCGGTCGGCGCGCCTGCGACGTGGGTGCTGTCGAACCATGACGTGACCCGGCCCGTGACGCGCTACGGCCGCGCCGATTCGTCCTTCGCGTTCGCGCGCAAGCGGACCGGCATCGCGACCGATGTCGCCCTCGGGCGGCGGCGCGCGCGGGCGGCCGCCCTCCTCGCTGCGGCGCTACCCGGCTCTCTGTACATCTACCAGGGCGACGAGCTCGGTCTCGACGAGGTCGAGGTGCCCGAGTCCGAGATCCAGGATCCGATGCACGCCCGCTCGGGCGGCGTCGACCCCGGCCGGGACGGCTGTCGGGTGCCGCTGCCGTGGTCGGGCGAGAGCTCCCCCTTCGGGTTCAGTCCGCAGGGCGCGGATGCCGCCCCATGGCTCAGCCAGCCCGCCCACTGGGCGGACCTGACCGTCGAGGCCCAGCTCGCGGATCCGGGCTCGATGCTCCAGCTCTACCGTGCCGCGCTCCGCATCCGGCACAACGAGCCCGGCCTCGCCGGCGCGGCGTTCGGCTGGCTCCGTGCCGATCCGGGCGTGCTGGCGTTCTCGCGCGGGGAGCGATTCGTCAGCGTGACGAATCTGTCGCCGGACGCCGTCGCCCTCCCGCCCCATTCCGAGCTGCTCCTGACCAGCGCCGACCTCGTCGACGGCCGCCTGCCGCCCGACGCCACGGCCTGGCTTCGCCCGAAATCCGCAGATGTCCTCGACGCCCCCGGGAGCGACCCCGCCGACGCTGGAGGGGGATGAGGATGACGTGAGCCAGGACCGACGCCCGCCAGGAAGCCGTCGACGACACGTGCCGAACAGGGAGAATGCTCCGCGGCACACGAGCAGAGGAGAGAAAGGGATGATTCGGACTCCACGCCGTTCATTCGCACGCATGGCAGCGGTGGCGATCACCGCCGTCGGCCTGTTCAGCGCCTGCAGTCCCAGCGCCAGTCCCAGCCCGAGTGCCAGCACCGCGCCCAGTCAGGCGCCCGGAGCGTCTCCGTCGGCAGTCGCCGAGCACAAGCCCGTCACGATCACGGTCGGCGTCCTGCGGCCGGGGGCGACCCAGGAAGCCGCAGACGCGCTCAACCTGCAGATCGACCAGTTCGAGGCGAAGTACCCCTGGATCACGATCCAGTCCGAGGAGTACAACTGGACGGCCCCGACGTTCACGGCCGCCCTCGCGGCTGGAACGCTGCCCGACGTCTTCACGATCCCCTTCACCGACGGCAAGGGGCTCATCGCCCAACATCAGATCGTCAACATCGACGCGCGCATCCGGGCGCTCCCGTACGTCGACAAGTTCAACAAGAACGTCCTCGTGAACGGGCAGGACGCCGACGGCAAGATCTGGGCGGTGCCGACCCAGGCGTACGGCATGTCCCTCACCTACAACCGGACCCTCTTCAAGCAGGCAGGGCTGGATCCCGACAAGCCGCCGACGACATGGGACGAGGTCAAGGCCGCGGCCAAGACGATCGCGGAGAAGACCGGCAAGGCCGGCTTCGCGGAGATGGCCACCCAGAACACCGGCGGCTGGCAGCTCACGACGATGACCTACTCGCTCGGTGGACGCATGGAGACGGTCGCCGACGACGGCAAGGTCACCGCCACGCTGACGAACCCGGCCACCAAGTCCGCCCTGCAGTACCTGCACGACCTGCGCTGGAACGACAGCTCGATGGGCTCGACCTTCGACTATGCGTGGGGCAGCATCAACCAGGCCTTCTCGGCCGGTCAGATCGGCATGTTCACCGGTGGCTCCGACCTGTACACGGCGATGGTCCAGAACAACGGCCTCAAGGCCGACGACTACGGAGTCACGACGATCCCGCTCGCGAACGACCCTAACGCCGGCGTGCTCGGCGGCGGAACCCTCGCCGCGGTCAACGTCAACACCACCGAGGACCAGCGCGACGCCGCCGTCACGTGGATCGACTGGTACTACATGAGCAAGCTCCTCACCCAGGATGGCGCCGTCGCCGATGCGAAGGCGCTCGCTGCCAACAAGCAGCCGGTCGGGGTGCCCGCCCTGCCGATCTTCGACAAGGCGACCTACGATGAGTCCCAGACCTGGATCAAGGACTACATCAACGTCCCGACGGCCCAGATGACTTCGTTCACCTCCAAGATCTTCGACCAGCAGCTCGTCAACGAGCCGGTCGCCCACACCCAGGATCTCTACGCCGCACTCGACCCCGTCGTGCAGGCGGTCCTCACCGACAAGAACGCGAACATCGACGCCCTGCTCGATGCCGCCAACACGCAGGTCCAGGCGATCCTGGACAAGGGCTGACATCCACCTTCGAAGGGGCCTGGCTCCTCCGGGCCCCTTCGAACCCCCCACTCAGCGCGGCACGGAGACACGCGACGGCATGGGTTCGTACGCTGAGCGTGATGTGATCCCTCGGGTCGCGGTGAGACGCTGGCCGCGGGTCCGGGCGCGGTTCAGCCGGGACGGGCTGAGCACGTTCCTCTTCCTCGTGCCCCTGCTGGCGATCTTCGGGCTCTTCTCCTGGTTCCCGATCATCCGGGCGTTCGTGATGAGCCTCCAGGAAACGAACCTCGTCTCGATCCCGACGTTCGTCGGCCTCGAGAACTTCGCCCGGGTCCTCGCGGATCCGGTCTTCGCGATCGCGGTCCGGAACACCGCGTACTTCGCCCTGCTGGCCCTCGTCATCGGGTTCCCGATCCCGATCGTGCTGGCGGTGATCATGAGCGAGACCCGGCGGGGCAAGGGGCTGATGAGCGCCCTCGCCTACCTGCCCGTCGTGGTGCCGCCGGTCGTCTCGGTGCTCCTGTGGCGGTTCTTCTTCGATGCGAGCGCCACGGGCGTCTTCAACACGATGCTCGGCTGGATCGGTCTCGGGCCGCTGCCGTGGCTGCAGAACTCCGCGAGCGCGATGCCCTCGATCGTCATCGAGGCGACGTGGGCGGCGGCCGGCGGCACGGTGATCATCTATCTCGCGGCGCTCCTCAGCGTTCCGCCCGAGCTCTACGACGCTGCCGAGGTCGACGGCGCCTCGATCTGGCAGAAGATCCGGAACGTGACCCTGCCGCAGCTGCGGGGCGTCCTGTTCGTGACGCTAATCCTCCAGCTGATCGCGACGGCCCAGGTCTTCACCGAGCCGTTCCTCTTCACGGGCGGGGGCCCGGCGAACTCGACGACGACCGTCCTCCTGCTGATCTACCACTACGCCTTCCAGAACAGTCTCGGGGGCGAGTACGGGATGGCCGCGGCGCTCAGCATCATGCTCGCGGGCTTCCTCGCCGTCTTCACCGCCGGCTACTTCTGGCTCACGCGGTCCTGGAGCACCTCGTCGTGACGACGTTGGGGCGCGTTCGCCGACCGGCCCCAGCCCGAGCGCAACCACCGGCCCGCGCCCGAGTCCAGGAGGACCGTGGGGTCATCTCGCCCGCGGATCGGCGGCGACGACGGGTCCGCTGGACCCTCCGGGCCGTCCAGGTCGCGACCCTGCTGTTCCTCCTCGTCGTCGGGCTCGGCCCGGTGCTCTGGATGGCCAAGTCGTCGATCACGCCCACCCAGGACACCCTGCGCGCACCCATGGCGCTGTGGCCGGGCGGCTTCGACCTCGGCCAGTTCGCGACCGCCTGGACGCGGACCCACATCGACCGCTACCTCCTGAACACGGTCTGGATCGCGATCGGCTCGTGGCTGGTCCAGATCGTCGTCGCCACGACCGCCGGCTACGCGCTGTCGGTGCTGCGGCCGCGATTCCATCGGGTCCTCACCGGCCTGGTCCTCGCGACCCTGTTCGTGCCGTCGATCGTGCTCCTCGTGCCGCTCTACCTGACCGTGGTCGACGTCCCGCTCGTCCACCTGCGGCTGATCGACACGTTCTGGGCCGTCTGGCTGCCGGCCGGCGCGAGCGCGTTCAACGTGATCGTGATCAAACGGTTCTTCGACAACCTGCCGCGCGAGATCTTCGAGGCCGCGCGGGTGGACGGCGCGGGGCCGTTCCAGCTCTTCTGGCTGATCGTGTTGCCGATGTCGCGACCGATCCTCGGGGTCGTGTCGGTCTTTGCCGTGATCGGGACGTGGAAGGACTACCTCTGGCCGCTGCTGGTGCTCCGGAACCCGAGCCTCCAGCCGCTGTCGGTCCGGCTGCCGACCCTGCAGCCGACGACCGACCTCGGTGTCTTCATCGCGGCTTTGACGATCTCGAGCGCCATCCCGATCGCCCTCTTCCTCCTGTTCCAGCGGCTGTTCCTGCGCGGCCCCGGGCTGAGCGGCGCGATCAAGGGCTGAGCGGCTCCTCCCGCGCAAGGCGCGGCTCGAGATAGATGACCGTCCGGAACGGCACCGCGTCGCGGACGCGGCGCTCGGCCTCGACGATGGCGCCGGCGATCGAACCGGCGTCGGTCGCCGCCTCGACCAGGATCCCCGCGGCCACGACGAGGTCGTCCGGCCCGAGGTGGATCGTCCGAAGATTGACCACGCCGGAGATCCCGGCGGTCGTGGCGATCGCGTCGCGAATCCTGGCCTCGACGTCCTGGGTGGCCGACTCGCCGAGCAGCAGGCTCTGGGTCTCGCGGTTCACGACGAGCCCGATCGCCATGAGCAGGAGGCCGATCGCGATCGACGCGACGGCATCCCAGGTCGCGACGCCGGTCAGGGCGGTCAGCCCGACCCCGATCGCGGCGATGCAGATGCCGAGCAGAGCCCCGAGGTCCTCGAGGAACACGACGATCAGGTCCGGCGCCTTCGTCACCCGGACGAGCTGCTTCCAGCTCAACGTGCCCTTCGAGGACCGGCCGGCCCGGACCGTCGTCCGTAGCGACCAGCCGTCGAGCGCCGCCCCGAGCCCGAGCACCGCGAACGCCCAGAGCGGGTCGACCACCGGCTCGTCGCTCGCGAGGTGGCCGATCCCCTCGACCACGGCGAGGACGCCACCGATCCAGAAGACGGTCAGCGAGACGAGGAACGCGTAGACGTAGCGATACCGGGCGTGGCCGAACGGATGCCGGCGGTCGGCCGGTCGGCGGGCCCGACGGGCGCCCACCAGGAGCAGGATCTCGTTCGCCGAGTCGGCCAGCGAATGGAGCGCCTCCGCGAGCAGCGCCGACGAGCTGGTGATCGCGAAGGCACCGAACTTCGCTGCGGCGACGGTCAGGTTCGCGACCAACGCGACGACGACCGCGACGCGCGGGGTGGGAGTCGCGCCATCGGACGGCGCGGCATCGCGCGGCGGAGTCGAAGGGCCATTCGGGGACACGGTGGCGATGCTACCGCCCGGCTCAGCTGGAGTCGGCCAGCGTAAAGACTCGTCCACGAACGATGTCGCGATCCTCCAGCTGGGTCGTCGTCCGGACGTCGTACGCCGCGAGCTGGACGAGGCCGTCTGCCGGCAGGTAGCGCCGGCCCGGGTCACCGACGAGGACCCGGGTGCCAGTGGCCGCCGCCCGGCGCAGCCAGGGCAGGACCCGCTCGGCCAGGGGGCCCTCGTACCAGGTGTCGCCGGCGAGCAGCACGTCGGCCGGCGGCGGCTCCTCGTCCAGGAGGTCCCGGCCGATGAACCCGACGCGGACTCCGTTCGCTCGGGCATTCAGGGCCAGCGCCGCCTCGGCGAACGGGTCGACGTCGATCCCCGTCGCGCCCGCGGCCCCGAGACGCATCGCGACGAGCGCGCACAGACCGGACCCCGTCGCGAGGTCGATCACCTGCTTGCCGGCCACCTCGTCGGGATGCTCCTCGAGGTAGCGCGCGATCGCCAGGCCGCCCGCCCACGCGAACGCCCAGAACGGGATCGGTGCGCCCGAGATGCCGAGAGCGGCCTCGGTCGCCCTCCAGACCGGCGCGGCATCGTCCGCCAGGTGGAGGCGGATCCCGGTGACGCCTTCGACCGGCCGGAGGCGCGTGTGGCGCGCGATGAGCGCCCGCCGGTGCGAGAGCGGGACCCGGCGCGGGACATCGTCGGTCTCATGACGGGGGGCCATCGTGGCAGCGTGCCAGATCGGCGGGTGGCGGGTCCGCCGCGTGCGGCTCCGGGGTGGCCCGCCCGGTCCGCCGGCCCGTGTATCGTCGCGTGGTGCCGATGATCGCGACGACCGTGCTCCGACTCGCGGTGGCCGTCGGCCTCGTCGTCGTCATCTGGGAGGGCGGGCTGCTCCTCGCGCTCCAGGTCGTCCCGACCGACGCTCCGAGCTGGTTCCCGCTCTTCCTGGCCGGGGTCCTGTGGATCGCCGCCCTCGTCGTCTCGTTCCTGCTCCTGAACCGGGACGGGCGCTTCATCACGTACCTCGCGATCGCGGCGATCGCCCTCATCGCGGCCGCCATCGTCGTCGACCGGTTCGCTGCGATCGTCTACGCGACGCCGGTGCCGCCGGCGTGATGCCGACGCCTGGGGGAGGTTCGGGGCCGTTGTTCGGGGCGAGAGGCCGGAGGTGATGGCCCGGTGATGGCCCGGTAACGGGCCGCACCGACGATGGACGAACGGTGAGACATGACCGAGCCGAGTCCGGTGGCGTCGCGGTCCTTCGGGCCTGGCTGGAAGCGGGTCCCGAACCCAGCCTCCGCGTCCGGATGACGGAGATGGCGGCGTTGAGCAGTCGCGACGGATCGACGGCGGTCGTCGCGTCGGCGGACGAGGCGTGCACCCTGGTCCGCGGGTGGCTCGGCCGGCTAATCGAGGCGGAGCGGCATGGCCCGGAGGATTCGGGGGATCGTCGCTAGGCGCCGGTCGGCCAACGATGTTCCGCGTCGGGCGGAAGGATCGTCCTCCCGCCCGGCGCCGGGTCGCGGATGTCAGGCCGGGTTCGTCGGCCGACCCCGCCGGGTCCGTGGCTTCGGAGCCGCTGGCTCCGACCCCGTCGATCGTCGGGCGGGCGTCCGAGCGGCCGGTGCGGCGCCCTTCTTCGCCGTCGGGGCCGTCTTCGGGCCGGGCGTCGGGACCGTGTTCGCTTCGGTCTCGGGCCGGTTCGCCTGGAGCAGGCGCTGCACCTCGTCGCGGAGGCCGCGGAGATCGGCCAGCTCGGCCTCCAGCGCGGCGACGCGCGTGTCGTCGGCCGCCGGCGCGTTCGCGTCCTGCAGCCGCTGCACCTGCGCACGGAGCTCGGCGACCTCGGCGTCCCGAGCCTCGGCGGCCCGCATGAGGGCGTCGACCGAGGTGCCCTGATCACCGGCCGTCGGCGCCCAACGTCGCGGCTCGGCAGCCGTGACGAAGCTGACCTTGCCGGCCTCCTCGTGGAGGGTCACCTCGTCGCCGGCGCGCGGCGTCCGGAGGAAGCCGATCAGGTTGCCGAGCATCGACGACAGGTCGGACGTGGGCTCCGTCGCCCGGAGGACGGCCATCCCGTGGTCGACAAGACTGCGCTCCACGTGGTCCGCGGGGCGGCCGACGAGGTTGCCGATCCGGACGGCCGGATCCGCAACCGGAGCGGCGAGCGCCCGGCGCCCGGCGTCAGCGACCAGCCGGCCGGCGACGCCGGCCCGGGTCCGCGCATCGTTGAACTTGGACACGATGTTGGCCTTCTGGGCGGTCTCGAGGTCGGTCCGACCCTTCGAGTACCGGAAGCGGGGAGCGGGACGATCGGCCTCGGGCTGGTACTCGGGCACGGTGTAGCGACCGAAGAGATCGGGCAGGACCATGCAGCAGAACTCCTCCACGGCCTTCTGGATCAGCGGCATGACGGGGACGATCGAGAGCCAGTAGTCGACCGTCGGGAAGCTCTTCACGTACTTCCGCCGCGAGAAGTTGCAGACCTTGTACACCCGGTCCCCGCGGACGCTCACGCTCGCGAGGTAGATCCGGCCGTCGCCGTCGCACTCCGGACAATCCACGAGGAGGTGGTCGCAGAAGCAGTCCTTGAGGTACTGGAGGAACCCAGCCAGCAGGTCCCGGAAGGCGTAGATGATCTGGCGGCGATAGTCCGCGAGGATCTTGAACGGGAACTTGCCCATCAGCGCTTCGGCGGGGATGACGGTGATCGTGTCGCTCCAGTAATTGAGCACGTAGGCGATCTTGCGTTCGTCGGTCGCCGCCGCTGACACCGGACCCACCTGGACGGGAACGCCCGCGCCGGCGATCAACTTGTTGGACTTCAGGTCGATCAGGACGACGTCGCAGTCGTCCTCGGACACGACGACGAGCGCCCCCGTCGTCGCGAAGGGCACCAGTCGGATCGGGCCGTCGACGTTGGGGAGGGCGACGGAGCCGCCGCCGCCAACCGGCTGGCCGGTCAGCCCGTCGTAGGCCAGCACCTGCTTCAGGCCGCCCATGTCGACGCCCAGGTAGACGGTCCGCGGGGCGTCGGAACCGCGGCGAATGGCGCCACGCTTGCCGAGCGGGGGCGCGAACGCGACCGCGAGGTCGTCCGTGCCGGGTCCTGGCAGGGACACGTCCAGCGGGGCGGGCGCCGGAGTCGCGGTCGACACCAGGTCGTAGCCGAGAACGCGATCGTAGGCAGGCACCTTCGATGTGCTGTTCGCCTGGAGGGCGGTCGCATAGGCCCGCCCGTCGGGGGTCACGACGAGATGCCCTGAAGCCACGAACGAGAAGGCCGGGCTCATGCTCGGGTCCACCGCGTCCGGGTCGATCCGGTAGATGCCCGTGCCGGATCCGCTCGCGTAGACGTTCTTCGGGTCGGCGGCCGTCACGCCGAGCGTCACGAGCTGTGCGTCACAGATCGTCACGAGCTCGCCCCAGCTCACCCCGCGATCCTCGACGCGACCCGACCGGAACAACGTGTTCTTGCCGTTCTTCGTGGGCGCCACGACGTAGATCCGACCGCCGTCGGGCGAGAAGGCCACGTCGCTGATCGCCCCGGCGCCCGAATCGGGCTCGGTCTCGTCCACGGTCGTCCCGGCGAGTGGAGCCAGGCGCTCGAGCAGCTCCTTCGCCTGCAGGTCGTAGCGATTGACAAAGCTGGTCGGTGAGATCGGGCTGATCCCGCCGCCGACGGTCCATGCCTCGAGACCTCCGGGGCGGATCCGGATCCGCTGGTGGTGCCCCATCCCGAAGATCGTGTCCATCTCGGGCAGGTCCTTCGGGTAGTCCGGGAATGGCGTCGCGTCGTCGAACATCGCGCAGAAGGTTTCGCTCTGCAGGAGCTCCCGCAGCCCCTTGTAGAACTCGAGCATGATCTCGTGCTCACGTTCCGCGACGTAGATCGTCTGGCTGGCTTGCGGGTTCACGACCTGGGCCACGAGCGAGGCGAAGATCGACTGGCGCTGGGCGACGCGGCCGTGGTCGACGGTCGCGCCGCCGAGGCCGAGCTCGGCCTCGAGGAACTTCTGGATCGTCTCGATGCAGTCGGTGTAGACGTCGTTCAGGAGGTCCCCAGCCAGGGGATTGCGGCGCTTGTCCCAGTGCGGGTCGTAGGGCTCGATGCCGTAATCGATGCCGGTCTCGACGTCGGTCTTCATGAAGAGCGAGATGTCGCCGGTGCCGTCCTTCAGGAACAGGTCCCGGCCGCCGTTCAGCTCCATCAGGCGGTCCAGGTCGAGCGGCTCGTCGCGCTCGACCAGGAGGTCGTTGCCCTCGCAGTCGACGGCGTAGCCGTCCCGGACCGTGATGCTCGTCCGGTCGTCGGCCTCGTCCGTGCCGCATTTCACGCGGAGCCCGCAGACGATCCCCCAACCGTGAAGATGCTTCTTGTGCCGACGGAGCGTGCTGCTCTCGCACAGCGCGTCGAGCGCGTCCTGGACCGTCCGCGCACCCGGGAGCTCGCAGGCCTCGTTGTCGAAGGTGACGTCGGTGGCCGCGATCGTCGTCAGTGAGGGGAATGGCGCGCGACAATCGTGGACGATCGTCGGGACGCCACCGGCGACCTCGACCAGGGCCAGCGGCGCGTAATGGTGGGCGATCCCGTCGGGCAGCCGCGACAACGGCCGGCCGAGCGAGTCCCGCGGCCAGTCGACGTCGCGGGTCGCGGTCCGGGCCGGAATCAGCCAGTAGTCGCCGGTGTTGTAGTGACCGGCCTCGAACCGGACCTCGACGCCGTCCTCGAGCGCCAGATAGCCGTCGCCGGTCGGTTGCTCGACCGTGACCGCGCCTGCCGTCGGGTTGTCCCAGCGGCGGATCCGCGGGTTCAGCGGAAAATCGGATCGATTCGCCGTGGACGACGGGTCGATGGTCAGCTCGTCATCGGCCGGGGGCGCCGCGAGCGTGACGAGCGTCCCGGGACGACCGTGCGTCTCCAGCGTGTCGTCGAGCAGCTCGACCAGCTGGTCGGCGGCAAAGCCCAGAACGGCGTCGCGACCGGTGCTGCCGACCGCCAGCTTGTTGGCGGTCTGGCCGGTCCAGAGGACGGCGATCGAGCCGTTCTCGCGCGACCACTTGAACGTCGCCGAGCCGAGCTCGCCGGGATCGTGGACCTCGACCCGATAGAGCTGGTTCTCGAGGCCCTGGTACCGAGCGTCCGCAGGGATCTCGCAGACGTCGGCCTGCTCCTCGACCGGCTTGGCCCGGGCCGACAGGCGACCCGTGCTGGCGGGTCGGTCGCCGGGCTCGGTGCCCGCGTCGAGGAGGTCCGGCAGCGGATCGATCGCCGTGCAATCCGTCACGATCTCGGACCCGAGGTGCCGAATCCGCACCTGGGCCATCGTCTGAGTCCGGGTCGTCGTGTCGAGCCCGTCAAGGGCGGGTTCGAGAAGTTCGGCGTCGTCGAGCGCGGTGATCGATCGCAGCCAGACGTCGAGGTAGGCCAGGTACGTCCCGTTGGCGAACGTGACGGCCGGCGGGGTCGCAAGGGTGCCCTCGGACGCGAGCTCCGGTGCCGGCAAGTCAGGCTGCGACGTGTAGGAGACGACCCGGCGCGCGCGTGGGTCCGTCAACGCCGTGTTCGCCAGCGACGGATCGATGTGCAGGACCCGGGTCTCCAGGTCGATCGACTCGACCCGAACGATCTCGGGGGCGACGCTGTCGTCCGAGCCGCGGACCTCGATCCATTCGCCCGCCGCGAAGGCGCGCCCGTCGACGACCATGCGCTCGACCGTGACGGCGTCCGCCTCGACGTTCGTCAGGCCGACGTCCGAGGCATCGAGCTCGCAGAGCAGCCCGTCGACATAAATCCGGCCGGCTCCGATCGTGAGATCGGTCGCCCCAGGAGCGATCCCGATCTCGAAGCCGCCGCCGACCTTCGGGACGCCGCGCGGCCCGATCGTGTCGACCCGTGTCGTCTCATCGAGGTACGAACCGATCGCCTGCGCCTCGTTCCAGTCCGCGTCGAGATGGACCCGGCCCTGCTGCATGGCGACGTCGTGGAAGTGCCTGTTGGGCCGGAAGGTGGCGCGGCTGATGTCTCCGTTCATCCCGGTCTCCTCAGGTCGCGAAGAAGATCCCGGCCTCGAGCCCGGATCGGAGGTATTCGTCGAGGGCAATCCGGAGATTGGCCTCGCGCTGGGGTTGCTTGAGCGAGCTGAACGCCCCCATCTCGGAGCCGTCCTCGGCGCCCGTCCGGATCTCGACGGCGACGCCGCGCCCCAACTGGCCGTAGCCCGGGTCGCCGTACGCTCGAGAGGTGAAGACCGGTGTCAGGCGCGCGCGGACGCGATCGATCGCCGCCGTTGTCGACACTCCGGCCAGGGCCAGGTCGGGCTGGCACCGGAACCGCCGGGGCGTGGTCGAGCCGGCGGGGACGTGGCTGAACCGGACGCAGCCTTCCTGCCGCCGGGTGACGGTCAGCAGGCCGATGAACACGGAATTCGACGCCTCGATGCGGTCGACGACGGTCGATCCGAGTACGGTCGCCTCGTCCATGTCGAGGGAAACGCCCGGCCCGGCGATCGCCGCGGGTCCCCCGGCGGCGTCGACGATCGCGTCGGCCACGTGCAGGCGACGGGTCGAGGCCGGCATCGTGATCGGGCCGCAGATCGAGCGGTCGAGCGCGACCGCCAGGGATCCGTTGGCCGTAGCGGCGCCGCCCGTCGACTCGACGGTCAGGCCGCCGTTCGCGGGCACGATCGTGCAGTCGACCATCGCCAGCCGGCCCAGGTTGCCTGAGCGGACCGTGATGCCGCCCTCGATGAGGAGGCCGCTCAGGATGAGCTCGCCGGGGCCCTCGGCGTTCCCGGCCGCCGTTCCTCGGACAGCGATCTCCCCATGCACGTGGGGTCGGAGCTGCTTGTCGGGCGCGATCCGTCCGAGCGTGCGAACGGGCGCGCCACCGACGACGTCGGGCTCTCGCTCGTCGGGCCAATCGGCGGCGACGATGGCGAGCCGCCAGCCGGCGGGCACATCGATCGTCGCCGCGTCGATGAGGTCCTCGTCGTACCGCGCGCTGTCCATCATCACGATCAATCCGAATCCACGGGCGGCTGCGGCGCTCGCGCCGGCCCACGCCGCGATCGCATCGGTGACGTTGGCGACGATCGGCATCGATGGCGTCGACTCGGCAAGGGTCCCGGGATCGCGGGTCACCCCGACCTGGAACGTGACCTCGGCCGGCTCTAGCCAGAGCTCGGTCGAGTCGCGCCGGTCGTAGGGCCCGCCGCCCAGGTCGCCGCTGAACGCGGAGCTGTAGTCGACGACGACTCGATCGGGATCGATACCGGCCCGGAACGCCAGGCGACCAAGGGTCGGATCGACGCCGACCACGATCGGTCGGGCGAGGGCAGGGCCGCCCGCCTTCGGCCGGTACGCTCGGGTCGGTAGCGGTCGGCGCCACACCGACAGGTCGCAGATCGAGATCTGGTCGGACGGGACCTCAACCAGAGTGTCGGGATCGGCGGCCGTCGCGTACGACACCGCGAACGGGATGCTGTCGTCGCGGAAGAACGCGCCTGCCGGGGGCGTCTCACCATCGACCTCTGCCTGCCGGACCGCGTCGAGCTCGTCGACGAGGTCGAGGCGCGGCAGGCGTCCCGGCACGTCTGGCTCGGCGGCGAGGTGGCTGATCTCCCGCTCCGTCCGGGGCGGGTTGAAGAGTGGCTCGTCGAGCCCGAGGGGATGAAAGGTGAAGCCGGCGGACCCGGCGTCGACGGCCCGAGCCCAGCCAGCCTGGACCCGGTAGGGCTGGAGCCGCCAGAGGAAGAGCCCGACATGCGGGACGCCGTATCGACCGCGACCGATCGCCCGGTGGCCCGGCTCGTGATCGGACCCGAGGTTCCGGACGTCGATCGTGTGGGCCGCCCGGTCGAATGGCCCGTCCAGCCTCGTCAGCGCGCTTCCACGCCGCAGGTCCGGCGATGCGACGTTGGCCGGCCGGACGTGCTTCATGTACTGGTTCGTGGCGAGGAGCTGGAAGAACTCGACGGCGCGGGCCCGCCAGCCGGTCACGTCGAAGGCAACTTGCTCGAGCACCGCGGCCGTGCCTTTCCGGCGGCGGTAGCGGATCGTGTTCGCGACATAGGCCCGCTGGCTGAACCGGCGCGACAGGACGCTGAGACCCACCTCGTCCTCGAGCGCGGCCGTCGCGAGCGTCCGTGTCGCGACGAGGTCGCCGATGTAGGGCACGACCCAGCGGTCGGCCGTCTCGATGAACCAGTTCTCGTAGAGCGCCGCGATGTCCGCGTCGACGACGTCGAGCTGCTCACCGAGGACGGCGACGAGGCCGCGCAACGGGTAGCCGTTCTCGGCGTCCCGGATCCGGTAGACGGCGGGCAGCAATTCGTACAGCCGCTCCGCGCTCGCGCTCACAGCCGCCTCGCGATGTGGATCCCGCCGGGTGCCGGATTGATCGTGATCAGCTGGGCCGGCCGCGGTCCTGCCGGTCCCGCTCGTCCGGTCTCGGCGACGAGGATCGGCGCCTTGGGGGGCGCCTCACCGGTGAACCGGATGCCGTCCGCGTCGAGGTCCGCGGCGAGGACGCCCGCCACGCCCTGGATCGCGCTCCCGACCTCGCTCACGCTCACCGGCTGGCCCAGCGCCCGCCGCTCGAACGAAAAGCGATCGAGGAGCGCCGACCGGACGTCGGCTGCGACCCGATCCCAGTCGTGGCCCTCCGCGAGGTAGACCCCGGCGTCGACGTCGAACGTGCGCGACTCGTAGGCGCGGATCCGGACGGCCTGATGTCGGTCGCCCGCGTCGCGGAGCGCGCCAGCGAGGTCCCGCAACGTCGGGACCTGGCTGATCGCCATCCCGCCGGTGCCGGCAACCGTCACGAGGATGACGCGGCGGCGGCCCTCCCAGACCCACCGGGCCTCGCTCTTGCCGATCCCCGCAAAGGACCGCGCGAGGTTCGCGTAGTCGTCCAGGGACACGACGCGATCGAACGTGAGCACGGTCCGCGGGGCGTTGACGCGAGCGGTATCGCGGCCCTCCGGGTCGGCTCCGCCGGTCGTGGGGAGCGGGTTCGTGACGTTCCGGGTTCCAAGCGGACGCGTCATCAGGAGCGACAGCTGACCCGCCGCGAGATTGCCGACCGCGCCGACACCGACGCGATACGTCGCCCGGACGTTCTCGACCCCGGTCGGCAGTCGCGACCCGAGCCGGCCGTCCCCGAACTGGACGGTGGCCGTCCCGTCGTCGGCGATCTGCGTGACGTAGGCATGCTCGCGCGGCCCGAGCTGGTCGAGCCCCGGGGCCTCCGACCACGCGACGGCGTCGATGTCGACCGCGAGCGTCGTCGCGGCGCCGCTCGTCGTCCTGGCCGGCACGAACGTGACCGGCTTCTGCTTCAGCTCGAACCGCTGGAACGGGATCGACCCGTCGCCGCTGCCGAGGATCTCCGTCCGGCTTTCGCCGTGCGTCGCAGGCGCGACGTTGGCGTGGATGACGGTCGCTCCGCGATCGAACACGTTCGCCAGCGGCTCGGTGAACCGGATCGTCGACCGACCGGGTTCGCCGGTCACGGGGCTGATCAGGTCGACCACGCAGGCCTCCGCGATCCGCTCGGCGTCCGCCGGGGCGGCCACCGGCACGACGCCCTCGTGACCCACCGGGCCCTTGACCACGCCGCTCGCACCGCCGGGCGTCCGGACCGGCCAGCTCCGCGTGCCACCGACGGGCGTCGACGGACCCATCACGGTCAGGACGTCACGAGGCTGGAGGCGGATAGCGCCCGTCGCGGTCTCAACGAGCGGGCGCGCCCGGGCTGGGACGACGAGGCGGGCGCGCGGCCCGTGGACGAGGACCGTCCGGCCGAGCTCGAACCCGTCCAGCGGATCGTCGATCTCGACCGTCCGACCCTCGACGGGGTCCCGGATCGGCGTCGCCGCGAGGGCCAGCTCCTCGCTGGCGATAAAGGCAACGGTGTCACGGACGTGGGCGTTGAAGACCTCGATCAGGTTCTCGCCCTCGACGACGACACGGGTCGTCTTCGCGCTGAGGGTGAACCCCGTGCGGGCGTCGTCGGCGATCGCATTCGCGCCGAGGCTCGGCTTCGGTCGGTAGAGCTCCATGTAGCCCGGGCGCTGGAGGACGATCCAGCTGCCCGCGACGAGCCGGGGGTAGATCGCGTCGAGGAAGATCGTGTGCTTGGGATCGTCTTCGCCGGCAGCGATGGCGTCGATCTTCAGGCCCGGCCAGTCCTGGGGCACGTAGATGCTCGCCTCGAGCCGGCCGCCGGCAGTCCCACCCCCCAGGATCCCGAGCTTGAAGCTCGTCGGCAGGCTCTTCCAGTCCGGCGCCGCAGCACCGAAGAGCGCCGCGCGCTGGCGGAAGGCGAAGCAGCGGACATCACTCGCCGCCGGATCGACCCAATGGCCCGGCCCGCGCCAGCCGAGCCCGCGCGCCCATGCCACGCGGGTGATGCCGAGGCTCGCGTCCGCGTCGACGTCTGTCAGCTGGCGGAAGTCCCAGTGGTCGCTCTCCGCGTTCTCGTCGCGCTCACGGCCGACGAGCAGGATCCCATCGCCCGGCTGGAGGTTCGTCGCCGTGCCCGCGAGCCAGGCCTCAGTGTCGCGGGGCTTCGGGAGCCGCCGGTCGGCGGCATGGATCGGGATCCCGTTCCACTCCGGCCGGGCCTCGATCGTCTCTGTCGTCTCGAAGGTCTGCGGCTTCTCGTCCGGACCGGGAACACTCTGGACCTTGACGCCCTTCGGGATCGCGACCCGCGGCGGCGCTCCAAGACCGGTCTCGAGCTCGAAGGCGAGCGGTCCGCTCGCCGCGACGCCGGGACGCGGCTGGTAGCCGATCTCCGCGGCCAGCTCGTAGACGGATCGCTGCTCCGTCGCCGTGCGCAGGAACCCCTCGTTGGCGATCCGCTCCTCGTAGAACGTGACGACGTCGAGAACCGTGGCCCAGGCGTCGACGAGGGCCACCGACGGATCGTCGTCGGACCGGGCGGTGAGCGGCCTCAGCTCGGGTTGCGTCGGGAACCGGGCCAGCATCCGTCGCCGGAACCGGCCGTGCGTCCCGACGCGATAGGCGAGGCTCGCGAGACCGGGCCGGTTCTCGATCGGACTCGGACCGTCCGCGACCGCCTGGCAGCAGCCGCAGGCCGGCAGCACGGCGTCAAGCGGCGTCATCGGCCGCCTCGGATCTCGACCGTGAGCTGGCCGTTCTCCTGGAAGTTGGGATCGTTGTCGAGTCGGGCGATCTCCAGCGGCCCGATGCGGATCACGCCGTCCTGGAGCTCGCTGTTCGCGACCCGGCCCAGACGCTGGAACCGTTGGGCGTCGACCCAGGCCACGCCGTCGAGGCGGGTCACCGCTTCGTACAGTCGGCTGAGGTAGACCGGCTGCCCGAAGGTCCAGTTGTCCGGATGGAAGAAGCCCCGCTCGCCCGACGCCTTCTGGCGGCTCGATAGCGCGTCGAGAACGGCGCGCTTGACGTGAGCCGCGAGATGGCTCTCCTCGACGCACACCTCGAGGACGACGTCGAGCGGCACGTCGATCGGCCGGCTCACGCCGAGATCGACGCCGGCCATCCGGTAGAGGTCCAGCCAGTCGGTCAGACCGGACCGGAACGGCTCGTCGATCGTCTGGCCGCCGGGCCGGTCGACCGTCACGACGGCGGTGTACCAGCTCCCCGTCCAGCGGAGCCGGCCCGCGGCCCGCCCGACGCCCGGCCGGCGCATCGCGACCGTCGCGTAGTCGGCCTCCGTGACGGCGCGCTCCTGGAACCGGAAGGCGCGCGGCGCGACGAGCCGGACCCGGTCAGCCGCCTCGGGATCGATCCCACCAGTTGCGGCCAGGGGGTTGCGGACGCCGGCGACACCGGTGTCGTCGGTGACGATCCGTGTCAGGGTGTCGGGCCCGACGTTGCCGATGGATCCGTTGCCGATGCGACCGGAGGCGGTGAAGTCGCTCCCCCCGCTCGGGCGGCGACCGAGCGCCCCGTCGCCGAACCGCAGCCGGGCGGTTCCGGCGGCGTCGATCTCCGCCACAAATTCCCCCGCGAACCGATCGCTCGCGAGCAGGTCGCGCTGGGACGACCACGTGGCGCCGTCTCCACGGAGGGTCAGCACCGGGAGCGCCCGCTCCGGATCCTGGAGCAGCGCCCGCGATGCCGGTGCCGACGGGTCGATCGGCTCGACGAACGTCAACGGCTCGACGACCACGAGCGGCCGATACGGCGCGTCGTCGGGTGTCTGCGGCGGGTCGAGCGGGATGGCGCGTGTCAGGCCGTGGTCCGCGAGGACGATGTTGCCGCGGGCCACGGAGAGGTCGTCGAGCTGCGTCGTCCCGTCGTCCGCGAGGGCGGAGATGCAGAGCGGGAACCTCAGCGCGTCCCGGTGATCCCACTCGATTTCGGCGATCGGCGCGTTCGTCAGTGGGTCGGTCAGCGGGACGTCCAGCCCGCCGGTCGTCCGACGATCCCGGACCCGCGTGAGCCTGACGACCTGGCGGTGCAGCAGGTCCGCGTCGACGCGCTCACCGGTCGGCCCGCAGACCTCCTCGAGCAGGAGCAGATCGCCCGGCCGGAGCGTGACCGCGGGCTCGTTGCGGAGGGTCGCTCGAGTCGCGCCGGCGGGCAGGCAACACCCGATCTCAGACCAGGTGTGGAAGCGGATCTCGTTATGCGCGAGCCGGACATCGAGGGCCGTCGTCGTCTCGAAACCGATCGGCGACTCGGACGCGATCGCGGCGGCGCCGGCGGCCGACGCGAGCACGCCGTCGTCGCCGCTCGGCGAGCGCAGGAGGACCTTCGTCCCCGACTTCAGGGACAGATCGGCGGCCGCGATCACGTGGACCCACGTCCGGGCGTTGCAGCCGTCGTGCATCCGGTAGTCGAGCAGGCGAGCGTGGCGGCGGACCGACGCCCGGTGACGGGCCGTGCCCAGATAGGCTTCGGTCGCCACGGCGTCCTGGTAGTAGCTGAGCCGATCGGCGGCGTACGCCAGCAGCTCGACGAGGGCGATCTCGACGTCGGCCGGGTTCCGCTCGCGCCAGTCCGGCATCAGGACGGACATGCGGTCGAGCATCAGCCGCCGGAAGCTCGCGTAATCCTTGGCCAGATAGTCGATCGCTGGCTCGACGACGGCGTCCGGAGGGCAGTCGTCCTCGGTCCGGCAGTCGAAACCGGTCGGGCAGTCGACCTTGAAGGTGAAGCGGACGGCCGACAGCGGACCGTCGAAGCCGTCCGGCGGCAGGTCCGGATCGTCCGGTCGTCGCAGCCGGAGGCGGTAGTCGGAGTAGTCGCCGGGGCGGTCGACCGTGACAGTCAGGACGGGGCCGACGGCGTTGACCGTCCGGACCCGGATGTCGGGGAAGCGGACGCCGCCGTCGATCGCGACGTTCGCCGACGTGAGGGCCGAGGCCGGCGGGGCGGGAACCGCGCCGACCCCGGTGCCGGGAAGGTCGTGCAGGAAGTGGACGCGCAGCGTCGTCTCGTCCGGGTCGACGGTCAGCCGGTCGATCCCGTTGAGCGACGTCGACCCGGCGATGAGGCGGCGGCGCTCCTCCGAGCCGCAGCGGTACTGCGTCGTCATGTCAGACGGCCTGCCGGAACATGTCGACCCGCGTCTGCTGGGTCTGGCGGACGGTGTAGCGGACCGCGACGCGCAGCTCGGCGTCGACCGCCTCCACCTGGACCTCGATGACCTGGATCAGGTCGCCGAGCCATTGCTGGAGGTTGCCCTGGACCGTGAGCTGGGTCGCCGCGGCCAGCGCGTCCCCGTTCGGGGCGAAGACGAGGCGGAGGAGGCCGCTCCCGAACGTCGGACGGTTGACGCGCTCGCCGGGAGCCGTGAAGAGGACCTGCTCGATCAGGTCGCGGATGTGCTCGTCGTCCGACGTCGTCGCGGTCCGGCCGCGGCGGTCGATGCCGTACGGGAAGTCGACCTGGGTCATGTCGCGGTCACCCGGAGCTGGGTCACGAGGACCTGGAGAGGCGTCCCGGTCGGGACGCAGAGCGAGGTCCCGCTCTGGATGACGACCGGCGCGCCACCGGCCATCACCCGGGTCGCGCCGACGACGAACTGGGCCGTGGCGCAGGGCGGCGCGGTCCCCGTCAGCGCGCATCCGGCGATGACCCAGGGCGAGGTCATCGTGATGACCGGCTGGTTGCCCAAGAGCACGCGCGGCGTCGGCGTGGTCGGGGTGGCCTGGCCGGCGTGGGCGCAGATCACCGTGGAACCCATCTGGACTGCGTAGCCGGGCATCAGATGACGTCCAGGGCGCCGCTGTTCACGGACACCTTCGGGCCGGTCAGCTCGATCTTGCCGCCCATCCCGTTGTCGAGCGTGACCCCGGTCGCGCTCAGCACGAGCTTCTGGCCGCCGGACGTCTCGAGCGTGATCCCGCCGATGCCCGGCGTGTCGTCGACGGTGATCTTGTTCCCACCGTCCGTGACGATCATCACCTTCTTGTAGGGAGGCGCGAGGAGCGCGGTCGGCATGTCCTTGGCCGAGCCGAACCAGCAGCCCGTCCAGACCGGGTAGTCCGGGTCGCCGTGCTCGAACTCGATCCAGACGCCGGCATCGACCGTCGGCAGGGCGAAGAACCCGACCCCGCTGCCGCCGAAGGGGGCGCAGGGCAGCGCCCAGCCGCTTTCGTCGTCGCCGAGGACATCCTTGACCTTGGCCTTGATCCGCCCGGTCATCAGCGGGTCCTGGATGTCGGTCACGATCCCGCGGTACTTGCCGAGGAAGGTGCGGCCGTCGCCGCTCATGTCGGCAGCAACGGGAGGAGCGACCCCGTGCCCTCGCGACTCAGTCGGAAGCTCTGGGTGTACGAGCCCTTCGTGATCTCGTGGGTGACGCTCTTGACGTAGAACAACCCGTTGTAGGAGAAGCCGCTGCCGCGGACACCGACGAGGCGCCTCGCCCGGAGGACCGAGCCGTAGCGAACCGTCTCGAGCTGGCCCTGGCCGCTCACCGCCTCCGGCGCCCGGGTTGCCTCGGACGCCGACGACAACGCTGCCTGCGCTGGGTTCTCATTGGCCGCTTCGCGCAGGAGGACCTTCCGCTGCGGGGTGGCCGGGTTCGGGGTCAACGGCGGGATCCGGATCGGCGGCAGGGCCGGGATCGGGATCGTCATCTTCGTGATCGGTTCCAGGAAGCCGCCGCTGGCCGCGACCGGGGCCAGGGCATCGTTCGAGAAGGACAGCTGGCTGACGTTCGTCGCGGCGCCCATGTTCATCGTCAGCGCCGGCTGCGGCATCCCGGCCCGGACCACCGGTCCCCAGTACGCCTTGTTGACGCCGAACGTCACCGGCTCGATGTAGAAGACGAAGCCGTTCTGTCCGGCCAAGCGGCGGATGTACTGGAGGTCCGTCTCGTGCTGTCGGGGGATCCGCTGGAGCTCGATCGGGACGTCGGTGCTGGGCGTGATTGCGGGAATGAGCCCGTATTGGGGATAGGCCATCAGGAGGCCGCCGACGATGACGAAGTCCGGCTGGTTCTTGTACGGGGCGTTCTTCTCCTCGAGGTCGAGCATCACGCTCAGGTTCGTGCCGGTCACGGTCAGCGTGGAGCGGCCCGGATCGTTGCTGGGCGTGACCGCGTGCTGGGTGATGATCCCGTCGATGAGGACCTCGGGGACCACGCCCAGGACGACCGCGATCCAGACCCTGGTCATCGGCGCCAGCGAGCCGTCGAGCAGGTCCCAATCGGCGACGCCGTCGTGGCCCAGGGCGAACGTCAGCTGGAAGCCGTCGCCGCTGTCCTCGTCGTTCGTCACCTGGACGCGGGTCAGCGCCGCGGTCACGGCCGGTTTGGGAGGCGTCGGGATCGTGCCGCCCGTCCAGAGCATCAACCGGATCCCGAGCTCGCTCGTCAGCACCTGACGTCCGCCTAGGGCCTGGCCATGACGACGACGACGATCCGTCCGGCGTGCTCCAGCTCCTCCGGCCGGAGCACGTCGTTGCCGTCACACAGGCGCCAGAACGCGGTCGGATCGCCGGCGTACCGGGCCGCGACCAGGTCGAGCCGGTCGGCATCCGTCATCACGTGTTGGGTGAGCGGCGTCAGCGTGTCCGCGGGCGGGAGGAAGCGACGCCGCTTGAACCGGATCGTCCGCGTGGTGCCGTCCGGCTCGGGCGTCTCGATCGTCGCGTCGTCGACCGTGGCGTAGCGACTCGTCGTCTCGAACACGGCTAGCTTCCCACGCTGACGCCGGCGGAGAACGACGCGGTCCCCGATAGCGCGCCGCCGACCGCCGACGCGCCGGCGATCGTGGCCATGACTTCCTTGACGATCTGGTGCGCCAGGAACAGCCCGCCGCCGACACTGAGCAGCCCGACGTCGTCGTAGGTCAGGACGCGGAGCGACAGCCCGACCTTGGCCCGGATCGGGTTGAGGGCCGGGTCGAAGGCGTCCTCGGTGATCGAGAGCTCGGTGAGGCGGACGGGCAGGACGCGCTTCAGGCCCCAGACGAAGAGAGTCAGCGGCGCCTCCGGCGGGATCACCTCGATGATCCCGAGGGCCGCGAGGACCTCGTTGGCGATGACGAGGGCCGATTTCGGATAGAGGAGCATCTCCAGCGAGGCGAGCGCCGGCGCGACGCCGAACTGACCCGCGATCGCATCGGCCCGCTCGAGCTGGTCGGCCGCGTCGACCTCGACGTCGAGCCTGATCGTCTCCTCGGGTGGGCCTTTGAGCCGGAGGGCCTCGGATTGCGATGTGTCCCCTCCCCCGCCGCCGGCGGCGCGCGCCTGGACGGTCCGGGTCAGGGTGTCGGGGTTGTACTGGAAGATGACGACGCTGGCGAGCGGGTTCAGCGGGTCGAGCCCGACGATCGCGCCCTTGAGCAGCCGCGGCGAACCGGGAAACACCATCTGCGGACGGTATGGGCCGAGCCGTCACCGACCCGTCACGCGGCCGTCACGGCCTTGCGTCCCGTGGTCGTGCGTCAGTGGGTCGAGTCGATCACGACCTCGAAGCTCGCGGCGGTCGAATCGGCATCCCATGGCCGCCGGCGCGCGAGCCGGAGGCCGCTCCGTCCGGTGCCGACCACCTTGAATCGGAACGATCGCGTGCCACCGCCCCCGAGCCGATCGCCCGGGGGTGGGGTGTAGTCGTCGCCGTCGATCCGGAGAACGGACGGGTCGTGGTCCTCGAGCACCCAGCGGTAGCCGGACGTCGGAATCTCGTCGAGGCGGATCGTCAACTCGTCGCCTTCGTGCGCCGGGATCTCGCGACCGCTTTCCGCGTTGTCGATGGTGATCTGCGCCACCCGGTTCGAATCCTCCGTACGACGTTCAGTGTGGCAGCTCCGCGGCGCAACAGGCATCGCCCTGGTCGGCCAGGAGGCTCCCGAAGTCGCTCCGCTTCATCCGGAAGCGGCCGTTCTGGCCCCAGCCGGCGCCCCACGAATTCTGGAAGACATACGCGTCCTCCGTGTCGACCTTCTCGATCATCACGTAGCAATGGCCGCCGGCAACGGCGCCCGTCGGCTTCACGTAGCCCTTGGCGTCGGGATTGAACATGTCATTCGTCCACGATGTGCCGACGACGACCGGACCGTGGTTGTCGATCCAGTCGTCGATCTCCGCAGTCGATTTCGCGAAGGCGAACGCCGACAGGCGGCCGCGATTACGGAGCGCCAGCGCGCCGGACCGGACATAGGAGCCGTTCTCGGCGAGCGGCTCGCCGTCGATCACCTTGCACTCGTAGTAGAGCGCGTGCGCGTCGGCGTTCTGGTAGTTGCCCTCGACAGGCGCCGCATCGACCCAGCCGGACCAGCCGAACCCGACGCAGTGGCCGGTCTGGCCCTGGTCGAGCTGGATCTTCAGCTCCCAGCCGGGGGTCGTATCGGTCGGGCCCGGCGCCGGCCCCGGTCCATGCTTCTGCTTCTTCACCCAACGCCAGAAGACAAGATAGTTCGGCCAAGTCGAGAAATATGGGGTCTGGTCAAGGACCTGTTGCACGGTCATCCCGAGCGTCGCTGCAGGCGGTTCCGCGACCTCCATGAGCCGGGCGAGGCTCCAATCGCGCGGATCGGGCTTGTACAGCCGGCCGAGCAAGTGACGACCGAGCGTCGCGGCGGCGCTCCGGGGCGGTGGGTCGACGGCGAGCTGACGCGGTTCCTTCATGGCGCGATCCCCAAAGGTGTTCGGCAGTTGGTGCGGTCCAGAGCGCGACATACGGTCGCGACTCAGCCGATCGGAGACTACGGGTCGAGTGTCACGCCGCCGTCACGAAGCCGTCACGAGCCTCAAGCGCTCGTCCAGAGCCTGAACCGGGGGTTGCCGCGTGAAGGATTCCGAGGTCAGGCGGCTCCCAAGATCCGATGTCCAATGAGCTGGCCATTGCTGACGGCACGCGCCTCCACGTACCGCCCGGCGGCCTCTTTCCCGTATACAACGATCGATCCGGCGATTCGACGCACCTGGACCACGTTGGCGTACTTGCTGTGATGAATCGGTCCAAGCGCTTCGAGCTGCGCGTCCCAAAGCACTCGACCAGTCGAGACGTCGAGCGCCTGCAGCCGCGCTCCGCTCAGCCCGCGGCGATAGAGCGCGACGTATGCCACCCGTGGTTCCGTAACGATGCTCGCGGAGTCCGCATCACCGACGCGACCGGTCCAGACGGTCTCGCCTCGCTCGTCGATCCGCTCGACCGTGACCCCAACCGCGTCGGCCAGCACGACGATCGTTCCGCTTCCGTTTGGGTCGATCGTTGGGTCGTCCGAATGGTCCGTTCGCCAGCGCCAGGCCAGAAGCTCACTGTCACTGACCTCGCGATCACGTGCGCCCGTCATGTCATTTCCTGCGAAGTTTGTGCCGTATGGCTTGAGCGGCGTCGAACAGGCGTAGACTTTGGAAACGATGGTGGTCCAGCTATCCACCTGGGACAGTTCGCCCCGCGGCACGACCGCGCCGCCACGATACTCCGCAGCCGGGTTGGTGGCATCGAGGAGCCTAATTGACGGCGACCGTCCGGATCGGGCGGGGCCGCCGGCGGCGACTCGAAAGTTCGCGAAGCGCCTCGACCCGAACGATGAGCACCACGGGAAGCTGCCGGACACATTTGAACCGGGCTCGGGCATCCACAAGGACTCCCGGGCACTGGGTCCAGGTCTCGGTCTCCCGGCGGCAGAGCGCGGCTTCTTCGAATCCCAATTTGGGCATAACTTCGCCGACGTCCGGATCCACGCATCGTCAGAAGCCCGGGCTGCGTCGAAAGCCATCGGCGCGAACGCGTTCACGCTTGGGCACGACATCGCGTTCGCGGAAGGACGGTGGGCGCCCGGCACGATTGATGGCCGGCGCCTTCTGGCCCACGAGCTAAGGCATGTCGTCGAGCAGCGGGGACGCGCTCCCGTCGTCCAGCGCGACCTCGCCACACCCCCGCCGGCGACGCCTCCGGCAGCCCAATCCGACTTGACGCCGCAACAGATCGCGTCGGCGATCAGGTTCAATCGCGCGTCATACGACCCGCTGCGGACCAGGCAGATCCAGGACCTCGTCGGGACCACGCCGACCGGCACCTGGACGGACGCGGACATCCTTGCCATCGCGGCGATCCAGCAGGAGTACGGACTGGCGAAGGACGGACGGATCGGCCCGGAGGCGTTCCGGTTCCTGGACCGCGAGACCCGCGCCGAACGGCTCGCGCGGACTGACAAGAATTGCCTGGTCGCATTCCGGGTCGACGTTGACCCTCAGACGGTGGGACCGGTCGTCGGCGGCGGACGCTCCATCACCGGGCACCACGCGGTGCGCGCCCAGTTCTCGCCGTATTGCGGCTGTGCTGACTACGAGTATCGCCAGTTCATCCGCGGGCACTGGAACAGGACCCGCGCGGGCGTGGTCACCGATCTGTCCGGCACGTTCAACACGCAGCCCGGTGGCGCGGGCTTGACCGTAGGGTTTCGCGAGGACGGCAACGTGACGACGCCGGCCTTGAATTTTGGCCATCGAGCGCAGCCGAACGAAGGGACCGACAACGGCTACTTCAGCGACGCTGCCGCGGCGACGCAAAACCAGGTCGATGGCTGCTTCTATCGCGCCGACGACCGACCCGGCGGCATCGACGCGGTCGTTGCCGGGGATACCTTCGACGTCGAGGTCGGGTTCCGAGGGGAGATTCGGCGCGGCGGCACGGTCGTTGAGACCAAGCAGTGGACCGACATCAACGGCGTAATTCCGGTGTAACTGCTCTCCGAGCGGCACA
>DATLVO010000041.1:0-4870 GCA_035577485.1 Verrucomicrobiia bacterium
GCCGGCTCGGACCTCCGCTACGACCTCCGGATCACGTTCGAAGAGGCGGTTCGCGGCACCGAGAAGGAGATCGAGTTCCCGGTCTTCGGGCGATGCGAGACCTGCAGCGGCAGTGGCTCGAAGCCCGGCAGCGAGCCCGTCACGTGCGACCAGTGCGGCGGGCGCGGCGAGATCCGGACGACGCGGCGGACGATGCTCGGCCAGATGGTCAACGTCAGTGCCTGCCCGAAGTGCCGGGGCGAGGGCAAGATCGTGACCGACCCCTGCCCGACGTGCCATGGCGAGGGACGCACGGAGCGGAAGCGGACCCTCCGGGTCTCGATCCCCGCCGGGATCGACGAAGGCCATCAGATCCGGCTGTCGAACGAGGGCGAGATCGGCGTCCGCGGCGGACCGGCCGGGTCGCTCTACGTCGCGGTCCACGTGGCACCGCACCCAACGCTCCGCCGCGAGGGCACCGAGCTCTTCTACGCGGCCGATGTGTCGATCGTCCAGGCCGCGCTGGGGACGCGCGTTGCCGTGCCGACCGTCGACGGCGACGAGGAGATCGAGATCAAGCCCGGCACGCAGCCCGGCACCGAGATCCGGCTCCGGGGCCGTGGCGTGCCGCACCTCCGCCGGACGGGCTCGAAGGGCGATCTCCACGTGTTCGTGAACGTCGTCGTCCCGGCCAAGCTCTCGAAGCGGCAGCGCGAGCTGCTCGCCGAGTACGCCGCCGAGTCGGGCGAGGGCGTCACCGCTCCGGGCGGGATCTTCGACAAGGTCCGCGACGCGCTTGGCTGAAGGCCGCGGCCGGGGACCGCGGTCCGAGCCGGCCGCCGATGGGGCCGAGCCCGCCGTGGCTGCCGAGCCCGGCGCCTGGCTCGAGCTCTCCGTCGCCGCGGACGTGGAGGCCGTCGAGGCGGTCTCGGAGATCCTCGGTCGAGTCGCCCCGGGCGGGACCAGCGTCGAGGCCGCCTACGAGCTGGTCGACGAGGGGCTCAGCGCCCGCATCGATCCGACACGACCGTCGATCGTCCGCGCCTACATCCCGGCGCGCGACCGCGCGGCCGCGGAGCGGGCGGCCGCCGAGGCGGGCGAGGCGCTCGGCCATCTCCAGGCGTTCGGGCTTCGGCCGATCGGCGAGCTGACGACGCGCCTGGTCCACGAGGCCGACTGGGCCGAGGCGTGGAAGGCGCACTTCCCCGTCCTCCGGATCGGTCGCCGGATCGTGATCAAGCCGACGTGGCGACGGCATCGGGCGGGGCCGGACGACGTGGTCCTGGCCCTCGATCCGGGGATGGCGTTCGGGACCGGTCTCCACCCGACGACGCGCCTATGCCTCGCGGCCCTCGAGACCCTCGCCGACCGCGGCACGGTCGATGGTGCCGGCGTGCTCGACGTCGGCTGCGGGTCCGGAATTCTGGCGATCGCGGCGGCGAGGCTTGGCGCGGCATCGGTCCTCGGCGTGGACACGGATCCGATCGCGATCGAGGCAACCCTCGCCAATGCCGAGCGGAACGGCCTGTCGGAGCGTATCGCCGCCCGGCACGGCAGCCTGCCGTCCGATGACGGGCCGTTCGACGTCGTCCTGGCCAATCTGATCGCGTCGGTCCTGATCGATCTGGCGGAGTCGCTCCGTCGTGAGCTGCGCACCGGCGGCGTCCTGCTCGCGTCCGGGATCTTCGTCGACCGCGAAGCGGAGGTCCGGGCTGCCTTCGAGGCGGCGGGCCTCGAGGTGACGACGCGGACGGCGGAAGGCGAATGGGTCGCGCTCGAGGCTGCTCGCACGTAGGTCGCCCTACAATCGGGCGCGATGCCCGCCTACTTCCCGGTCCTGCTCGCGACGCACATCGCGCTGGCGGTGAGCCTGTTCCTGCCCTCGATCCTGCTGCCCTTTGCGCTGCGAGCGCGCCGCTCGGCCGCGGACAGTCCGAACCGGTTCGTCCGATTGCTCGTGTGGATGCAGGGGAGCGGGACGTTGGTGATCGGGCTCGGCCTGGCGGTGTCGGGGATCGCCCTCATCACGGTGCTGGGGACGCAGCTCCTGGGCCAGCCGTGGCTGCTCGCCGCCCTGTCCATCTACGCCGCGAACCTGTTGCTGGCCTTCTTCGTCCAGCGGCCCAACCTCCGCCGCCTCGTCGGGATCCGGGCGGCGTCCGACGACCGGGCCTGGCACGAGCGGGCCAAGCGCCAGCGCTACGTCAGCTACACGATGGCGGCGCTCGTCGGGACGATCGGGTTCCTGATGAGCACGAAGCCGGCGCTGTGGTGACCGCGGCAGTCCACGACCGGACGACGCGGTCGGTGCGAACCGCGTCGATCGCGAACCTCGGCTGCAAGGTCAACCAGGCCGAGATGGAAGCCGCCGCCCGGCTGCTTCGCGAGCGAGGCGTGGCGATCGTCGACCGCGGCGCGCCGGCCGACCTCGTCCTCGTGAACACGTGCACGGTCACCGCCGAGGCCGACGCGAAGTCGCGGCACGTCGTCCGTCGGGCACGTCGGACGAGCCCCGACGCGGAGATCGTCGTGACCGGCTGCTCGGTCCAGGTCGGGCGTGACGCGTTCGCGGCCGCCGACCCGGCCGCCCGGCTCGTCGACAACCGCTCGAAGGACGCGCTCCTCGCGGAGATCGCCACGCTCGTCGATGTCGGAGCGGATGGATCCCGACCCCTCCCGCGCGCCCTGCCGACCCTGTCCGGGGTCGAGATCGAGGGAATCGCGGACGGTCGGGCCTCGGTCGAGCGGACGCGGGCATTCATCAAGGTCCAGGACGGCTGCTCGTTCTTCTGCACGTACTGCATCATCCCGGCGGCGCGCGGAGCGGAGCGGAGCCTCTCCCCGGAGACCGTGCTGCACGACGTGCGGCGCGCGTTGCGCGCGGGTCATCGCGAGATCGTCCTCACCGGGATCAACATCGGGACGTACGACGGCGGCCGGTCGGAACGGGGTTATCGCGGGTCGCATCGACGCTCCGCGCTGACCCTGGCGGGTCTCGTTCGGCGGATCCTCGGCGAGACCGAGGTCGAGCGGATCCGGCTCTCGTCCATCGAGCCGCAGCACGTCGACGACGACCTGCTCGACGCCTGGACCGACGGCGCGCCGCGGACTCTGCCCCATGTCCACCTGCCCCTGCAGTCGGGCGACGACGGTGTGCTTCGGCGGATGGGCCGCCGTTACGTGAGCGCCGAGTACGCCGCGATCGTGCGGCGGGTGCGCGACGCGATCCCCGGCGCCGCGATTCACGCCGACGCGATCGTCGGGTTCCCGACGGAGGACGATCCGGCGTTCGAGCGGTCGATCGCGTTCATCCGGTCGCTCGATCTCGCCGGGCTGCATGTCTTCCGGTACTCGGCCCGACAGGGTACGGCCGCCGTCCGGATGCGCGGCCAGGTCGACGAGCCGACGAAGAAGCGCCGCGCCGCCGCGCTGCTCGCCCTCGCCGCCGAGGCCCGCGCCACGTGGGCCGCGACGCACGTCGGCAGGGAGGCCGACGTTCTCTTCGAGACGCGCCTGGACGACGGTCGGTGGGCCGGCCATGCCGCCGACCACACGCTGGTCGCGACCGCTACATCGGCTTGGCTGGACCAGGCGGCCCCGGCGTCCGCCGCGTCCGCCCCGTCCGCTTCGATGGAGAACCACATCGGCCGGGTCCGCATCGAAGCCGTCGACCCCGCCGTCCGCGACCGCGTCGTCGGCCGTCTCGTCTCGGTGTCCCCGCCCCGCGTCCCGGGAGTCCCGCACCGTGCCATCTGACGACCCGACGATCGATTGCCTCTTCTGCCGGATCGTCCGCGGCGAGATCCCGTCGACCCGCGTCCTCGAGGACGACGCGATCCTCGCGTTCCGCGACATCGCGCCGCGCAGCCCGACCCACATCCTCGTCATCCCGAAGCGGCACATCCCGTCGGCCGCGGACCTGACCGAGACGGACGGACCACTCCTCGGCCGACTGTTCGAGGCGGCGGCCCGGATCGCCCGCGACGAGGGGATCGCCGAAGCGGGCTATCGGCTCGTCAGCAACGTCGGTCGATGGGGCGGCCAGACGGTCGACCACCTGCACTTCCACCTGATGGGCGGCCGGGCCTTCCAATGGCCGCCCGGATGAAGCCGACTCGGGTCGGTCTTGCCGCGATCGTCGTCGCGGCGCTTCTCGCGGGCTG
The DNA here is from genome assembly GCA_035577485.1 of Verrucomicrobiia bacterium. Classification (GTDB taxonomy): domain Bacteria; phylum Chloroflexota; class Limnocylindria; order Limnocylindrales; family CSP1-4; genus CF-46. Next base: position 4,143 of record DATLVO010000041.1, read on the forward strand.
TGGGATCGGGGCCAATAGCTCCGCCGTCGCCCCGTCGTCTCCGACCGCGAGCCATGCACCGGCCGGTGTCACCGATGCCGTCGCCCAGACGCGGGGCGCGATCGCCGGCGCGCTGACGTCGGCCGGTATCGGGGCCCAGTTCGGCGACGCGAACCAGCCGTATCGGCCCGCCGAGTCGCCGCGGCTGCGGGATGCGCCGCGGGTCGTCTACCAGGTCTTCCTGCCCGACCAGCCCGATGCGGGCTTCGTCGTCGTGTACGAGTTCCCGGACACGGCATCGGCGGTCAACGCCGGCAACGAAGAGGCGGGGTATCTCGGAACGGGACCGGCCAGGGTCCAGTTCCCGCCGGACGCGGAGCACGTCCTCCAGGCCGTCGGCACCACGCTCGTCCTGTACACCTGGTCCCCGACCGCGTCGTCGGACCCGACCGCGGGCAACGTCGCCGACGCGCTGGCCCGCCTCGGCGTCGGCTTCAGCGTTCCGCGCTGACGGATCCGGGCGCGGGCTCGGCTCGTGCGCCCGCCCAGGCGCGGATCGGATCTCGCCGCACCTTCAAGGTGTGCGTCCGCGGGAAGTCCTCGTCGGGCCAGATGCGCCAGTCGGCGACCCGCTGGTTCGGCCCGAGGGTGGCGTTGGCGGCCTTGACCGCCGCATCGATCGCGGACTTCATCCCGACCGGGTCCGTCTTGTCCGCATTTGGGTCCGCGGTTCCCGCGCCTCTGGCCGA
>DATLVO010000042.1:0-10831 GCA_035577485.1 Verrucomicrobiia bacterium
GTCGGCGGCACGTTCGTGTTCCGCCTCGAGGACACGGACGCCGCCCGCAACACCCTGGCCAACGAGCGCGACATCCTCGAGGGCCTCCACTGGCTCGGGATCGTCTGGGACGAGGGCCCCGACGTCGCGGGCGAGGGCGACGTCGGGCCGTACGCACCCTATCGCCAGATGCAGCGCATCGCCTCGCACCGCGAGGCCGCGGATCAGCTGCTCGCCGCCGACCGGGCCTACCCCTGCTTCTGCACGCCCGAGGAGCTCGACGCCGACCGGAAGGCGCAGGAGGCGGCCCACCAGCCGCCGCGCTACGTCGGTCGGTGCGCGAACCTGACCTCCTCGGAGCGGGCGGCGCGCCTCGCCGAGGGGCGGACGCCGGCGATCCGGTTCCGCGTCCGACCGGGCGTCGTCGGCTGGGACGACCTGGTCCGGGACCGGATCGAGATCGACACCGTCAACCTCGGCGGCGATTTCGTGATCGTCCGGGCCGACGGGACGCCGCTCTACAACTTCGTCGTCGTCGTCGACGACGCGGCGATGGAGATCAGCCACGTCATCCGTGGCGAGGACCACGTCAGCAACACGCCCAAGCAGATCCTGATGATCGAAGCCCTCGGTCACCCCGTCCCGGTGTTCGGCCACCTGCCGCTGATCCTCAACCCGGACGGGACGAAGATGAGCAAACGGAAGACCCAGACCGCCGTCGCCGACTACCGGGCCGAGGGCTTCGTCAAGGAAGGCTTGGTCAACTACCTCGCCTACCTGGGCTGGAGCCCCGGTACCGAGGAGGACGTCCTCGCGCTCGACGACATCGTGGCGCGGTTCGAGCTCGACAAGGTCCACAAGGGCGGCGCGAAGTTCGATCGCGAGCGGCTGGAGTGGCTCAACGGCCAGTGGATCCGCCGGCTCGAGCCGGACGACCTGATCGACCGCCTCCGGCCGTTCCTCCAGGCGGCGGTCGACGACGGCCGGATCACCCGACTGCCATCCGACGACGAGGTCCGGGCCCTCCTGCCGATCGTCCAGGAGCGCCTGCCCACGCTCGCGGCGGTCGTCGACCTCGTCGGGTTCCTCTGGACGGACGACGTCGCGGCCGATCCCGCCCTGATCGTGCCGAAGCGCTGGGACGCGGCGACAACACGCGATGGCCTCACGGCGGCGCGGCACGAGCTGGCCGCCCACGACGGGGTGACCTGGGAGGCCGACGAGCTGGAGCCGCCCCTGCGGGCGCTCGTCGAGGAGCGTGGCTGGAAGGCCGGCGACCTGTTCATGGCGATCCGCGTCGCCGTCACCGGTCGGACCGCGGCGCCGCCGCTGTTCGACACGCTCGTCGCCCTCGGGCGAGACCGGACGCTGGCCCGCCTCGACGCGGCGATCGCGGCCCTCCCTGCCGCGCCCGTCTGATCGCGCCGCGCGTCGCGCCGATCGCGGCCCGGCGGCGACGCGCCGGTCAGCGCCAGAGTTGGCCGTATGGATGCTCGCCCACGAGCAGACGTCCTTCGGCGAAGCGGTCGAGCGCATACCCGCCGATATCGACCGTCGTCGCCCGCCCGTCGAGGATGAGCTCCGCCAGGGAGGCCCCGATCGCCGGCGCCGTCTTGAACCCCGTCCCGGAGAACCCGCAGGCGAGATAGAAGCCCGTCGGACCGGCCGGCCCGAGGATCGCCCGCTGGTCCGGCGTGATCCCGTCCTGACCGCCATGCGCCGTCCGCAGCGTGCCCTGGGCCATCCACGGCACCCGCGCGCAGACCTGCGTCACCATCTCCTCGAGCTCGGCCGAGCCCAGCGTGGCGAGCGGCCGGTCGGGCGATCCTCCGAGCTCGTTGCCGCTCTCCAGGCCGACCAGCATCATGTCGTGCCCCTCGGGCCGGAAGTACACGCCGTTGATCTCGTCGATCACGATCGGGAAGTCGATTCCATGCCCCTCGGGCAGCCCGAAGAATGCCGTCGAGTGGCGCCATGGCTGGACCGGCAGCTCGAGACCGACGGTGCGCGCAAGCTCCGCCGCCCAGGCCCCGGCCACGTCGACGACGACCGGCGACCCGAACCGACCGCGGTCCGTGTCGACGCCAACGACGGCGTCGCCGTCCACGACCACCGAATCGACCCGGCAGCCCGGGATCACGCGGGCGCCGGCGGCGCGAGCGGCGGCCAGGAAGCCGGCGGCGGTCCCATACGGATCGGCGTAGCCGGATTCGGCCTCGTACGCGCCGACGGTGACGTCGTCGATCATCGCGCCGGGGACGAGCGTGGCGACGTCGGCCGGGCCCACGACCCGTGTGTCGATCCCGACGCGCTGCTGCATCGCGACGTTCGCCCGGAGGTGATCGGCCAACTCGGGCGGGACGAGCTGGAGGTAGCCCGTCCGGACGAAGCCGCAGTCGCCGGCCCCGACGAGCGACGGCCAGTCGCGGAAGTAGGGGAACGACGCCCAGGCGAGCCGCGACTCGCTCTCGAGGTCGTAGTGCATCCGGACGAAGCCTGACGATCGGCCGGTCGCCCCCGCGCCGACCGCGCCGCGCTCGAGGACGAGCACCCGCGCGCTGCGTCGGGCGAGGTGGAACGCGAGGCTCGCGCCCTGGACGCCCGCGCCCACGACGATGACGTCGGCCGTCTCGATCATCGACCCATCTTGCCTCCCGCCCGCAGCGTCTGCTCGACGCCGTCGAGCGCCCGAAATGGTGTGTTAATACGGCTCGCTACGATGAGCGGCGAATGGCACGAACGATCCTCGTCGTCGAAGACGAGACGACCCTCCGGGAGACGCTCGTCGACGCCCTGGAGGTGGAGGGCTTCCGGGTGATCGCCGCGGCCGACGGTCGTGCCGCACTCACCCGCTTCCGGGCCGATCGGCCCGACCTCGTCCTCCTCGACCTGATGCTGCCCGAGCTCTCGGGCATCGAGGTCTGCCGGATCATCCGCGCCGAGTCGGGCGTCCCGATCGTGATGCTCACGGCGAAGGACAGCGAGCTCGACAAGGTCGTCGGGCTCGAGCTCGGCGCCGACGACTACGTGACGAAGCCCTTCAGCCTGCGCGAGCTGTCGGCGCGGATCCGCGGTCTGTTCCGGCGCTCGGAGCAGGCGGTCGGCGGGGACGCGATGCCGGCGATCGTCGACCTCGGCCGCGTCCAGGTGGACCTGGCGGGCCATCGGCTGCTCCGCGACGGCCAGCCGGTCGCGATCAAGCCGAAGGCGTTCGAGCTCCTGGCGTTCCTGCTCCGGCACCCGGGCCAGGCCTTCACTCGAGATCAGCTCCTCGAGCACGTCTGGGGCTACGACTATGCGGGAGAGACGCGGACGGTCGACGTCCACGTCCACTGGCTCCGCTCGACGCTCGAGGACGATGCGGCCGCGCCGCGCTTCATCCACACGGTCCGCGGCGTCGGTTACGTCTTCCGCCGCCCGACCTGAGCGGGCCGGGGCGGATCTAGCGGCCGTCCTCGATGAGACGAACCGCCAGATCCACGGCCGGAGCGTAGGCAGCTCCCAGGACATCGCGCGGAGCGGGCCCCGCCAGGGCGTCTGCCACGATTCGGTACAGCACGGCCCGAGCCAGCAGCTGCCCGAACTGATCCGTCTCGACCGCCGACGCGAGATCCACCGCCTCCGCGCCCTCCCAGGTGAGGGCGTCGGCGGCCACGATCGCCGTCGCGAACTCGGCAGGCCGCCAGTAGGCGGACAGGTCGATCACCGCCGGCGGCAACCGCGACGCGAACAGGACATTTCCCGCGAGGTCGCCGTGGATGAGCTGGGATGCGGCCCGGACCGGCTCGAGGCGGTTCTCGAGACGGGTCACGTGCGGCACGTCCCGGAAAGGCTCGAGCGAGGTCTCTCCCCAGGCGGCACGGTCCGCGACCGCCCACCGGTCGACCCGTCCGTCCAGGAAGTCCGGCCGATCGACCTGCGCCCAGGCGCCGTGCAGTCGCCGTCCGACCACGACGATGTCCGACCAGCGGCGAGGCTCGTGGCGGCCCGGCTCGAAGGTCGACGCACTCCAACCGGCGACGATGAACGGCCCGGCCACAGACCGCCGCGGTCTCGCCACCCGGACGCCGTCCGTCCGGACCTGGTCGAGGACGTCGGCCTGCCAGACGAGCGCCGCCTCGCCGGTCTCGGCGGGCTTGATCACGAGGTCGTCGGCCTGCCACGCGCGTCCACGTCCGCCACCCAGAGACGTCGGCGTGCCGCGAACTCCGAACGCCGCCAGGACCGCCGGTGGCGGCGGCGAACCGACCGTCGTGCTGCTCATGACCCCATCGTCGTCAAGTGTGGCAGCCGGGCAGACTGGCCAGGAGACCGGCCCGGACAGCCGGACGTTGACACGCCGAACATCGATCGTTCATCGAAGCCCTCGATGGTGGCGGCCATGACGATCGTGGCGCGCCGGGGACGGGTCATCGCCGAGCCGAGACGCCGGCCCACGGCCTTCGATCGCGTCGTCGCGGTTGAGCCGGCTCGCGAGGTCGAACGGGATCTCGCGCGGATCGCCCTCGACGTCGTGGTCCGGTCGCTCGACCCGGCGTCGATCCCGCGACGCTGGTCGACCTATGCGTTCGGCCGGGAGGTCGCCCTCGTTCGGGACCAGCTCGCGCCGATTCGCTCGCGCAACGCGCTCGCCGAGTCATTCCGGCGCGAAGCCGCGGTCGCCGTGACCGCGACGGCCGTGCCCTCGCCCAGCGAGCCGCCCGGACCGGTCCGCGTCGCGTACGCGATCCGCTGGCTCGAGCTCGGCGACGATCGGATCCGGCCCCGCTGGGAGGATTGGACCGGCCGCGCCGCCGGCGAGTCCGCGAGCGCGGAGCCGGGGCAGACCGCGACCGCGGCTCAGAGGAACGGCGAGATCACCACGTAGGCGAACCCGGCCACGACGGCCGATGCGGGGATCGTCAGGATCCACGCGATCACGATGTTGCCTGCCACGCCCCAGCGAACAGCCGACAGGCGATCGCTCGAACCGACGCCGATGATCGCGCTCGAGATCACGTGCGTCGTCGACACCGGCATCCCGAAGTGCGACGCGGTCAGGATGATCGTGGCCGCCGTCGTCTCGGCCGCGAAGCCGTGGACCGGATCGAGCTTCACGACGCGTTGGCCCATCGTCCGGATGATCCGCCAGCCACCCGCCGCGGTCCCGAAGGCGATCGCGGTCGCCGCAAGGACGATGACCCAGAGCGGGATCTTCGCGTCGGCCGGCAGGATCCCGGCCGCGATCAGGGCGAGGGTCATGATCCCCATCGTCTTCTGGGCGTCGTTCGAGCCGTGGCTGAAGGCCATGAATGCCGCCGACAGGACCTGCAGCCGTCGGAAACGCTCGTTGATCCGCCGGGGGTTGGCTCGCCGGAACAGGTTCAGCAGGACGACCATCAGGAGGAACCCGCCGACGACCCCGGCGATCGGCGACCCGATCAGGGGCAGGAGCACCTTGGTGATCACCCCGTCGGCGATGATCGCGGATGACCCGACCGAGACGATGACGGCACCGAGCAGGCCACCGATCAGGGCGTGGCTCGACGAGCTCGGGATCCCGAGGCGCCAGGTGATGAGGTTCCAGGCCGAAGCCCCGATCAGGGCCGCGGCGACGATCGTCTGACCCGTCGGCCCGCCGGGGGTGACGGCAAGCCCCGACGAGATCGTCTTCGCGACCGCGGTCCCCGTCAGCGCGCCGACGAAGTTCGCGGCCGCCGACATCAGGATCGCGTGCTCGGGCCGGAGGGCCCGGGTCGACACAGAGGTCGCGATCGCGTTGGCTGTGTCGTGGAAGCCGTTGATGTAGTCGAAGATGACCGCGAGGCCGAAGACGGCGAGAAGCATCGGCGTCAGGTTCTCGGGCACGCCCGGAAGGCTAGCAGTTGCTCCGGCGCCCGGGCGGGCATCGCGTGCGTGCCGGCCGTCCGCTCGCCCGGCCGTCGATCGCCGGTATCCTTCCGCGATGCGCCTTTCCGAATTGTTCTTCACGACCCTGCGCGACGACCCCGGCGAGGCCGAGATGGTGTCGCACCGATTGCTGCTCCGAGGCGGCTACGTCCGCCAGCTCGGATCCGGGATCTACTCGCTGCTGCCGCTCGGCTTCCGCGTCAACAAGCGCGTCGAGCAGGTGATCCGCGAGGAGATGGACCGCATCGGGTCGCAGGAGATCGAGATGCCCGTCGTCCACCCGGCCGACATCTGGCGGGCGAGCGGGCGCTACGACGCGATCGGCCCGGAGCTGACCCGGTTCAAGGATCGTGGCGGCCGCGACATGGTCCTCGCGATGACCCACGAGGAGGTCATCGGCTTGCTCCTCGCCGATATCGTGAAGTCGTATCGGCAGCTGCCCGTGATGCTCTATCACTTCCAGACGAAGTGGCGCGACGAGCCGCGCGCCCGGGGTGGGCTGATCCGCGTCCGCGAGTTCGTGATGAAGGACGCCTACAGCTGCGATCGGGACGCGGCCGGGCTCGACGTCAGCTACCAGGCCCAGCACGGTGCCTACGTCCGGATCTTCGAACGGCTCGGCCTCAAGACGGTGGTCGTCGCCTCTGACCCGGGGATCATGGGTGGGTCGGGCGCCCACGAGTTCATGGTGCTCAATCCCGCCGGCGAGGACGTCCTCGTCCTGTGCGAATCGTGCGGCTACGCGGCCAATCGGCAGGTCGCCCGGATCCCCCACGCGGACCCGCCCGCCGAGGAGGCCCTACCGATCGAGGAGATCGCCACGCCGGGGACGACGACGATCGCGACCTTGGCGGCCTTCCTGAAGATCCCCGCGACCCGGACGGCGAAGGCGGGCTTCTACGTGACCGGCGATGGTCGCCTCGTCACGGCGATCGTCCGCGGCGACCACGAGTTCAACGAGACGAAGCTCGCCAACGCGGTCGACGCAACGACCGGGATCCGGCCCGCGACGGTCGAGGAGATCCGCGCGGCCGGGATGGAGCCGGGCTACGGCTCGCCGATCGGGGCCCGGAACACCGTGGTCGTCGTCGACGAGCTGGTCGCCCGGTCGCCGAACCTCGTGGCCGGCGCGAACCGCGTCGGATTCCACTACCGGAACGTCAACGTCGGCCGCGATTACACGCCCGACGTCATCGCGGACATCACGAACGCCCAGGAGGGCGACCCGTGCCCAACGTGCGGCGAGCCCGTGATCCTGCGCAACGGGATCGAGGTCGGGAACATCTTCAAGCTCGGGACGAAGTTCACCGACGCCGCCGGGGCGACCTTTCTCGGCGAGGACGGCCGGGAGCACCCGATCGTCATGGGCTCGTACGGGATCGGCGTGGGTCGCAACGTGGCCTGCATCGTCGAGGAGCATCACGACGAGAAGGGGATCGTCTGGCCCGAGGAGGTCGCGCCCTACGCCGCCCACCTCGTCGCGATCGGGGCCAACAAGGAGCCGCAGGTCGCCGAGATCGCGGATCGGCTGCACGCGGCCGGCGAGGCGGCCGGCTACTGGCGGAACATCCTCTACGACGACCGCGACGAGTCGCCCGGGGTGAAGTTCACCGACGCCGAGCTGCTCGGCATGCCCTGGGTCCTGACGGTATCGCCGCGTTCGCTGGCGGCCGGCGGGGTCGAGGTCACGAACCGGGCGACCGGGGAGCGGTCGACCCGTTCGGTCGAGGACGTCGAGGCGCTGATCCGCGGGAGCTGATCGGGGCGCGGTGTCGTGAGCTCCCACTCGGCCCGTTCGTTGGGGGCCATGCTCACCACGCGTGCATTCCTGCGGCTACGACCGCCTGACGACGCCGATTGCCGCGTCTGCCGGGTGATTCGCGAGCCTTCGGAAGGGTGTCGCACATCAGGTGTGCAGGACGGCTCCGAAGGGTGGATTCCCGCGAGCCTTGGGCCGCTGAAGACCCCGGAATGCTCATCAGGCGTGCACGATCGATGGGATTGGCATGCTGTCCCCGGCCGACCCGGCAGATAGCATGACCGGGCGATGCCACCGCGCCCAATGCTCCCACCCGACGACCTCTACGCCCGCCTCGAGCTGTCGCGCGACGCGTCCTTCGAGGCGGTCGAGGTCGCCTGGCGCGCGCTCCTCAAGCGGCATCACCCGGACGTCGCGGGCGCCGACGCCGACGACCGGGCGAAGCGGATCAATGTGGCCCACGACTGGCTGTCCGACCCCGACCTGCGCGCCCGCTACGACCGCGAGCGGCATCCCGGGGCAGGCCGCCGCGGGACGGGTCGGAGCGTGCCGCAGCCGCCGCCGCGTCGCGGGACAACCGCGGGGGCGCCGCGAGCCGCGCCCCTTCGCCGACGACCCGCGGACGTCCAGGAAGCCCTCGCCCGGCACCTCGATCGGATCGAGCGGCTGACGCCCGACGAGATCGATCGCCTCGGCCTCGCCGAGACGCCCCCGGTGGCGTTCGTCGCGTCGATCTCGCGCTTCCTGTCGCCCGAGCGGATGGACGCCCTCGACGCGGTCGAGCGCCGCGTCCACGAGCGCCTGCCGCGGGCCGTTCGCTGGAACGCCGCGGTCCGTGACGCGGCGATCGGGTTCGGCCAGGAGATCGTCCTCGGGCCGTTCCTCGACGAGCATCTCTCCGAGCCGTTCCGCGACCGGGTCCGCGAGCGGCTGACCCGCGGTTGGAGCGCCGCCGTCGACCAGCCGCGATACGGCCCGAATGGTGCTGCCGTGGCGGCCGCGATCGCCTCGGTCCGGGCCCTTCCGCCGTCCGCGCTCCGACCGCTCGCCGTCGCCGCAGCCGCCGATCCGGCCGGTCGCGGTGGCCCGGTCTGGCCGAAAGGCCTCCGCCCCGACGAGGACGACGCGCTCCGGGTGTCGTCCGAGCTCGCCCGGCGCGACGCCGTTGCGGCGCTCGCGGCGCCGGTCCCGGCCGCCGTCCGGCGGTCCCTGGAACGAGCGATCCATGCAGTCGTGCTCCGTCATGCGTTCCCGCCGGTGACGTTCGACGAGATGCTCGGAGCGTGGCGGCCCATCCTCGGCGTGAGCCGGACCGACGCTCCGCGACCGAGCGTGCGCACCGACCGCCGCCCGCGCGGCTGAACGGCTCCGTCGCCAGTTCGGCCACCGGACGAGCGAACCGACGTAGGAGCGTCCGATCCGACCGGCTCCTTCGCCAGTTCGGCCACGGGTTGAGCGAACGAACGAAGGAGCGTTCGATCCGACCGGCTCCTTCGCCGGTTCGGCCACCGGGTGAGCGAAGCGACGAAGGAGCGTCCGAACCCACCGGCTCCTCCGCCAGTTCAGCCACCGGGTGAGCAAATCTACGCCAGACGAGGCGACCCACCGGGTCGGACGGCGCGAACCGCACCGATCGAGTAGACTCCGCCTCTCGTGTTCGATGGGCGCTCCGGTCAGCGCCCCGGTCGACACCTGGGCCGACGGCCCCGGTCGAAACCCTGATCCCGATCCACCTGTGCCCTGACCGGGCCCCGCCACCGGGCGGGAGGGCCCCCGTCAGGAGTCACCTCTCTCCATGTCCTTCGATGCCCTCGGGCTCACGCCCGAGCTGCTCCGCGCCGTCGCGGACCAGGGCTACACCGAACCTACCCCCGTCCAGCGCGAAGCGATCCCGCTCGTCCTCGCCGGCCGCGACCTGCTTGCCGGCGCCCAGACCGGTACCGGCAAGACCGCGGCGTTCGTCCTGCCGCTCCTCCAGCGCCTCAACGGCGCCCGGACGCCCGGCTGGAACGGCGCGCCCGGGCCGGATGCGCCGCATGACCGCCGGAATGGCCCACGCCCGCCGATCCAGGCCCTCGTCCTGACGCCGACCCGCGAGCTCGCGCTCCAGGTCGAGCAGAGCGTCCGGACCTACGGCGCCCACCGCCGGATCCGCTCGGTCGCGATCTATGGCGGCGTCGGTTTCGAGCCCCAGGCCCGCGCGCTGCGGGCCGGCCCCGGGATCGTCGTCGCGACGCCCGGTCGCCTCCTCGATCACGCCGGCCAGGGCACGATCGATCTCTCCCACGTCGAGGTCCTGATCCTCGACGAGGCCGATCGGATGCTCGACATGGGCTTCATCCGCGACATCCGGCGCATCATCGAGCTCCTCCCGCACGAGCGTCAGAACCTGATGTTCTCGGCGACGTTCTCGAACGACATCCGCTCGCTTGCGAACACGATCCTGCGCGACCCGGCGATGGTCCAGGTCACGCCCCGCAACACGCCGACGGCGCTCGTGACGCAGATCGCCCATCCGGTCGATCGCGAGCGGAAGCGCGAGCTCCTCAGCCACCTGATCCGGTCCGGCCGGATCGAGCAGGCCCTCGTGTTCACCCGGACCAAGCACGGGGCCAACCGGCTTGCCGAGCAGCTCGCTCGGGACGGCATCAAGGCGACCGCGATCCACGGCAACAAGAGCCAGGGCCAGCGGGTCCGGGCGCTCGACGACTTCAAGGCCGGTCGGGCGAACATCCTCGTCGCCACCGAGGTCGCGTCGCGCGGCCTCGACATCGAGGAGCTGCCGCACGTCGTCAACTTCGAGCTGCCGATGGTCGCCGAGGACTACGTCCACCGGATCGGCCGAACCGGCCGAGCGGGCGCGACCGGTGATGCGATCTCGCTCGTCTGCGTCGACGAAGCCCCACTGCTCCGCGACATCGAGCGACTCCTCGGTCGGCCGATCCCGAGCGAAGTGATCCCGGGCTTCGAGCCCGACCGCTCGATCCGGGCCGAGCCGATCCGCCAGCGTTCACAGGGCGGTGGCGGCCGGCCGATGCCGATCCATCGCGCACCGATGGGCGAGGCAATCCCACGGCACGGCGGCCATCGACCCGCCTCGATCGCGGCGACCGGTCGCGGCGGCGTCGGTCGGGGCCGTCCGGGTCGCGCGGGCCGCCCGCAGCCCCTCCAGCCCGGCCAGGGCTTCGGCCATGGCGCGCAGCT
>DATLVO010000043.1:0-7039 GCA_035577485.1 Verrucomicrobiia bacterium
CGCTGCGCGAGGCCCTGAAGGGCTCCGACATCGAGGCGATCACGGCGGGCGCCGCTGCCTTGGCGGAGACGCTCCAGCGCGTGTCCACGGCGGCCTACCAGGCGTCGTCCGAAGCAGGCTCGAACGGCTCGACGGACGGCGACGGGACCGGTGCCGGGGGCGAGAGCCCCGAGGGCGAGCCAGCCGGGGCCCGCGCGGGCGGCGGCTCAGGCCCGTCCGACGGCGGCTCGGACGAGACGGTCGAGGGCGAGTTCAAGGAGGTCTGACCTCCGGCTTGCCGCAAGAACGCAGGCGCCCGGCCGGGCAAGCCCGGCCGGGCGCCTCGATTCCCGGCGCTGATCGGCGCGTGCGCTGATCGCCCCCGCCGCCGCCCGGCCCGCGGCTGGCCGGGCGCCCGCCGCCCTCCGCTCGGACGCCCGCCGCCCGCCGCCCGCCGCCCGCCGCTCGGAATTTGTCAAACGAATCTCGCCCGGTCGTTCGTCGAGGAGTTCCGGTCTACCGACCGCCTGGTGGTCGGATGTCAGGAATGTCGGGCCGGGCCCGCACGGCTTTGGCACGACCCGTCCGCACGCGTTGCCTTGCGACCGCCTGAGATTCGCTTGTCAGAAACCAGAGGCCCCTCAGCGGCCGGCGAGCGTCGGGCGAGCGGATCCAGGCACGGATCGGCGCGATCCGATCCGGAAACACGGTTCGGAATGTCGACGAGTGCAGGTTGATCCGGCGACGGGCCGTTCGGTCGTCGCGAAGGACCAGCAGCTTGCCCACGACGGTCGTGTCCCAGCCGCGCTCCCGGGCGATCTCCGGAGCGAGCCGCTCCTTGCGATCCAGCGTGACGAGCGTCGCCTGGACATCGGGGACGACCGACTTCACCTCGACGACGAGCAGCGCCCGACTCGCCGAGTGGAACGCGAGGATATCGATCGAGCCGCGCTCGCCATAGATGTTGAAGGACACCTCGGTGGCAACGAGCCAGCCCGCGTCGCGGAGCGTGCGAACCACCTGCTCGACGATCGAGGCGTGATCCGCATCGAGCAGCCGATCGAGGGCCTCGCCGTTCCACGAGAGGCGGCACACCACGCGAGCGCCGAGTGGTCGCGCGGCCCTGTCCAGCGTCTCGACCGTGACGTTCGCCGCGTGGCCCTGCTCGATCCGGGCGATGACGCCACGGGACAGGCGAGCCTGCAGCGCAAGATCCTCCTGTCGCAACCGCTTCTTGAGGCGAAGGGCCCGGAAGCCCCGGCCGAACCCGACGCCGTCCATCCCCAGAGGATGGACGGCGCCCATTGGCTGCGACTTATCGGGCGACGAACAGGCTCACCGACGGGGCGATGGCTCCGAGGACCAGGACCAGCGCGTAGCCGGCCAGCAGGAGCAGGCCCGCGTAGAGGTGGACCTTCACGTTCACGCCCATCACGGCCATCAGGGCGTAGGGGTTGTCGTAGTTCGGTTCGAGGCCGCGCGAGACCTGGAGCGCGAGCGGGATCGACAGCAACGCAAGGAGCGCGGTCAGCGGCAACAGCCCCGCGACGACGCCCCCGACGAGGATCGCGTAGGCCGCGACCGCGGCCAGCCGGTAGCCGGCGATGACCGCCGGCTTGCCCAGCCGGACGGGGAGCGTTCGCTTGCCGGCGCGGGCGTCGCCCCGGCGGTCCGGGATCTCATTCACGTACAGGATCAACGCGACGAGGAGCGCGATCGGCAACGATGCGACGACCGGCTCCCATGTCAGCGTGCCGCGGGTCTGGACGACGTATGCGCCGAGGAGCATCAACGGCCCGAACCCGACCGCCACCGCGATCTCGCCCAGCCCGCGGTAGACGAACTTCAGGGGCGGCGCCGTGTAGCCGATCGACACGACAAAGCCGACGATCCCGATCGCGAGCAGCGCCGGCGACCCGCGCAGCCCGAGCAGCAGGAGCCCGATCGCACCGGCCGCGACGTAGAACGCGGTCGCGAGCCCCGCCATCTGGCGGAACGACACCAGCCCGTACTGGATGACCCGCGAGCCGCCGCTGTACTGGGTCGGGGTGACGTTGGCGTCGTCCGCGCCCTGGGCGGCGTCGAACACGTCGTTGGCGACGTTGAGGCCGAGCTGGACGAAGGACGCGCCGATCACGGTGAGGACGGCGCTCAGCAGGTCGAACGTGCCCTGCCGCGCCGCGATCGCGATGCCGAGGACGACCGGCACGATCGTCGCGCTGAGGAACGGCAGGCGGGTCGTCCGGAGCGCGAGCCAGCCGAAGGAGAGACGCGGCTTGACGGGGGTGCCGCGCTCCGCCGAGAGCGCGTCGAAGTACCGCCGGGACTGGCCCAGCGATCGCTCCGAGTACTCGAAGAACGGCACCTCGGCCTCGTCCCAGCCCCACGCCCGGGCGGCCGCCACGACCAGTGACCGGCCGTCGATCGTTGAGGCCGCCCGGCCCCACACGGTGACGTGCCGTCGCTCGTCGTAGCCGTACCCCGGCTGCGGCCGGATGTGGGAGCCGGTGAGGCTGACCTCGGTGCCGTCCGGGATCCCGAACCCGGCCGGCGCGGGGAACGTCGCGGTCCCGGCGCCCGCATCGATCGCCGCCTCGACGGCGACGCTCACCGGGTAGCCGTCACGATCGACGAACGTCAGGATCTGGAACGGGTAGGTGGCCAGCTTGGCCAGACCCTGGCCGGCGTCGAGCGCCGGCGTCCGGGGCATCGCCCCGCTCGCTGCCTTAGCTGCGGCCATCAGGCGGCCTCCTTCCCGACGATCGTCGTCTCGGGCACGGAGGCGGCATCGCCGCTCGCCCAGTACAGCGACCGGCGCGGCGTGATCTCGATCAGGGCCCGCTCGAAGAACAGCGGCAGCGCCACGCGGGCCTTGAGGAACATCACGATCGAGGGCTCCTTCTTCTCCCAGATCGGGAGGAGTCGCTCCCAGCCGCCGTGGGGATCCTCCTCGATCACGCGGGCATCGCCCTGGATCGTCGTGCGGTCGGTCCGCCCGCCGGTCGCGACCGGGTCGGTGATCGAGAGCGCCACCTTCGGGTTGGCCTTGATGTGCTCGAGCTTGCGGGAGAACAGCGTCGACGACGTGAGGTAGATCCGCTCGCCGTCGTAGAGGGGGATCAGCGGGTAGGTCACCGGCCGGCCGCCGGCATCGATGACCGTCAGCTCGCCGACGAGGGCGGCGTCGAGGAGGCGCTCGACGGGCTCGGGAAGGGTGGTCATGTGCCTGCGCTCCTTCGCGTCTTTGTGCTACCGCACGTTAGCACGTTTCCGTCCGGGCGGCAAGGGCGTACGCGACCGCGGCTGACGCGGCGCGGAGCAGGACCGCGACAGGGACTGCGGGCCGAACCTGTCACGTCCTGTCGCGACCCTGGGGTAGGATTCGCCGCCCATGAGTGACGCCCCCACCGCGCCCGATTCCGCCCTGATCCGGGCCCGCGGCCTGACCAAGCGGTTCGGCGACTTCATCGCCGTCGACGCCATCGACTTCGACGTCGCGCCCGGCGAATCGTTCGGCTTCCTCGGCCCGAACGGCGCCGGCAAGACCTCGACGATGCGGATGATCGGCTGCGTGTCGCCGATCAGCGGCGGCACCCTCGAGGTCCTCGGCCGCGATCCCCGCGTCGACGGTCCGCGGATCCGCAGCCGCATCGGCGTCGTGCCCCAGCAGGACACCCTCGACACCGAGCTGACGGTTCGCGAGAACCTCGTGATCTACGGCCGCTACTTCGGGATGTCGCGCGCGGAGTGCCGTCGCCGGGCCGACGAGCTGCTCGAATTCACCCAGCTGACCGAGCGGGCCGACGACCCGGTCGAGCCGCTGTCGGGCGGGATGAAGCGGCGGCTGACGATCGGGCGGGCCCTGATCAACGAACCGGACCTGCTCCTCCTCGACGAGCCGACGACGGGCCTCGATCCGCAGGCGCGACACCTGCTCTGGGATCGCCTCTACCGCCTGAAGCAGCGCGGCGTCACGCTCGTCCTCACGACCCACTACATGGACGAGGCCGAGCAGCTGTGCGACCGGCTCGTCGTCATGGACAAGGCGAAGATCGTGGCCGAGGGCTCGCCGCGCGAGCTGATCGAGCGGTACTCGACGAAGGAAGTGACCGAGCTCCGCTTTCCCGTCGGCGTCCAGGACACGCTCGACGGCCAGCTCGACGGCATCGCCGAGCGGATCGAGCGGCTGGCCGACCGGGTCCTGCTCTACGCCGACGACGGCGAGGCGGCGTCGGTCGCGGTCCACGAGCGGGGCCTCCGTCCGGAGACCGTCCTCGTCCGTCGCTCGAGCCTCGAGGACGTCTTCCTGCGGCTGACCGGCCGCTCCCTCATCGAGTAGCCCGATGGCCGTCATGACCCGGGTCGTCGAGCTGCGGGCGATGCAGTACCGGCGGACCTTCCGGGCCTCGATTGTCTCGTCGTTCCTGAACCCGGTCCTGTTCCTCCTCGCCATGGGCGTCGGTCTTGGGACGTACGTCGACCGATCGGGGTCGGCGACCCAGGCCCTCGGCGGGTTGAGCTACCTCCAGTTCCTCGCGCCCGGATTGCTGGCCGCGACGACGATGCAGGCCGCGGCATTCGAAGCGATGTTCCCGATCATGGCCGGACTGACGTGGCAGAAGGTCTTCCATGCCATGTACGCGACGCCGATCACCCCGCGGGACATCGTCGTCGGAAACGTCGTCTGGATCGTGATCCGGTTGACGACGATCGCGGCCATCTTCACGATCGTGATGACGCTCTTCGGGGCTGCGGCGTCGCCGCTGATCGTGCTCGCCATCCCGGCCGCGGTCATGACCGGGTTGGCCTTCGCGACGCCGATCGCTGCGTTCGCCGCGACCCAGCGGACGCCGGACAAGTTCAACTCGATCTTCCGGTTTGGGATCACGCCCTTGTTCCTCTTCTCGGGGACGTTCTTCCCGATCTCGAACCTGCCGGTGGCGATCCAGCCGATCGCCTGGCTCTCGCCGCTGTGGCACGGCGTGGAGCTGGCTCGCGCGCTCGCCCTCGGCACGATCGGCCAGGCGCCAGGTCTCGCCCTCAGCCATGTCGCGGTTCTCACGGCGATCTTCCTGGCCGGATCGTGGTGGGCGTTCCGGACGTTCGCGGCCAGGCTGGCCCGCGGGTGACCGTCTCGTCACTGCCGCTCTCGTCGCTGTTCACCCTCGGGAGTCGCCGCGCTCGCTTCCTCGTCGAGCGGAACGTCTATGTCTACCGCCACGGCTGGATCTACATCCTGTCGGGCTTCTTCGAGCCGCTGTTCTATCTCGGCTCGATCGGGTTCGGGCTGGGCGCGCTCGTCGGGACGGTCAATGGCCCCGGCGGCCACGCGATCTCCTACCAGCTCTTCGTCGCGCCGGGCCTGCTCGCGAGCGCCGCGATGAACGGCGCGATCACGGAGGGCACGTTCAACTTCTTCTTCAAGCTGCGCTACAACAAGACGTTCGACGCGATCCTCGCGACACCGCTGTCGCCCGGCGACGTCGCCGTCGGCGAGCTCGTCTGGGCCCTGATCCGCGGCGGGATCTATGCGATCGCGTTCCTGATCGTGATGGCGCTCCTCGGGTTGATCGTGTCGCCGCTCGTGATCTTCGCGCTGCCGGCGGCGCTGCTGATCGGGTTCGGGTTCGGCGGCATCGCGATGGCGGCGACCTCGTACATGCGGACCTGGCAGGACTTCGACCTGATCCAGCTCGTGATCCTGCCGATGTTCCTGTTCTCGGGCACGTTCTACCCGATCGACGCCTACCCCGACGCGATCCGCACCGTCGTCCAGCTGACGCCGCTCTACCAGGGGGTCGACATCCTCCGGTCGCTCGCGGTCGGTCACCTCGACTGGCTGCTCCTCGGGCGCGTCGCCTATCTCGCGGTCATGGGGATCGCCGGGTTGTGGGTCGTGTCGCGGCGGCTGGACAAGCTGCTCCTCAAGTAGGCGGAGCCGATATGGGCAGCGCCGATGCGCTCGCGGCGATCACGGCGGAGATCGTCGCGTGCCGGCGTTGCCCGCGGCTGGTCGCCTGGCGCGAGCAGGTCGCCCGGGAGAAGGTCGCCCGCTTCCGTGACGAGACGTACTGGGGTCGGCCCGTGCCGGGCTTCGGCGACCCGCAGGCCGGGATCCTGATCGTCGGGCTGGCCCCCGCCGCCCACGGCGGCAACCGGACCGGGCGTGTCTTCACTGGCGATGCGTCCGGGGACTTCCTGTTCGCGGCGATGCATGCGGTGGGGCTGGCCAACCAGCCGACCGGGCGACGGCGGGGCGACGGCCTCGAGCTGCGCGACGCCTACATCGCGGCCGCCGTCCGTTGCGCCCCACCGGCGAACGAGCCGACGCCCGCGGAGCGCGACGCCTGTGCGCCGTATCTCGCGCGTGAGCTCGCGGCCCTCGATCGGGTGCGGGTCCTCGTCGCCCTCGGGGCGTACGCGTGGGAGGCCGCGTTCCGGACGGTGGCCACGGTGACCGGCGTAGACGCGCGGCCACGTCCGAAGTTCGGGCACGAAGCGGTGGCGCGGGCCGGCGGCTACGTCGTCGTGGGCTCGTACCACCCGAGCCAGCAGAACACGTTCACCGGTCGGTTGACGGCGCCGATGCTCGAGGCCGCCCTGGCTCGTGCCCGGGATCTCGCCGGCTCGCGCTGACGATCGTCCGAAATCGAACGCTGCGGGAAACCACATCCATCTCGGTCGCCGGTCGTCCGATTTCGGACTCCGAAACCGGACAACAGGGTCGGGATTTGGGTGTGAGTTCCAGCGGCGTTCGAAATCGGACAGGGCAAACGGGCGGGCCGCCGGGCCCGGATCGCGAGCTCACGTGCCCGCGACCCAGCGATCCACGTAGCGATCGAGGCGGTCGAAGACGACGCCGTCGAGCGCCGCGGCCGCGTCGATGAACCGTTCCAGCATCACCATCCGGTGGCCGCGCCCGATGCACTCGGGGTGCATCGTCACCGTCAACAGCCCGCCGGGGGCATGGGCGTGGGCGTAGCGCAGCTCCTCCGTCCAGATCTCGAGGACCTTCGACGGCGCGGAGAGCCCGTCCCGGTCGCCGCTCGCCGACGGCTCG
>DATLVO010000044.1:0-2511 GCA_035577485.1 Verrucomicrobiia bacterium
TCACAACCGACACGATGGCGGGGACGGCAACGCCGAACGCGATCGAGGCGGCGACGGCCTGCCAGCGATCGCCTCGAACGATTCTGTTCGAAAGCACCGCTCCGAGACCTGAAGCAATCGCGAGGCCGAGGCTCGCTAACGGCCGTTCCTCGACCAGCGCCCGGAGCTGCTGGGTTGCCTCGCCCAGGGCTAGGGCGACCGAACCCACAACGAACGCGATCACTGCTCCGTCAACGAAGGCCGCAACTCGCTTCGGCTCTTTCATGCTACTCACAACTAGCATGTTATTCCCTTGCCATGGTCACGTCAATTGGTTTAGACGTCACGGCGTCGGAAGGGCTTTACCGTCCGCTTACGAAGCGCGTTCGTTCCCGCCGGGCCTCGGCGTATCCTCCGCCGCGATGCCGACGCGCACGCCCACCCCGGTCCGATGAAGACGATCCTCGTCGTCGACGACGAGCGGCACATCGTCGAGCTCGTCCGGCTCTACCTCGAGAAAGAAGGATTCGCCGTCGTCAGCGCGGCCGATGGCGAGGAGGCGCTCGCCCGGCACACCCGGCATGACCCGGACCTCGTGATCCTCGACCTGATGCTTCCGAAGATCGACGGCCTCGAGGTCTGCCGGGAGATCCGCCGGCGGGGCGAGACGCCGGTGCTGATGCTGACGGCACGGGACGACGACGTCGACGCGATCGTCGGTCTCGAGCTCGGGGCCGACGACTACGTCACGAAGCCCTTCAACCCGCGGGCCCTCGTTGCCCGGGTCAAGGCGATCCTCCGCCGGACCGACGCGACCGCTCGCGGCGGGCGGCCGATCGAGGTGGGATCCCTTCGGATCGATCCGCGCCGGCGCGAAGCGACGGTCGCCGGCCGCGATCTCGGCCTGCGAGCGCGCGAGTTCGATCTCCTGGCGGCCCTCGCCCGCGACCCTGGCGTCGTCCTCACGCGCGACATGCTCCTCGAGGACGTCTGGGGGACGGATTTCCCGGGCGAGACGCGGACCGTCGACGTACACGTCGGCGAGGTTCGCCGAAAGCTCGGCGCGGACGGGCCCCCGATCGAAACCGTTCGGGGCATCGGCTACCGCCTCGTGCCGCCACGTCGCGAGCCCGTGCCGGACCCGCCGTCGGACCGAGGCCCTTCCGGCGAACCCGGCGCGTCCGCCGCACCCGCCGACTGACCGCCCGTGCCCGCCAGCCTCACCGGTCGGATCCTTGCCGCCTTCGGGTTGCTGGCGGTGGTGCTCTGGCTGGCGATCGGGACGACCATGTTCGTCGTCCTGCGCGGCCTCCACGCCGACGCGACATCCAGCGGCCTCGCGGACATCGCCCAGACGCTGGCCGTCCGGTTCCGCGGCGCCGTCGTCGACGGTGAGGTCCGCCGAGTCGTCAACCAGATCCGGGGCGAGATCGCGAACGGGGTGACGATCCATCTCCTTGCGGCCGACGGGACGGTCGTCGACGTCGGGATCCCCGATCCGGCACCGACCGTCCCGATCACGATCCCGACGGAGACACGGATCGGCGAGACGCTGACCGGGATGGCGCCATTCGGCGACGGCCAGGTCCACGACTATGCCGCGCTCGTCCTCCGTGGCCCGAACGTCGTGGGGTCCAGGGCGATCCTGCTGTCCTCCGTCGACCGCTCCGGCGCCGATGCCCTCCGCGACGTCGGGCGGAGCCTGCCGATCGTGATCCTCGTGACGCTGCTCATCGGCGCGCCGCTTGCCCTCCTGCTCTCACGCTCCGTCGCACGGCCGCTCGAGCGCCTCGCCCGCCGCGCGACCGAGCTCGTCGATCCGGCGGCTCCTCCGGGACCCGCCCTCCCGCTCGGCGGACCGAAGGAGGTCCGCCAGCTGACCGAGCGCGTCAACGCGATGGCCGCCGAGCTCGCCCGGAGCCGCGCCCGCGAAGGTGAGCTCCTCGCCGATCTGCGTCATGACCTGCGAACGCCGCTGACGGTCATCGGCGGCTACGCGGCGGCCCTGAGCGACGGGACGGCGACCGGCGAGGCCGCCGAGCGTGCGGCGACCGCGATCGCCGAGGAGACCGCCCGGCTCGAGCGCCTCGTCGCCCAGCTGGGCGCGATCGAGCGCCTCCGGACCGGGGCGGACGCCCTCCACCTCGAGCCGATCGACGCGCGAGAGATCCTCGCCTCGACCGCGGCCCGCTTCGAGGCCGCGGCACGGACCGCCGGGGTCGATCTCGCGGTCGCGGACACCGCTGCCGGTTCGGGCTCGGGCTCGGGCAAGGGCGCTGGGTCGGGCCTGGGGTCGGGCTCGGGCCCGGTAGCCGCCGACGATCCTCCGCTCGCCCTGGCCGCCGACCGGCTCGCACTCGATCGCATCCTGGGCAACCTCGTCGACAACGCCCTGGCCGTGACCGCCACAGGCGGAGCCATCCGACTCGAGGCCCGTCGGATCGATGGCGCAGCCGGGGTACCAGGTCCGGCGATCGTGTTCGCCGTCGTCGACGACGGTCCGGGCTTTCCGCCGGGGGGCACGGATCGGGC
>DATLVO010000045.1:0-24218 GCA_035577485.1 Verrucomicrobiia bacterium
CTAACGCGTGAACCGTCACTCGCGATTCCATCAGGCCGTGGCCGGCGGGCTTGCCGTTGCCTTCGCGCTCGCGGTCAACGTCGGCGCGCTGTTCCTGACGGCCTCGCCGGTCGCGGCCGCGAGCTGCGGAAACCAGTCGCCGCGCTCGACGCTGACCGTCGGAGGAGCTTCGCCCGGATCGGGGACCCCGTCGACGTCGTTCGCGTTCCACGTCACGTTCACGAACACGAAGAATCACCCCCCGGCCAACGTGTCCCTGGTCGTCCCGGGCGTTGGGACGACGGCGATGACGCCGACCGGATCGAACTGGGCAAACGGCGTGATCTTCACGACGACACGGACGCTGCCGGCCGGCGTCTGGACGTACCGGTTCACGGCGCTGTTGAACTCGGGCCAGACCATCGTCTGCGATCTCGTGGATCCGGGTTCGATCAGCGTGGTCGCCCCCACGCCCACGCCGACCCCGACGCCGAAGCCGACACCCAAGCCGACGCCGACGCCGACCCCGACGCCGACCCCGACGCCCAAGCCGACACCGAAGCCGACGCCCAAGCCGACTCCCAAGCCCACGCGCAGCCCGACCTCCGCCACGCCCACCCCGAAGGCGAGTCACACCCCGGGTGCCGGCGGGAGCACCGGGTCGCCAACTCCGTCGGCCGGTGGCTCCGCCTCCGTCCCCTCCACGGAGCCGATGCCGTCGCCGACCCCCGAGCCGGACAGCCTCGGCGGGACGCTGGATGGGTCGTTCGGCGATTCGGGCGGCCTGTCGATCGGCAGCCTGCTCGAGGGCCGCATCCCGGTCATCGCCTGGCTGGTCACGACCATGCTCGGCGTGATGGTGTTCGCCTGGACCCTGCGCCGCCCAGAGGGCGAGGAAACGTCGCCCCTGGCCGGAGCGCTCTCGATGGTCGCGCTGGCTCGCGGTGGCAGTCGTCAGGCGGTCAGGGATGCCGCGGAGCCGTCCGCCGGCGCCGGCGGTGTCGCCACGGCCGATGCACCGTCAGAAGATCCGGCGTCGCCGGTCGGACCGGATCCCTCGAGCCTCACGGGCAACCGGGCCAACGGCTGGCAGACGCGGCCGGCGCTCCGGTTCGATCGCGGCCCGGCGCGCAACGTCGTCCGCCGCCAGATCACCTACCGCCTCGTGCGCCTGTCCGACGGCCCGGACGAGCTGTACAGCCGGGAGATCATGCGCCTCGACCGAGGCGATGAGATCGAGATCGTGTCCGAGGCGGGCAACGTGATCCAGGTCCGGACGCCGACCGGCGAGGTCGGCTGGATCCCGGGCGTGTCGATCCTCGGGTAGACGGACGTCGCTCCGCGTCGGCGGGCGCGTCGTCTCAGACGGCCTTCGGCTTCCGGGGCCGCGTCCGCGCGGCGATCCGCGACAGCGCACCATCCCAGCCGGCCTCGAACGGCGCACCGCGCTCGTCCAGGTCGACGACGACCGGGGCGTGGTCCGAGGGGATCGGCGGTCCCTTGCGCGCCTCGCGGTCGATCTCGGCCCAGACGATGCGCTTCGCTACGGGCTCGGTGACGTAGAGCAGGTCGATCCGCATCCCTTCGTTCCGATGGAACATCCCGGCGCGGTAGTCCCACCAGGAGAAGCGCCCGGGCGCATCGCCGGCCGAGGCTCGGTAGGCATCGGTCAGGCCCCACTCGCGAAGCCGGGCCAGCGCCTCCCGCTCCGGCTCGGACACGTGCGTCCCGCCGTGCGCGGCCACGGGATCCCAGACGTCGGCATCGGTCGGCGTCGCGTTCAGGTCGCCGCCGATCACGAGCGGCTCGTCGGGTGAGACGGTCTCATCGAGCCAGCGCCGCACGCGCTCGAACCAGCGCAGCTTGCCGGCGTAGAAGGGACTGCCGACGACGCGGCCATTGGGCGCATAGAGGCTGACGAACCGGATCCCGCCGCAGACTGCGGAGACCATCCGGGCCTCGTCGAAGGGATCGAAGTCGTCCTCGCCGACGGCGACCGAAGCACCGGCGCTGCTGTCGCGGACCGGGCCGTCGCCGAAGTTCGTGATCACGTCGGTCGCCCCGACCTTTGTCGCGATCGCGACCCCGTTCCAGCGGCCCTCGCCGTGATGGACGAGCTCGTAGCCGGCCATCCGGAACGGCAGCTCGGGCGCCTCGCGGTCGGAGAGCTTCGTCTCCTGCATGAGCAGCACGTCGGGCTGCGCGCGCTCGAGCCAGCGTTCGACGGCGTCCGTCCGGGCCTTGAGGGAATTCACGTTCCACGTGGCGATTCGCATCGGCCTCAGGGTAGGCGAAGTGGCGTCGCGGTTGTGGCGACGGCATTTGCGTCGTCTGGCGACTCAGAATCGCTGCGAGCGAGCGTGGCCGGGCACGAATCGCTGCATGGCCGAGCGCGCCGGACCCGAATTCGAGTCGTCTGTCGACTCAGGCGACCACGCCCGCCGCGGCCAACGCGATCTGGGCGCGTTCCCGACGGGCTCTACCATGATCGTCGTGCCAGTCGAGACGCCGGATCCCGCCGCCCTGATCGAGCTGATCCGCGCGTCGGTGATCGGCGACGACGAGGCGGTCGCCGGCCCGTTCGGGATCCGACGGGTCACCTACGCCGACTACACGGCGTCCGGCCGGGCCCTCACGTTCATCGAGGACTACCTGCGCGAGGCGGTCCTGCCGCTCTACGCGAACACGCACACCGAGTCGTCCGGCACGGGGCTCCAGACGAGCCGCTTCCGTGAGGAGGCCCGGGCGATCATCCGCGACGCCGTTGGCGGCAGCGCCACAGACCACGCGGTCATCTTCACCGGCTCCGGGATGACGGGCGCGATCAACCTGCTCGTCGGCGTCCTCGAGCTGCGGATCCCGGCCGGTCTCGATGATCGCTACGGCCTTCGGGCTCGGATCCCCGCCGGCGAGCGGCCCGTCGTCCTGATCGGCCCGTACGAGCACCACAGCAACGAGCTGCCCTGGCGGGAATCGATCGCGGACGTGATCACGATCGGCGAGGACGCGGACGGCCGGATCGACCTGGCCCGTCTCGAACGGACGCTCGACGACACCGACGGCCGGCCGCTCCGGATCGGCTCCTTCTCCGCGGCGTCGAACGTGACCGGGATCCTGTCCGATACCCGCGCGATTTCCGTCCTGCTCCACCGCCACGGCGCCCTCTCGTTCTGGGATTTCGCCGCGGCTGGGCCGTACGTCGAGATCGAGATGGAGCCGCATCGGCCGGGGCCGGACGGCGGCGCGCCCGACGGAGACGCGGCGCTCGACTACAAGGACGCGATCGTCGTCAGCCCCCACAAGTTCATCGGCGGGCCGGGCACGCCGGGCGTCCTCGTGGCGCGCCGCGAGCTGTTCCGGAACCGCGTCCCGACGATGCCGGGCGGCGGCACGGTCGCGTACGTCAACCCGCTCGAGCACGTCTATCTCGACGACCCCGAGCACCGCGAGGAGGGTGGGACGCCGGCGATCGTCGAGTCAATCCGGGCCGGGCTCGTCTTCCACCTCAAGGCGGCGGTCGGTGTCGACACGATCCGGCGCCGCGAGGATTACTTCATCGAGCGGGCGATCGCCGCATGGTCCGGCGAGCCCGGGATCGGGATCCTCGGCAACCCGTCGTTGCCGCGCCTCTCGATCGTCTCGTTCACGATCCGCCACGACGGCCGCTACCTCCACCACAACTTCGTGGTCGCCGTCCTGAACGACCTGTTCGGGATCCAGTCGCGCGGCGGCTGCTCGTGCGCCGGGCCGTACGGCCACCGTCTGCTCGGGATCGACATCGAGACGTCGCACGCCTTCGAGCGCGAGATCTCGCGTGGCTGCGAGGGGATCAAGCCCGGCTGGGTCCGGGTGAACTTCAACTACTTCATCAGCGAGACGGTCTTCGACTACGTCATCCGGGCGGTCGCGATGGTCGCCCGCGAAGGCTGGCGGCTCCTGCCGTGGTATCGCTTCGAGCCGGCGACGGGTCTGTGGCGCCACGCCGCGGGCTCGCCGGAGCCGCCGTTGTCGCTCCACGATGTCGCGTTCACCGGGTCGGGGGTGACGTACCCGGCCCACCGCCACCGGGCCGGCGAAGAGGCGCTGGCCGCCCATCTCGAGGACGCCGCCCGGATCCTGGCCGACCCCGTCGCGATTCTCGGTGCCCCGCCGGAGGCTGCCGGCCCGCCGCTCGTGGGTGACGACTTCGAGGAGCTCCGCTGGTTCTGGCTGCCCGACGAGATGCGACCGGAGATCGCTGCAACCTGAGGTGCGACCGGCCCGCGACGATCTCGACGATCTCAGTGGACACTGGGCGAACAGCTCCACCCCCGAAGCGTCATTCCGAAGGAGCACCATGCTCGGCGAGCACGTCGTCTTCCCGATCCTGCTTTCGAGGGACCTCGACGCGAGTCGACGGTTCTACCACGACATCCTGGGACTCGAGATCGCCCGCGAGGACGCGGGCGACCGGATCGTCTTTCGCTCCGGGAGCGGATCCCAGGTGGTCGTGACGCTCAGCACCGTCGGAACCTGTGACACCCAGACCCAGCTCGGCTGGCGGGTGCCAGACATCCACGCGGCACTCGCGGACCTCCGGGCGCGCGGCGTTCGGATCGAGCAGTACGAGGCGCCCGATCCGGTCACGGACGCCGACGGGATCGCCGACATGGGCCACTCGTGGGCGGCCTGGTTCATCGACCCGAGCGACAACGTGCTGGCGGTCGTCCAACCGAAGGGCTGACCGTCGCACGGACACGCCGACGCTCCCGGGCGTCAACTCGTCGACGCGTCGACGTCACGGACCGATATCGGCGCTCAGTAGCGGCGGCCGCGCTGCCTGACGAGGTCGAAGGTCGCCGTATCGGCGATCGCCATCACCGCCATGGTCCCGGCCTGCACGGGATCGCTGACGACGAGATCGACGTGATCGGTGATCGAGCCGACCATGTTCAACGCGATGATCGGGATGCCGACCGCCCGGAGCTCGTCGGCGGCGTTGCTGATGTCGCCGCCCATGATCGAGCCGGCGAGGACGAGGAGCCGGGCCCGCGGCAGGTCGGCGACCGCCCGGACGGCTGCGGCGATCGTCGCCTCGCCGACGAGCGGGATCGTGTCGACGCTGATCCGCTCTCCGCGGAGGTTGTGGCGGTCCGCCTCGCTGACGGCGCCGAGCGCGACCTGGGCGACCTGCGCCCCGCCCCCGACGACGATCACGCGCTTCCCGAAGATGCTCCCGAGGGCCCGGGTCCGGCGGATCGTCTGGATGTCGGGCAGGCCGTCGAGCGCGTCGAGCAGCTCGTCGGCGGTGAGGCCGTCGACCTCGATCTCGAGCTCGGCCTGGCCCGGATCCGTGTCGAGATGGCGGATCGTCGCGATCGTCCGGATCCGGCCGCCTCGCTCGGCGACCCGGGCGACGATCGCCCCCACGGCCTCGGGGCCCTCGAGGACGTCGAGGCGGGCGGCCGCCGCGGCATCGGCCTCGGGCGAAGGTGAGGGCGAGGGGGTTCGCGGCACGGTTGGGGCAGGTGGACGAGCGGCGAGGCGTGAGCGGGCGCTAGCGCGCGACGATGTCGGCGATCGACATCCTGCCCGGATCCGAGCCGCCGTCGGCTTCGTGCGCCTCGTAGACGATCCCGGCCGCGTCGAACGCGGCGCGAGTCGCCGCGGAGTCGCTCGTCTCGAGCATCAGCTCGCCGTTCGTGTCCTCGGCGATGCCGACGATGCCGGCGATGTTCACGCCGCGCTCGGCGAGGGCCGTCGCCATGCGGGCGAGCGCGCCCGGACGATCGTCGAGCTTGACCGTGAACCAGACCGACACCGGGCACCTCCTGTTCGGCCGATGGTACCCGCCGTCGCCCGAGCGCCGCTACGATCCCGGCGATGCCCGATCTCAGCGTCCAGATCTTCGGCCACGAGCGGGACCAGGGGACCCGGGCCGCGATCCGGTTCTTCAAGGAGCGTCGGGTCGCGATCCACCTCGTCGACGTGACCCGCAAGCCGATCGCCCGCGGCGAGTTGCGTCGGTTCATCGACCGGTTCGGCGCGCGGGCGCTGCTCGACGATGGCGCGAAGGCCTACCACGATCAGGGTCTGGCCTACCTGCGGATGGACGACGCCGAGATCGTCGAGCGGATCCTCGTCGATCAGCGGCTGATCCGGCTGCCGCTCGTGCGGTTCGGGGCGGAGCTTGCGGTCGGTCGGGACGAGACCGCCTGGAAGCGCTGGTTCAAGCCCGGCGGCTGACCGCCGCGGTGGCCCACCGGCTCAGGCGTGACGCCGGCCGCGCAGCTCCAGCCAGCCGATGACGAGACCGGCAACGACGCAGCCCGCCCCGATCAGCGCCCACCGCATGTCGTCGACCATGAAGCTCGAGCTGCGAAGCACCCCTGTGCCCTGGCCGATCCAGACGAGGCCGACGGCGACGAGGATGATGGCGAGGATGGCGCGTGTGCGAACCATGGTGCCTCCGTGATGCGATCCTACCCATATGAACGACCGATCCGCGGATGGCGGTTCGCCGAAGACGGGCCGACGACCCGGGCAGACCGAGCCCACCGTGGAGGCCGACCAGGGCCAGGCAGCCGGTGCGCCGCGCCAGGATGGCGAGCCTGCGGCCGCGGGGCGGATGCGCCGGAGCGGCCGGATCGTCATGCGCGGCGACGCCGCGGAACGGATCGGCAAGCCGGAGGCCACCGAGGACGAGAAGTTCCTCGAGCGTCGGCCACGGACCCAGCGACCCGATTTCGTCGACAGCGACCCGTGGCGCGCCCTCCGGATCCTGTCCGAGTTCGTCGAGGGCTTCGATGCCCTGGCCGCGGTCGGCCCGGCGATCACGATCTTCGGGTCCGCCCGCGTGTCCGCCGGCTCGCCCGACTACGAGCTGGCCCGAGGCATCGCCCGCCGCCTCGCGGAGGTCGGGTTCGCGATCATCACCGGCGGCGGCCCCGGGATCATGGAGGCGGCCAACCGCGGCTGCCGCGAGGGCGGCGGCCTCTCGATCGGCTGCAACATCGAGCTGCCGCACGAGCAGGGGCTCAACGAGTACGTGGACCTCGGCATCGAGTTCAAGTACTTCTTCGCCCGCAAGACGATGTTCGTGAAGTACGCCGACGCGTTCGTGATCCTGCCGGGCGGCTTCGGGACCCTCGACGAGCTGTTCGAGAGCCTGACCCTGATCCAGACCGGCAAGATCCGAGACTTCCCCGTCGTGCTCGTCGGGACCCGCTATTGGCAGGGGATGATCGACTGGCTGCGCGAGACGCAGATCCCGGCCGGGGCGATCACCGAGACCGACCTCGCCCTCCTGAAGCTGACCGACGATCCCGACGAGGTCGTCCACATCATCCGGACCTACGTCGCGCGGGCTCACCCCGAGGACCTGATCGAGGACGAGATCCGCTAGGACGACGCCAGGTCGTCGATAGACGGCACCGTCAGCTCGATCCGTCCGTCCACGATCCGCAGCGGGTAGTAGCGGAGTCGGCGGACCCTCGTCAGGCGCCGTGCCTCGGCCTTCTTGCCCGGCGGATCGACCTTGGCGTCCTTGCCGGCGGGCGACCAGGTCGGGTGGTAAGTGCCGTCGGCGTCGAGGCCGCCGGTCGTCGGCATCTGGACGACGTCGCCCGAGCAGAGGTCGAACCGCCCCTCGTGGAGCGGGCACTGGACGACGCAGCCTTCCAGCTCCCCGATCGAGAGCGGCGCCGACATGTGCGGGCAGCGGTCGTCGACCGCGACGATCCCTGCGGGCGTGTGGGCGACGAGCACGTCGAGGTCGCCATGGGTGACCCGCCGCATCGAGCCCTCGGGCAGGTCGGCGATCGGGCCGCCGTCGATCGTGACGCCGTCGGCGACGCCCGGCGCCGCCAGCTCGAGCGGGTACGCGGCCGGGATCGGGAACGTCGGACGATCGATCGCCATCGTGGCCGATCGTACCCCGGAAATGAGAAGACCCCGGCGGGCCGAAGGCTCGCCGGGGTCCGAGAGGAGGAGCGGAGGAAGGGTCAGTCGGCCGCCGGAAGCGCGGGCCGCCGCCCGTCAGGCGCACTCGCCGTCGAAGCATCCTGAGCGCCGGTAGTCCGGCGCAGGGCCAGCTCCTGCATGGCCGCCGCCGCCAGGGCGGCGATGATCGCTGCTCCGACGCCGATGATGAACGTCCCGGAGATGCCGAGGCTGAACGCCTGGTGGATCCCGGCGACGAGCTTCGGAACGTCGGCCGCAGGAAGGGCCGGAATGGCCGCCTGCAGCGCCTGCCCGAGGTCGCCGGTCCCGGTCAGCTTCCCGAAGTCGAGGGCGCCGCTCGCCGCAGCCTGCCCCATCAGCGCGAGGCTCTGGGGCGAGGCCCCCGATCCGGTCAGCTGCGGGACCAGCTCGCTCTGGAACGAGCTCGCGAACATCGTCCCGACGATCGCCAGCGCGACGGTGCCACCGATCTGGCGGAAGAACGTCAGGTTGGAGGTCGCGACGCCGAGCATCCTGAACGGCACCGCGTTCTGGACGATCAGGGTGAAGACCGCGAACGTCGGGCCGACCCCGAGACCGGCGATCAGCATCCAGACCCAGACGATCGGCACGGGGGTGTCAGCACGGAGCTGGGTCATCAGGGCGGTCGAGATACCCATCAGGACGATCGCGCCGACGGTCAGCCACTTGTACCGGCCGGTCCGCGCCACGATCAGACCGGACGCGACCGAGCTGACGATCAGGCCGGCCATGAGGGGCAGCAGCGCCAGTCCGGAGAAGGTTGGCGAATAGCCCTGGACGATCTGGAACCAGCGCGGCAGGAAGATGATCGCCCCGAAGAAGGCGAAGGCCGCGAAGAACGTGGCGAGCATCGAGGCCGCGTAGGTCCGCGTCCGGAACAGGTCCAGGGGGACGATCGGCTCCTTGGCCCGCGACTCGGCCCAGATGAACAGCACGATCCCGACCAGGGCGATCAGGATGAAGCCGCCGACGGTCGGGTCGCTCCAGTCGTTGAGGGCCTTGGTCGCGGCGTTCGTCTGGCCCTTCTGCGTCAGTCCGACGAGAAGGAACGCGGTCGCGATCGTGAAGATCACACCGCCCAGGATGTCGAAGTTGCGGGTCGCTCGTGGGTTCTTGACGGTCGGCAGGAGCCGGAAGATGAAGAACAGCGAGACCAGGCCGATCGGGATGTTGACGTAGAAGATCCAGTGCCAGCTGATGTTCTCCGTCAGGAAGCCGCCGACGAGCGGCCCGACGATGAACGCGATGCCGAAGACGGCACCGAACAGACCCTGGTAGCGGCCGCGCTCGGCCGGGGAGAACAGGTCGCCGATGACCGCGAGGGCGATCGGGAACAGCGAGCCGGCACCGATGCCCTGGAGGCCCCGGAAGGCGATGAGCTGGGTCATGTTCTGCGAGAGCCCGGACAACGCCGAGCCGACGAGGAAGATGACGATGCCGATGATGAACATCGGCTTGCGCCCGTACAGGTCCGAGAGCTTGCCCCAGAACGGCACGCTGATCGTGCTCGTCAGCAGGTAGATCGTGACCGCCCAGACGTAGATGTCGTTGCCGGCCAGCTGGGTGACGACGGTCGGCAGGGCCGGACCGACGATCGTCTGGTCCAGTGCGCCCAGGAACAGGCCGAGCATGACCGCGAAGAGGATCTCCATCTTCTCCCGGATCGGCAGTCCGAGGGCGGGATCGTCCTCGATGGACGGCGTCCAGGCGGCCTGCTCAGCAGGCATCGATTCCATCAGTAACTCCTCCTTGAGGCGCGTGGGTCGGAGCCCGGCGGCCGCTAGATGTTGTGGACGTGGACCTTCAGGTGGTCGTCGCCGATCTCCTGCGCCACAGCGCCGCGAAGATCGGTGACCGCGCCGAGCAGGCGGGTCAGCTGCTGCATGTCGAGGTTTGCGAGGATCGATCGCATCTGGTCCTGCTTGACCGCTTCGATCTCGTCCCGCATCCGCTCGCCCTCCGGCGAGCAGCGAACGAGCACGACGCGACGGTCGTCCGGGACCCGGATCCGCTCGACGAGGCCGCGCTCCTCCATCCGGTCGATCAGGCCGCTCGCGTTGCTGAGCGACACGTCGACGAGCTCCGCGAGCCGGCCCATCGTCAGGTCGCCGTGGTGCTCCAGCAGCCAGAGGATGTGGAGGTGCGTCATGCTGATCCCCGACCGGACCATGCGGCCGGTTCCGGCGCACCGCATCATGCCGATCATCTCGTGCAGCTCGTCGACAACCGCGTCGAGCAGCCCTTCGGTGGATCCCGGCACCTCCGTCGCGGCAGCGATGGAGGTCGGGTCCGCGGACGACCCTGGCACGGCGGTGGTCGGCTGGGCGGGAACGGGAATGGTTCGCATTGAGTGAATAATGTAGCCGCTGACAATCATCACGTCAATCCCAATGATTCGGTTGACGTGCAGCATTTGGAGGAGTGAGCGGATGCGGTTCGCGCTGATGATCGAGCCCCAGCAGGGGCTCTCGTACGACGAGCAGCTCGCGATCGTTCGGCGGGCCGAGGCCG
This sequence comes from Verrucomicrobiia bacterium, assembly GCA_035577485.1. Lineage (GTDB taxonomy): Bacteria > Chloroflexota > Limnocylindria > Limnocylindrales > CSP1-4 > CF-46. Next base: position 10,453 of record DATLVO010000045.1, read on the forward strand.
TCGGCTTCGAGTCGTTCTTCCGCTCCGACCATTACCAGAGCTTTCCGGGCCCGTCGGGCGAGCCGACGACCGACGCCTGGGCCATCCTCGCGGGGCTCGCTCGCGACACGAAGACGATCGGCCTCGGGACCCTCGTCTCGCCGGTGACCTTCCGGTCGTTCGGCAACTTCGCCAAGGTCGTGACGACCGTCGACGAGATGAGCGGCGGGCGGATCGAGTTCGGGATCGGGGCCGGCTGGAACGAGCCGGAGCATCGCGAGCTCGGGCTGCCGTTCCCCGACATCACCGGGCGCGCCGACATGCTGGAGGAGCTGTTCGCCGTCCTCCACGGCCTGTGGGGCGAGCCGGACGGCTGGTCGTTCGCCGGGAAGCACGTGACGATCGAGGACGCGTCGTTCCACCCGAAGCCCGTGGCGCGGCCGGGCCGGCCGACGATGCCGAACGGCGCCTCGCGGCCGCGGCTCCTCGCCGGCAGCGAGGGCTCGCCGCGGTCCCTCCGCATTGCCGCCCGCTACGTCGACGAGTTCAACCTGTCGTCCTCCTCCCCGGAGATCGCCCGCGACAAGTTCGCGGCACTTGCGGCCGCGTGTGAGGCGATCGGCCGCGATCCGGCGACCATGGGCCGCTCGGTGATGGCCGGCACCCTGATCGGCCGCGACGACGCGGAGGTATCGCGGCGGAAGGCCGCCCTGCTCGCCGCGTTCGGCGACGAGGCCGGCGGCGACGCCTGGTTCGCGGAGCGCGAGCCCCGCTGGATCCTCGGCACGCCCGACCAGGCCCGGGCGATGGCCCGGCGCTTCGAGGACGCGGGCGCTGAGCGGCTGATGCTCCAGGACTTCATACCGCGCGACCTCGAGATGATCGACCTGATGGCCGAAGCGCTGTTCTGAGCCTCTTGGAATCGTCCTGAGGGGTCAGCCCCCGGCTTCGGCCGCTCCCCGGTAGACCGGGTCCTCGCGCCGGATCAGGTCCGGGTTCGTGCCGCGGGCGCGGGCGATCCGCTCGGTCAGGAGCTGGAGCGGCGTCACCGTCCCGAGCAGCGCGGCGACCGGGGCGGGCAGGTCCGGCGTCTCGTCGACGACCAGCCTGCCGGCCGGAGTGAGCTCGGCGTCCAGTGCCGCATCGACGTCCCGCGTGACGATCGCCGCAGCGCGCAACCCGACGACCCGGGCGGCGGCGAGCGCCTGGCGGGCTCGTGCGAGGCGCTCGTCCCGATGGTCACGGTCGGTGAGGATCAGGACAAGCCCTGTCGAATCGTCCGTCGCCGGGAGATGCCCGTGGAGGAACGTCTCGAGGTCGCGCATCGTCGACGGCAGCCAGGATGCCTCCTCGATCTTCAGCCCTAGCTCCCGCGCCGCCGGTCGATCGGCTCCCGAGCCGACCGTGAGGAGGGTCACGGCGTCACCGACGGCGGCGGCGATCCGCTCGGCGCCGGCTTCGTCCGCCGCTCCCGCGGCGAGCAGGTCCCGGACGAGGCCCGGATCGATCGGGTGGCCCGAAACGTGGGCACCGATGGCCGCGCCGGCGAGGAGCGGCGAGACGTAGCCGATCGTGTGGCACCAGCCGTGATCGAGCTCGACGGTCTCGAGGACGAGCTCCGGCCCGGCAGCTTCGGCGGCGGGAGAGCCGGCGCTCGCGGTGATCACGGCGGTCCGGGCGCCGGCCTCGAGGGCCGCCTCGAGCGCGTGGATCGTGGCGGCGGTGCCGCCCTCGTGGGAGACGCCGATCACCAGCCCACCGGTCGGTGGATCCAGGGCGAGCTCGAACGCCTGGGCGGCGACGACCGCGGTCGGCCCGCTCGGCAGACCGCCGGCCCGGAGCGCCTCCCGGATGATCAACGCGACGCCCTGCGCGGCGTGCTCGCTCGTGCCGCAGCCGGTGACGATGATCGACGCGCCCGACGACGCCGCCTGGCCGATCGCTCCAGCGAGCCGGCCCGCCGGGCCCTGTGGATCGGCGAAGCGGGCGAGGATCCGCTCGGCGACGTACGGCTCCGCCGCGATCATCTCGGTCATGTGGAACGGCGGGCCGGAGCGGGACGAGGGCTGCTGCGTCTCCTGCCAGGGCTCGGGAGCGCCGGCCAGTGGGGCCTTCGGGTCGAACGTCGTCATGACCCGAGTATGGGCAACCGCAAGGTGTGCGCAACGCACGGTTCCGCAGTTCGGCCGACGACGGGCCGACGGCGAACGAGCTCGCGGATCGGGTCAGCGGCCCGGTCTGATCCGTCCGATCCGATGGAGGGGCGCGTAGCGGAACCAGGCCCGCCCTACGAGGCAGTCGAGCGGCACCGGGCCGTAGCGGCGGGAATCGACCGGCCGACCGAGACCCGCCGCGATCAGCTCGGCATCGGCGGCGTCTGAGAGGAGCCACGCCTCGTCCGGGCCGAGGACCAGATGGCCCTCGTCGAGCGCGACTCGCTCGCCCGGCCCCGCCGCGACCCGCTTGATCGCGAGGACGTCCGAATCCGGCTCGCGGATCACGACGACGGCGCCGCGCCGCGGCCAGCGGTGGGTCGTCGGGTCGAGGAGCAGCCAGTCGCCGGGCTCGATGGCCGGCCGCATCGACGATTCGCTGACGGCCACGCGCCAGGGACCCCGGACACGAGGAAGCCCCGCCATGGGACGGGGCTTCGGTTCGGTCACGCGCGTCTGTTCAGGCGGTCTGGCGCGCCACTCGCGTCTTTTCCGCGCCGCCCGTCGCCCGCCACGCCGCGTCGACCTCGTCGATCAGGTCGAGGAGCTTCTTCGCGTCGGCGAGATCGGTCGAGGCCTTGACCTTGCTGACCTGCTTCGCGGCGTTCCAGAAGAGCTCGTGCAGGTTCGGGACCTTCTCGAGGTGCTCGGGCTTGAAGTAGTCGTGCCAGAGGACGTCGAGGTGGTGCTTGGCCAGATCGGCTCGCTCCTCCTTGATGTCGATCGCGCGTGCGGTGAACGTCGGGTCGCTGTTCTGACCCATCTTCTCGATGATCTTGTAGCAGGACTCGGCTTCGATCCGGGCCTGCTCGGGGTCATAGACACCGCAGGGCAGGTCGCAGTGGGCACGGACGGTGGTCTTCGGGGCGAGGATGTCGCTGAACCGGAACATGGATCTCCTTCGCGGGCGCTGAAGGGCTCGGAGGACCGCGTCATCGTGCGGGTTCGAGCGGTGAATCGGAGTCTCGGAGCGTGCGGCCCGGCTGTCAAACGTGTGCCGATCGTCTGTCGCGCGACTGGCCATCGGCCGGTCGATGGCCTACGATCGCCCGACGGAGGCCGTGAGTCAGCCCATCACCGGCATCGCCGTGCGGGTTCTGCGATCGGCGGCTCCGTCTGATGCTGCAGGCTCACCCCTGCCCAACGCCCGTCGCGACCCGGTCTTGCCTGGACGCAATCGACCCGCCGGCCCTGCAGGCTTCGGGCCTCCGCCGCCGGATCGCGACCCGTCGCGACGGGCACCGACCCCGCCAAACCGCCGAAGGGAGGCCTGGTGGAAGTTCCGCTGATCCTGCTGATCGTCGTGATCGTCGTCGCGATCCTCGCCCGGCCGTTCGTCCGCGTGGTCACCGTGTACGACTACCAGCGCGGCCTGCGCTACCGGATGGGCCGGTTCAGCGGGCTCGCCGAGACGGGACCGCACATCAGCCTCCGGGGGTTCAACGAGGTCCGGGTCCTCGACGGCCGCCCGACGAGCCTGACGGTGCCGGGCCAGGAGATCCTGTCGTCCGATGGCGTGGCGTTGAAGGTCAGCCTGACGGCCCACTACGTGATCGCCGACCCGGTCGCCGCGGTCACGGGCGACCAGGACTTCCTCCGGGCTCTGTACGTGGCCCTTCAGACCGGGCTCCGCGATGCGATCTCCGGCCGATCCGCGGATGACGTCCTTGCGACGCGCGGCGAGATCGGGCCGGCCACGGGTGCCGCGGTCGCCAGCGACCTCGCCCGGATCGGCGTCGAGCTGCTGGGCGTGGACGTCCGCGACGTCATGGTGCCGGGCGACCTGAAGCGCGCGTTCGCCGGCATCGTCGCCGCTCGGCGGGAGGGCGAGGCGGCCCTGGAACGGGCCCGCGGCGAGGCGGCGGCGCTTCGCTCGCTGGCCAATGCGGGCCGCCTCGTCGAGGACAACCCGGGCCTCCTCCAGCTCCGGATCCTGCAGCAGCTCGAGGCATCGTCGGGCAATACGGTCGTGCTCGGCTGGCCGGGTCCGGACGGCCGGCCACCCCTTCCGCCCGGGCCACCCACGACCACTCCCCGGGGTCGGGCGAGCGCGCGATCGGCCGCCGATGGCTGATCGGGTCGGTATCATCGACCGGTGACTGAACGCGGCCTGCCCCTCGCGGACGGCGCCTCGGCCTGTCCCTTCGTCGCGTTCGCAGACGATCGTGACGAACGGGCCTCGGTTCCCGATCATCGGCATCGCTGCTACGCCGAGACGCGCCCCGCACCCCGCGCCCTCGCCCACCAGGAGGCCTATTGCCTCTCGAGCGCATTCCCCGTCTGTCCGACGTTCCAGGACTGGGCCCGGCGTGAGGCGGCACGCGCCCGCGACGCCGCCGATGCGGCAGCCGTCCGGGACGCGGCGATCGCGGCCGGCGCCGGTGCGGCGGGGACGGCGGCGGCCGAAGGCGCAGCCGCGATGACCGGAGCCGCGGCAGGTGGCGCCGACGAGGGTGATCCACCCGAAGACCTCCCGGCCGAGGCGGGCCCGACGGAACCGGGCCCCGACCAGGAGCTCGACGACCGCTCGAGCGAGGATCGCGGCCTCTCTCGCCCCGTCGCCGAACCGACACGACCCGGCGCCGACGACTCTGGCCGCGACGCCGACGCCGACGAGTTCGGGGCCCGGCGGAACCCGCCCCGCGACTGGGCGGCACCGCCACCCTGGCTCGCGTCGGACGACAGCGGAGCCGGCCGGCCCGAGGGATCGCCGCCGCCGTTCCTCAGCCACCGCTCGAGTGAGCCCGGGCAGGGCCTCGCCGGCAGCGCGGCCGATCGCCTCGCGGGTGGCCCGGCGCCGGTCGCCGAGCCCGACGCCGATGCCGCGGCGGCCCTGGCCGCGGCCGCGGCCGCATCGGCCGCCCGCGCGGCGGCGGGCGGCGGCTCGGGTCAAGCCGGTCGGCGGCATTACGCCGACGAGGATCGATCAGGAGACGAGGCGAGTCGCGACGACGACCAGCCCCGCCGCCCGACCCGGCGGCCGCGGGCCTACGAGCAGCACCTGGGCGGGACCGACGATGGCCCCGACTGGGAGCGGCCCCGACGCTACGAGGCCTACCCGACCATCAAGACCCGGGTCGGGCTGCCGAACCCGCCGCGTCTGGCGGTCATGGCCGGAGCGATCATCATCGCCGCCATCGCCCTGCTCTTCCTGCCGACCATCCTCGGCTTCGGAAGCACCCCGGGACCGGCCGCGAGCGGCAGCCCGTCGGCCGGTGCCGGCACGCCGTCGCCGGTGGTGACCGACGCGCCGGGACCGACGCCCTTCATCTACACGATCAAGAAGAACGAGACGCTCCTGAAGATCGCCTCGAACCACGGGATCACGCTCGAGCAGCTGCTCGCCGCCAACCCCCAGATCAAGAACCCGAACAAGATCGCGGAGGGCCAGCAGATCACGATCCCAGCACCCAGTGCGGCGCCGCCCGATCAGTTTGGTGGATCGCCGTCGCCGTCAGCCCAGTAGGGACGCCGGAGGCCGTTCGGTGCGCGTCGCCCGGGCGAACCCGGGCGCGCGCTAGCGCTGGGCCAGGTTGATCGAGGTGATCTTGCCCGCCTCGACGCGGAACGTGGCGTCGAGGTGGAACGACGGCGTACCCGGCCGGATCACGAGGATGTCGGCCTCGTAGGTGTTGCCCGTGTCCCGGACGTCGGCGGGGATCATCTTCAGCCCGGCGTCGCTCCGGAGGAACCAGCCGCCCACCCGGTCGATGCCGCGCAGGGTCTGGGCGCTGTCCCGGACGTGGATCCGCATCTCCGCGTTCTCGGCCATCAGCTTGACCGCCGACTCGCGATCGCCGGCGTTCAGCAGCTCGAAAAACGTGTCCATCGTGTCGACCGCACCCACGGCCCGAGTGTACCCGTCATGATCGGCCGATGCCGTCCGACCTGGCCCGCCACTGGGCCCTCGATCCCGCGGTCACGTTCCTCAACCACGGCTCGTTCGGGGCCTGTCCGCGGGCGGTCCTCGCCGCCCAGCGAGGGTGGCGGGATCGGATGGAGGCCCAGCCCGTCCAGTTCCTGGCGCGCGATCTTCCGGGGTTGCTCTCGGCGGCGCGGACGACGCTCGGAACGTTCATCGGGGCCGACCCGGACGACCTCGCCTTCGTCCCGAACGCGACCGGCGCGGTCAACGCGGTCGTCCGCTCGCTCCGGTTCGCACCCGGCGACGAGCTGCTGACCGACGACCACGAGTACAACGCGACGATCAACGTGCTCCGGCACGTCGCCGAGCGTGACGGCGCCCGCGTGGTGGTCGCGCGGATCCCCTTCCCGGCGGTCGACGCCGAGGCCGTCGCCGAGGCGATCCTCGGCGCCGTCACCGAGCGGACGCGGTTCGCCCTGTTCAGCCACGTCACGAGCCCCACGGCCCTCGTCTTCCCCGTCGAGCGCCTCGTCCCGGCGCTCGCGGACCGTGGCGTCGAAACGCTCGTCGACGGCGCCCACGCACCGGGCATGCTGCCGCTCGACGTCGATTCGCTCGGGGCCGCCTGGTACACCGGCAACCTCCACAAGTGGGTCTGTGCGCCGAAGGGCGCCGCGTTCCTCCACGCCCGGCGCGACCGGCAGCTGGGCATCCGGCCGAACACGATCTCCCACGGCGCGAACGCGATCCTCGACGTGGAGGCGGGCGCTGCCGGCAATCCCCCATCCACCCGCTATCGGGCGGAGTTCGACTGGCAGGGCACGCTCGACCCGACCGCGTGGCTGGCGGCCGCCGACAGCCTCCGCTACCTCGGCGATCTGGTCGAGGGCGGGTGGCCCGCGATCATGGCCCGGACCCACGAGCTGACGCTCCACGCCCGCTCCAGCGTGGCCGAGGCACTCGGACTCGATCTTGCCCGGCTCCCGCCACCGTCAATGCTCGGCTCGATGGTCGCGCTGCCGTTGCCGGCGACCGGGCCCCTCGCGATGGCCGGCGCGGGCTCCTCGCCGCTCGATACCGACCCCCTCCAGCAGGTCCTCCTCGACCGCTTCGGGATCGAGGTCCCGATCGGCTCGTGGCCGGTCCCGGCTGCCCAGCCGCCCGAGCCGACGCGCCGCCTGATCCGCGTTTCGAGCGCGCTCCACAACGGCCCCGACGACGTCGACCGCTTGGCGGACGCACTACGGGCCCTCAGCTGAGGGTCGCGCGGACGACCTCGCCCGTCTCCTCTCCGGCACGCGCAACCGCAATCCCGTTCGGATCCCAGACTCCGGAGCCGCCGGCCGCCTCGGTGTATCCGCCGCCAGTCGATCCGGCGAAGCTCGCCGTCGCGACCCAGACGTGGTGCTCCGCGGCGACGCGCCGTGCCCGCTCCTCGGGCACGGCCGCGTCCTCGGCGGACTCGAGCGCGCCCGCGACGTATGCGTCGATCCCGAGGGCGGCGGTCTCGGCCGCGTGTCGGGCGACGCCGGTGTCCTTGCAGATCGCGAGGCCGAGGCGCCAGCCGTCGACGTCGAGCACGGCGGGCCGCTGGCCCGGGCTGAACCGGTCCGGCTCGGTGCCGCCGAGGAACATCTTGCGATACGCGATGCGCGCGCCGGACGCGTCGATCGCGAGCATCCCGATGTGGGCGAGGCCCGCGTCGCCGCCCACCGGCGCGCCCACGAGGGCCAGCGAGCCCGTCGCCGCGCACGCGGCGACGATCGGCGCGAGGCGCGGGTCCTCGGCGGCGAGCGGCGGCGCGTCCAGCTCGTAGCCGGTGAGGGAGAGCTCCGGAAAAATGACGACCCGGGCACCCGCGGACCGGACGATCGCGGCATGGGTCGCCGCGTTCGCGGCGACGTCGTATGGCACGCACGCGGGCTGGGCGACGGCGATGGTCAGCGGCGGCCGGGATGGCGCCATCGGGTCAGCCGCGGCGCCGGGCGAGCTCGAGGGACCCGTCCGCGTCGAGAATGACCTGCGGTGGCCGGGGTCGGCCGTTGTACCGCGAGGAGAGCGACGCCGCGTACGCACCGGCATCGCGGATCGCGACGAGGTCTCCGCGACGGAGATCCGGCAGGTCGTGCGTCCCGAGGGCGTCCGTCGACTCGCAGATCGGCCCGTGGACCTCGACCGGCTCTCCGGCCGAACCGACGTTACTCGCCCCGAGCCCCGGCGCGACCAGCCGCCCGAGCGACGTCAGGGCGACGATCGGGTGACGACCGCCGTACAGCGCCGGCCGGATGAGCTCCGTCATGCCCGTGTCGAGCACGACCTGGCGGCCGCCCCGCTCGCGAACGTGGAGGACCCGGCCGACGAGCCAGCCGGCGCGGGCCACGAGGAAGCGACCCGGCTCGATCGCGAGACGCGCCGGCCGGCGATCGACCGGGATCGCGTCGAGGAGCGCGGGCAGCTCCCGGGCGAATCGCTCGGGCCGCGGCCCCGGCTCGCCGAGGGGCGGCACGCCGAACCCGCCCCCCACGTCGAGCGTGTCGAACTCCGCCAGGCCGCCTCGCAGGAGCGCCAGGAGAGCGAGGCCGCGTCGGACGGCGTCGCGCCAGGCGTCGACCGCGCCCAGCTGCGACCCGACATGGAGGTGGATGCCCCGGGCGCGGAGCCCGGTGCCGGCCCTCGCAGCCACCTCGACGGCGGCGGACAGCTCGGTTTCGGTCATCCCGAACTTTGAGCCGCCCGCCCCGACGGCAAGCCCGGCGTGGGTCTCCGGGACGACGTCCGGGTTCAGCCGGAACAGCACGTCCAGCGGTGGGCGACCGTCGCGTCCGAGGCCCGCCCGCGACGCGAGGCGTGCGAGGACGGCGGCCTCGTCGGCCGACTCGACCGCGAGCCACAGGATCGGATCGCCCGCCACGGCCGCCCGGACCGCTGCGCGCAGGTCCGCGTCAGTCTTTCCGATCCCCTCCAGCGTGATCCGGCCGTTCGGGACACCGGCGGACCGCGCCGCCGCCCATTCGCCCCGGGAGACGACGTTCGCCCCGAAGGCCGCAGACGGTCCATCGTCGGTCGTCACCCGGGCGATGACCGCCGGGACGTCATTCGCCTTGACGGAGTACTGGCGGACCCAGGGGTCGGGGAACGCGGCCGTAAGCTCGGTCGCGGCCAGCCGGATCGCGGCGTCTTCGGTGACGTAGACGGGGGTGCCGAACCGCCGCGCCGCCGAGCGGAGCGCGGCGGCGATCGCCGGCAACCGATCCGGACCCTGCGCGCCGGCGGCCCCTGGAGCTCTGCCGCGATGCTGCCGGGTCCGCGTCCGGCTTCGCGCCACGTCCTAGATGAGCCTGCGCGGCGTGAGGGCGAGGTTGGCGACCGTCGAGACGACGCTGATGATCAGGGCGGCCAGGAGTGCCCCGACGATCGTGTCGGACGTGATCGACGGTGGGAAGTCGCCGACCTTGAACCCGAGCTTCAGGCTGCTCGATGCGAGGGCCACGAGGAGGAGCATCGCGGCGTTGATCACGAACGCGACCAGGCCCATGGTCAGCAGGCCGATCGGCATCGAGAGCGCCTTGACGATCGGCTTGATGAAGCTGTTCACGAGGGCGAAGACCAGCGCAACCGCCAGCAGCTTCCACCAGTCGTTGCCCCAGTTGAAGGAGAGCAGGTTGCTCGGCAGGACCTTGACGGCCACGAACAGGGCCAGCGCGTTGACCAGGATCTTCACGATGAGCTCGACCATGGGTTTCCCTCCGATCGATCGACGATGAGGCCGGCACCCGGCCGGCCGATGATCGCAGATTGGGGTCAGCGCGCGAGCGAACGCTCCAGTCCCGCCCGAACGGCCGGCCATTCCTCGTCGATCACGCTGTAGTAGGCGGAGTGCCGCATCCGGCCCTCGGGCATGACCATGTGGTTGCGGAAGATGCCCTCGAACTGGGCACCGATCCCGAGGAGCGCCGTTCGCGACGGCTCGTTCAGGGAATCCGTCTTGAACTCGACCCGGCGACAGCCGAGCGTGTCGAACGCATGGCCGAGCATCAGCAGTTTGGCCTCGCGGTTGGCGCCGGTCCGCTGCCACCCCGGAGCGACCCACGTCCAGCCGATCTCGACGCGCCGGTGCTCGAGGACGACGTTCATGAACCGGCTGCTCCCGATGGGGCGGCCCGTCGCCCGATCGATCGTCGCGAAGGGCAGCTCCGTGCCAGCGTCTCGGCCCGCGAGGGCCGTGTCCGCCCAGGCCCGGAGCTCCTCGACGGTCGTCGGCCGGGCGATCGTCCAGCGCCAGATCGCCGGGTCGAGGGCGACCTCGGCGAGTCCGGCCACGTGGTCGAGCGAGAGCGGCTCGAGCCGGACGAGCCGGCCCTCGAGCGTCACCGGCTCGATGCGGGTGGCGGCGATCGTCATCGAGCGACCGCCGGGCGGTTCGCGTTCGTCACGGGCCGATGGTAGACCGGGCCGGGTAGACTCGACACTCGCCGCCCGTCGATGACCCGCACCAACCAGCGGGACGAGGGCCGGCCGCCCGGAGACGGAGTGACCGAGTTCGCCGCGCGCGCCGACGCATTCTTCGACGCCTTTTTTGCCCTCGAGCCGATCTACGCGACGGCCGCCGGCAACCACGCCCACGACGGCCGCTGGCCGGACCTGTCGCCGGCCGGCCGGGCCGCACGGCTCGCCTTCATCCAGCGCTGGACCGCGGAGCTCGGCTCCTTCGCCGACGACGACCTGACCGTCGACGAGCAGATCGACCGGGACCTGCTGCTGGGCCAGCTCGCCGCGCAGGCGTTCGGCGAGACGGAGCTCCGGGAGGAGGCCTGGAGCCCGATGGCCTGGGTCTACCTCATCGGCGAAGGGCTCTTCGGGCTCGTCGCCCGCGAATTCGCGCCCCTCGCCGACCGCTTGGCGTCGGTCGCGTCGCGGGCCGAGGGCCTGCCGGAGGTGCTGGTCGCGGCGAGCGAAACGCTCGTCGGACACGGCGACCGCGTGGTCGACCGCCTCCACACCGAGCAGGCCCTCGAACAATGGCCCGGCCTGATCGGGATCGTCGACGACGCGGTCGCGGTCGCCGAGGGACTCGCCGCCGAGGACCCCGACGTGACGGCGATTCTGCCGCGGCTGCGGTCCGCCCGCGAGACCGCCGCCGAGGCGCTTGACGCGTTCGAGCGCCGGCTCCGAGAGGAGGTCCTGCCGGAGACGGCGGGCGAGGGCCGCCTGGGGCCGGACCTGTTCGCCGCAAAGATGCGGCACACGGTCCACGATCCGGCGCTGACCCCGGCGGTCATCCACGACCGCGCCGAGCGGGAGTTCGAGGCGGTCCGAGCGGAGATGATCCGGATCGCCCGACAGATCGCGCCGCACTGGCTTGGCGACGGGCCGGTCCCGGCGGCCGACGGCGACGTCGTGCGGGCGGTCCTCGACGCGATCGCCGTCGAGCATCCGGAGCGCGACGAGCTGCTCGACTTCTGTCGCGCCGAGCTGGGCCGGGTCGAGGCGTTCTGTCGCGAACGCGACCTCGTCGGGCTGGCCGAGGAGCCGCTCGAGATCCGGTGGACGCCCCTGTTCCTTCGGGCGTTCGGCGGCGCGATGCTCAACTCACCCGGGCCACTGGAGAAGGACCTCCAGGCGATCTTCTCGATCACGCCGATCCCCGACGACGCGTCAGCCGAGCAGGCCGAGTCGCACCTCCGCGAAGACAACGACCGGATGCTCCGCCTCCTGACGATCCACGAGGCGGTTCCCGGCCACTACCTCCAGGGCGTCTACGCGAACCGCTGCCCGTCGATCGCCCGGGCGATCTTCTGGAGCGGCGTCTACGCCGAGGGCTGGGCGGTCTACGTGACCCAGGTGATGATGGACGCGGGCTACGGCGGCGACGACCCGGCGCTTCTCCTGACCCACTGGAAGTTCTACCTGCGCTCGATCACGAACGCCCTGATCGACGTCCGGATCCATACGGCAGGCATGACCGAGGACGAGGCGGTGCGGCTCATGGTCGACGGCGGGTTCCAGGAGACTGCGGCCGCGCGCTCGAAATACGACCGGGCCCGGCTCTCCTCGACGCAGCTTTCGACGTATTTCGTCGGCTCACTCGAGTTCTGGGACCTCGAGCACGAGGTCCGGCGGCGGAACGCCGCGTCGAGCGGTGACCCGCGCGGCGCGGATGCGATTCCGAAGCCAAGAGTGGTCGGCGGCTATGGCGAGACGCCAGGCTTCGTGTACCGCGAGCACCTCGAGGCCTGTCTGGTCCATGGGGCGCCGCCGATGCCGCTGCTCCGCCGCCTGGTCCTGGGAGACTAGGCCGGCGCGCTCACCGTCGCCTCCGACGGGCGGTGTCCCGCGAACGCGAGGAGGACCGCCGACCGCCGACCACGGGCGACGTGCCGGCGCGAAGCTCGGCGTCAAGGCGATCGAGGCGATAGCCGGTGGTTTCGGCCGCCGCTCGCAGCACGCCGATCGCCGGCGAACGACCGGTTCGCCCGGTCGCCGCATCCAGCGCGGCCGCCAGCTCGAGCAGATCCCGCCATCGGTCCCGCTCCAGCCATTCGACGCCGTCCCAGTCGTGAACCTCGAGGAAGGTCCGGACCGTCGGATCCGCGAGCCATCGCTCGGCAAGCGCGGCGGGGTCGGCGACCGTCGCCGGATGGGGGAGGCCCATGGCGATGCGCGTGCGGGCGATCTCGCGGTCGTCGAAGCCCAGCCGACGGAGCACGTCGGCGAGTCGGAGCTCGTCGAACCGGGAACGACCGAGCGGTCCCAGGAGGACCGCCGCCCTGGTTGACCGATCGACGGGACCCGTTGCGCCGAGGTTCGGGGCCGGCGCGCCGCTCAGCCCGACCTTCGTGGTCACCTCGACCCAGCGCGTGGCGACGTCGGCCTCCGGGTCGAGGAGCTGCGAGATCGCCTCGTGGACGGGCCGTAGCCGCAGGTCCGCGAGCGCGTCGTCCAGGGACGGCACCCAGCCGTCGCCGAGCTGCTCCGCCAGCGCAGCCCACGGCGCGTCCGCGGTGGAGACGACCTCGCGGAGCTCGTCCATGACGAGGCAACCGTAGGCGTCCAGGGCGACGTGGAGTCCTCGCGACCGGACCTCGCCGATCGAACGCAGGGTCTCGAGCCCTGCCCGCCGGTCGCGGATCCGGAGCCAGTCGTCGTCCGACCCGGTGAGACCGAGCGCCGCTGCCAGCGTGTCCCGCCGCTTCGTCTTCGACCCGTTGGCCCGCTTCACGGCGAACGGAACCGAGTCGCGGATCCAGCCCGCCGCGGAGCCGAACGCGTTGTGGTAGACGACGAGCGAGCGATCGTCGCCCCGCCCGTTCGAGTAGGCGAAGACATTCTCGAGGAGCGCTCCGTCCTCGGCGACGACGTCGTGCAGCCGGAAGTCGGCCGGGCCGGCGTACCTCCGTCGGTCCCGGAGGAGCGGCACGATCTGGGCCTCGAAGTGGCCGATGAGCCCCTCGTCCGGCCGCTCGTCGAGGCGGGCCCGCTGGAACTCCATCCCGTACTTCTCGGTGAAGCCCTCGATCTGGCCGTGGCCGATCATCGGCAGCCCGGGCAGGGTCGCGAGGAGGGTCGCCGCACCGAAGTACTTGTCGGCCGTGCCGAACTGCTCGATCGCCGTCTCCTCGTCGGGGTTCGTCAGGAAGTTCACGTAGCGACCGAGGATCTCCGGGTCGAACTCGACGGTGTCGCGGATCACCTTCCGGTAGCCCGCGTTG
>DATLVO010000046.1:0-10330 GCA_035577485.1 Verrucomicrobiia bacterium
GACTCGCAGAACGGCGCAGTGACGCGGCTCTGCCAGACGATCGCATCGGCGACCGGCCGTCCGCCGGATCGCTCCCAGACCACGGCCGTCTCGCGCTGGTTCGTGACGCCGATCGCGGCGATCGCGTCGGCGCCGCCGACCGCGGCCACCACCTCCCGAGCCGTCGCCAGCTGGGCGTCCCAGATCGCCTCGGGGTCGTGTCGGACATCGCCGGGCGCCGGGTAGCGCTGCTCGAACTCACGCTGGGCAACGGCAGCGACCGCCCCGGTCCGGTCGAAGGCGATCGACCGAGCGCTCGTCGTGCCCTCGTCGAGGGCCAGGACGTAGCGACCGGTCACGGGACGGCGAACTCGCGTTGCGCCTCCGCGAGGAACGTGGCGACCTCGGCTCGGCGGCGCTCCTCGTCCCAGCCCAGCTCGGCCGCCAGGAGCTCGGCGACCCGAGGCGCGATCGACGCCCCGCGGTCGGGCAGCTCCTGGACCACCCGCATCCGTCGGGCGAGGACGTCGTCGAGCGACAGGGCGAGCTCGGTCCGGGCGGCCCAGGCCACCTCGGCCTCGAGATGCTCGGTGCCGGGGAGCGTGGCAAGCAGGCCGGCGGATGCGCCGAGCGCGACGACGTCCGGGGCTGCGGTCCCGTGGCGGGCGACCAGTCGGGCCGCAACCTCCGGGGCGAGCCCGTTCACGCCGCCCGCGAGGCCGGCGGCCAGGCGGTCCAGCTCGGGCCGGTCGGCCGCCCCGACGAGGCGGTGGGCCGCCGTCCGCGAGGGCCGATCGCGGGGCCGCTCGCCGAGGACGCCGAGGGCCGCGTCGACGGTCTGCTCGGCCATGACGCGATACGTCGTGTACTTCCCGCCGCTGACCCGGACGAGGCCGTTCGGCTCCGTCACGACCCGGTGCTCGCGCGATGCGGTGAGCGTCGTGCCGCCCGTCGGCGCGATCAGCGGGCGCAGGCCGGCGTACGTCCCGACAACGTCGGCCCGCGAGAGGTCGACGTCGAGCACGTGGTTGACCGCGGCCAGGAGCTCGTCGACCTCGTCGTGACCGGCCGTCGGTCGGTCGATCGGGCCGCCGTACGGCGCGTCGGTCGTCCCGATCAACCAGAAGCGCGGCCACGGGACGAGGAACACGACCTTGCCCGGGACGCGGATCGTCAGCCCGACGTCGCTCGGGATCCGCTCTCGCGGGACCACGAGATGGGCACCCCGGCTCGGCAGCAGGCGGGTCGTCCCACCCGAGAGCGGCGAGGCCGGGTCGGCGTCCCAGACGCCCGTGGCGTCGACCACGACCCGGGCCCGGACGTCGACGAGGCGGCCGCTGAGCGAGTCGAAGACCCGCGCGCCCACCACGCGGCCGTGCTCCTCGATGAGGCCTTCGGCGGGAGCCCGGGTCACCACGACCGCCCCCATCCCCTGGGCGGTCCGCGCGACGGCGAGCGTATAGCGCGCGTCGTCCTCGACGCCGTCATGGAACAGCAGGCCGCCGCGCAGCTTCGAGCGGCGGATCGACGGAGCGTGGGCCAGGACCTCCGGCACCGAGAGGTGGCGATGCCAGCCGCCGTCGTGACGGGCCCCGAGGATGTCGTACAGGGTCATCCCCGACTGGTAGAAGAACCGCGTCGCCACCGGCCACCCGAACAGCGGGAACAGGAGCGGCTCGATCGTCACGAGATGCGGGGCGAGCCGCAGGATCCGCGAGCGCTCGGCGAGGGCCTCCCGCACGAGCCCGAAGCGGTACTGCTCGAGGTAGCGCAGGCCGCCGTGGATCAGCCGCGAGGACCGCGACGACGTCCCGACCGCGATGTCGTCCCGCTCGACCAGCCCGGCTCGAAGGCCACGAGTGGCCACATCCAGCAGCGCCCCACTGCCGACGATCCCGCCGCCGACGACGAGGACGTCCAGCTCCCCGTCGGCCAGGGCGGCCAGGTCGCGCTCGCGCCGGTCCAGGGGCGCCGCGGTCATTGCTCGGGGCGGCCGGGCCGGGTGATCCGCCACAGCACGCCGGCCGTGCCCGCGACGAGGACGACGATCAGGAGCGGTGTCCGGAGGACGATGTATTGGCCGCCCGCCGGGAGCACGGCCGTGACGACGACGGCGACGGCCACGACCGCGAGCATGATCGCGCTGACGCCGAGGACCTCGCGCAGACCGGGCCGGCGGTCAGACACGATCGGCCTCAGCCGGGATCCCGATCGGGGCGACGAGGATCCGACCCGCGAGGGCCGCCCCGTTGCGCGTCAGGAGCCCGGTCTTGGGGCGGTGGAACGTGATCGTCAGGTCGGCCCGGACGGCCGGGTCCGATGGATCGCCGCTCGTCAGGTCGATCGCCGTCGGCGTGTCCACGGCGAGGACCGGCACCATCGCGGCCCGGGCGCGGTTCACGACCTCGACGGCGGACCGGATCGGCTCGCGCAGCTCGCCCCGGACGCCCGTCCCGAGGAGGGCGTCGACGACGATCGCGGCCTTCTCGATCCCGTGGCCGAGCATCGTCACGTCGCGGGCGACCGGCGTGTGCACGATCGTGATCCTCGTGTCGCGGACGATCCGGTCCCAGTTCTTCGCGGCGTCCGGGGTCGACGGTCGGGCGTCGGCCGCGACGAGCGCGACGACTACCGGTGCTCCCGCCGCCGCCAGGTGACGGGCCGCGACGAGACCGTCGCCGCCGTTGTTGCCCGGCCCGACGAGGATCACGATCGGGCCCTGGCCCCAGCGCTCGGTGTCGATCGCGAGGGCCCGAGCGGCGGCCGCGACGGCCGCGCCGGCCTGCTCCATGAGCCACTCCCCCGCGACCCCCAGCGCCTGGGCCCGGTGGTCGGCCCCGGTCATCGCCTCGCCGGTCATCGGGGGTCGCGCCCCGGCGCCGGCCCAGCGCCTGCGGAGCTCGCGCAGGTCGAGGCTCATCAGCTCGGGGTCATCGGCCGGCAGCGGAACGGCCGGGCCGGCCCCGATCGAGCGTGACGATGCGGACGGGATCATCGGCCCAAGCGTAGCCGGTGGCGGTCGTCGACGCCTCCCGAACGGCGGCGGCCGGCGATCCGGGACGATCTCGCGAACCACCGACGCGCTCGTGACTTGACGAAACCGCCGACACTGTTGCGGATGGGCTCCATCGCGCGGGCTCGCCGCTGGATCTCGACGGCGGGCACCAACGACGAAGTCGAACGCCGCCAGGCGGTGCTCCTCCAGAGCATCCTGATCGTGCTGGTCGTCGTGATCGCCGCCGTGACGGCCGTGGCGATCTTCCTGCCGGGCTTCGGAACCCCGGGCTCGCCGCTGCTGGGCTTCGTGCTGCTGGAGGCGGTGTTCCTCATCCCGCTGTGGCTCCTGCGCAGCGGCCACTTCCCGCTTGCCGCGACCGCGACCGTGGCGGTCTTCGAGTTCATCGTCGTCGTCGCCGTGCTGACCGCCGGGCCTGGCGCCCCCGGGACTGGGGTGGCGTTCGCGATCCCGATGACGATCGCGGCCCTCGTGCTCGGCCGGCCCGGCCTGATCGTCACGACGGCGATCTCGATCGGGACGATCGTCGTCTACCAGGCGAGCCCCGGCCACCCTGTCCTGTCGGCCCCGGTCGCCATCAACCTCACGATCAGTCTCGGCATCCTCGGCGTCGTCCTGGACCGGTTCGGGGTCAGCCTTCGGGATGCGCTGGCCGGCGAGGTCCGGCATCGCGACCAGCTGACGGCCGCCCGGATCGAGGTCGGGCGGAAGGCGACCCTCCTCGACGAGTCGAACCGCGACCTGCAGCGGGCGATGATCCAGCGGGAAGCGGCCGAGGAGGCCCGCCGGGCGATCGAGGCGAAGGTGCTCGAAGTCCAGAAGCTCGAGAGCCTGGGCGTGCTCGCGGGCGGGATCGCCCACGACTTCAACAACCTGCTCGTCGCGATCCTCGGCAACGCGAGCCTTGCCCTCCTCGATCTCCCGCAGGATTCTCCGGCCCGCCCGAGCATCGCCGACATCGAGATCGCCGGCCAGCGAGCCGGCGAGCTCGCTCGACAGATGCTTGCCTACTGCGGCCGGAGCAAGTTCCAGATCGAGCCGATCGAGCTGGCGGAGCTCGTCCGCGAGCTGATGACCCTGCTGCGGGTCTCGATCGGCAAGAGCGTCGTCATCAAGCTCGACCTGCCGGACGACCCGATCATCGTCGACGCGGACGCAGCCCAGATCCGGCAGGTGGTGATGAACCTCGTGATCAACGCGGCGGACGCCATTGGCGATCGGAGCGGCATCGTCACGATCCGCGTCCGCCGTCTCGAGGCCGATGCCGCGTACCTCGCGGACGCCCACCCGGGCAGCAACCTGGCGGCCGGCAGTTACGCCGCGCTCGAGGTGTCCGATACGGGGCTGGGCATGGACAAGGAGACCCAGGCCCGGATCTTCGACCCGTTCTTCACGACGAAGTTCGCCGGCCGCGGCCTGGGGCTGGCCGCCGTCCTCGGCATCGTCCGGGGCCATGGCGGTGCGCTCCGCGTGTACAGCGAGCTCGGTCGGGGTTCGACGTTCCGCATCGTCCTGCCGCTCAGCGCATCGTCACCGGTCCGTGCCGAGGACCCGGAGACCGACTGGTCGGGCACGGGCCGGATCCTCGTGGTCGACGACGACGCGATGGTCCGGACGGTCGCCCGGCGCCTGCTCGAATCGTTCGGCCTGACGGTCGTCGAGGCGACCGGCGGGGCCGAGGCGATCACGATGTTCGTCGACGAGGCCGAAACGATCGACGGGATCCTGCTCGACCTGACGATGCCCGACGTCGGCGGCGCCCAGGTCTTCCGAGCCGTCCGGGCGATCCGGCCCGACGTGCCCGTGGTCCTGATGAGCGGCTATCACGAGGACGAGGCGAGCGCCGCGTTCGACGGGCAGGGGCTGGCCGGGTTCGTCCAGAAGCCGTTCACGCCGGCGGACCTCTCGAGGCGGATGCGTGTCGCCCTGGGCTCGTCCACGGCCGAACTGGCAGTTCCGCGAGTTCCCGTTTCGTCGGAGCGCCGGGGGCGATAGCGCCGGCCGAGCCGGGCCCCACACCGCCCGCAGTACGCGCGGCCGATCAGACGGTCGTCAGGCGGGCCCGTCGCGGCTCGTCGGGATCCAGCTCGACGATGCCGTCCCGAGCGAGGGCCATGAGTGCCGCGTCGATCGCCACCGCATCGTGTTCGCCGATCCGGGGATCGACGCGCGTCCACGCCGAGCCGTCGGCATCGCGCAGCCGGTCGACGATCCGGCCCCGCAGCCAACGGCTCGTCGCCTGGAACGGCACCGGGCTCCCGGTGCCGGAGTTCCGGGGCCTCGAAAGGCGCGCCACGGGCGCCGGCGCCGCCTCGGATCCGCGCTCTCCGGCGAAGCGGCACCAGGTGAGGAGCGGGCACTCCGGGCAGCGCGGCCGGCCGGGCCGGCAGAGGGTCGCGCCGACGTCCATCAGCGCGTGCGTCCAGTCGGCGGGTCGCCCAGGTTCGACCGAGGCGTCGGCCGCAGCCTGGAGCTCGGCCGAGCTCATCCCCGCCCCGCCGGCAAGCGCCCGCCCGAGGACGCGCCGGACGTTCGTGTCCACGGCGCCGACCGGAATCCCGAAGGCGATCGAGGCCACCGCGCGCGCCGTGTAGGGACCGATGCCGGGGAGCCGCTCCAGCGCCTCGACGTCGCGCGGCACGACGCCGCCGTGGTCGCCGACGATCGCCCGGGCCGTCCGCTGGAGGTTCAGGGCGCGCCGGTCGTAGCCCATTCCGCGCCAGGCCCGCAAGACGTTCGCCGGGGACGCGGTGGCCAGGTCGCGCACGGTCGGGAAGCGATCGAGGAACCGCGACCAGGCCTCGACGACCCGGGAGACCTGGGTCTGCTGGGCCATGACCTCGGAAACGAGGATCGCGTATGGATCGCGGGTGCCGCGGAACGACAGGGCGCGGCCACGGGCGTCGTACCAGGCCAGGACGGCGGCGCGGGCGTCGGCCCGGAGGGCGGGCGGAGGCGCGAGCGACATGGTCCCGAGCGTACCATCGGCCGATGCCCGAACCGCCCACGTCCCGGCATCCCGTCCGGATCGGGGCCGCCTACTGGGTCCAGCGGACGGACTGGCCATCGCTCCGAGACGCGGCGCTGGCGGCTGAAGCCGCCGGTGCGGACGACCTCTGGATCGACGATCACCTCCTCTGCGACGAGGGTGACGCCAACGATCCCAAGCTCGAGGGATGGTCGACGCTGGCGGCCGTTGCCGCGGTCACGACCCGCGCCCGGCTCGGCCTGCTCGTGGCCGCGAACACGTTCCGCAACCCGGGCCTGACTGCCAAGATCGCGACGACAGTCGATCACGTCAGCGGCGGCCGGGCGACCCTCGGCATCGGCGGTGGCTGGTTCGCCGAGGAGCACGAGGCGTTCGGACTCGACTTCGGGTCGGGGTTCGGCGAGCGTCTCGACCGGCTGGCCGAATCCGTCGAGCTCATCCGCCGCCTGCTCGATGGCGAGCGCGTCGATCACGAGGGACGGTTCTATCGCATGCACGATGCGCTCGTGACGCCGCCCCCGGTCCAGCCGCACCTGCCGTTCCTCGTCGGCGGGTCCGGGCCCCAGAAGACGCTTCGCATCGTTGCCCGTCACGCCGACCTGTGGAACGCCTACGGCACCCCGGCCAGCCTGGCCGCGACGGACGCGATCCTGCGCGAGCGATGCGCGGAGGCCCACCGCGACGAGGGTGAGATCGAGCGGACCGTCAACCTCAACGTGGTCGTGCGCTCGAGCCGGGCGGAGGCCGAACGGGTATGGGCCTCGTACGCCGAGGTGCATCGGCCGCGCGAGGGCGAGGGCCAGCTGCTCGTGGGCGGCACCGTCGACGAGGTCGTGGCCTCGCTGGCCGACTATGCGCGGATCGGGTTCCGCCACCCGATCCTGATCTTCCGCGCACCCTGGGACCTCGAGACGATCGCCTCGCTTGGCGCGATCCGCGAAGGGATCGCCACGGTCGTCTGAGCGTCGTTCGAGGCCTCAGCCGGCCGGGATTCCGCGGGACCGACAGGCGTCGCCGCGTCTCCGGGCGCGGCGTTCCGTTGGCCCCTCAGATCTTCAGCATCACGTGCTTGACGACGGTGTAGTCCTCGACCGCGTACATGCTCTGGTCCTTGCCGTACCCGGACTCCTTGAACCCGCCGTGGGGCATCTCCGACACGAGCATGAAGTGGTCGTTGATCCAGACCGTCCCGAACTGGATCGCCTTGGCGACCCGCATCCCGCGGCCCGCGTCCTGGGTCCAGACCGACGCGGCCAAGCCGAATCGGACGTCGTTCGCCCAGGCGATCGCCTGCTCCTCGTCGGAGAAGCGCTGGATCGTGACGACCGGCCCGAACACCTCGTCCTGGACGATCTCGCTCCGCTGGTCCGGGCCGGCGATGACCGTCGGCTCGTAGAACGCGCCGGGCCGCTTCGGCCGGACGCCGCCCGTGACGATCTCGGCGCCGCCTCGTGCCCGGTCGACCATCCCCTCGACCTTGTCGGCCTGGGCCTGGGCGATGAGCGAGCCCATCTCGATGTCGTCGCCCTCGGCCGGGTCGCCCCACTTGATCGACTTGACCTCGCTGGTCAGGTCGGCCACGAACCGGTCGTAGATCTTCGGCCCGGCGATCACGCGGGTCGCCGCGGTGCAGTCCTGGCCGGCATTCCAGTAGCCCCAGAGCTTGATCTGCTCGGCGACGGACGCCGAGTCGGCGTCGTCGAAGATGATCACGGGAGCCTTGCCGCCCAGCTCGAGGTGGAGGCGCTTCACCCGGTCGGCGGCGACCTTCGCGATGTGCTTGCCGGTATCCGTGTCGCCGGTCACCGAGACCATCCCGACCTTCGGGTGGCCGACCAGCGCGTCGCCGATCCCCGCGCCCGTGCCGGTGATCACGTTCAGGACACCCGGAGGCAGGATCTCCGCGGCGAGCTCGGCGAGGACGAGAGCGGTCAGCGGTGTTCGCGCCGATGGCTTCAGGACGACCGTGTTGCCGGCGGCGAGCGCCGGCCCGATCTTCCAGCCTGCCATCATGATCGGGTAGTTCCACGGCGCAATCGACGCGACGACACCGACCGGCTCACGCCGGATCATCGAGGTGTGGTCGGCCATGTACTCGTTGACGGCCTTGCCCTCGAGGAGTCGCGCCGCGCCCGCGAAGAACCGGAGGTTGTCGACGACGACCGGCACCTCGTCGATCGCGGCGCCAACCGGCTTGCCGGCGTTCTGGCTCTCCAGCCGGCCGATCTCCTCGCCGCGCGCCTCGATCGCGTCGGCGAGCTTGAGGAGGGCGTTCGAGCGCTCGGCCGGCGTTGCCGAGCCCCACGCGGGGAACGCCTTGTCTGCGGCCTGGACGGCCCGGTCGACGTCCTCCGCGCCGCTCTTCGGAACGCGGGCGATCACCTGGTCGTTGGCAGGATTGATCACCTCGAGCGTCTCACCGGACGCCGAGTCCGCCCATTCCCCACCGATGAACTGCTGGTACGTCTTGATTCGCTCGAGCGTGTCGGTCATTGGGAGAGCCCTCCTGGCGCGCGGTGGCGCATCCGGCCCGCGCTGCGTCGATCGTCGTGGCGACTCCCTACGTTACGCCGCAACCGAAGTTCGTTCCGGCTGTCGCGCCTCGCGGGTCGTCGCGGGCCTCAGCGTGGAAGCGCCAGTGCCCCCAGGAGCACGCCGACGGCCGCGACCGCCGCGACCCCGTCCCACCACGTCCAGCCGACCGCGCGATAGCGACTGCGCGGCCCGCTCCCGAACCCGCGGGCATCCATCGCGAGCGCGAGCCGGTCGGCATGCCGGATCGCGAGGACGAGGAGGCTCACGAGCAGGCGCGGATGCCAGGAACCCCTCAGGCCGCGGATTCGACGGGCCTGGCGGAGCGTCGTGAGGTCCAGGCTCAGCCGCGGAATCGCCTGGTACGCGGCGAGCGCGCCGTAGCCGAACCGCTCGGGAATCCGCGCCTGCTGGACCAGGGCGTCGACGAGTCGCGTCGAGTCGGTCGTCTGCGAGAACACGACTCCGATGGCGGCGATCGCGATGATCCGGGCGGTCAGCCCGAGGCCGCCGAGCACCCCTGGCTGGGTCAGCCTGAGCGGGCCGAGGCGGACGAGCTCGGCGCTCGCCGGGTCGACGTTCGCGGCCGCGAAGACGGCGTTGAACAGCCCGACGGTGAGGGCGGCCCCCCACAGCAGTGCCGCGCCCCGGACGATCGTCGTCGGTCGAAGACGGCCGAGGAGCATGCCTGCCGCCATGGCAACGGCGGCGATCGCGAGCGGCGGTGCGATTGCGGTCGTCGTGGCGAGACCGATCAGCCAGGCGATCGCGATCGCCAGCTTCGTCAAGGGGCTGAGGCGTCCGAGTGGGCTCGAGAGCTGGCGCGCATCGGGCTCGGTGCGGAGGATCACGGGCTCGGCTCCCCAACCCGTCCCGCGTCGATCGCGACGATCCGTCTGGCGAACGCGTCGACGAACCGCCGATCGTGGGTCGCGGCGACGACCGCGGCACCGGCGTCGACCCGCTCGCGGACGATCTCGAGGATCGCCTCCTGGCCGTGCCGGTCCTGGCCGAACGTCGGCTCATCGAGCACGAGCAGGTCCGGCCGGCGAGACAGGATGCAGGCGAGCGACAGCCGCCGTTGCTCGCCGCCCGACAGCCGGTACGGGCTTCGCGACCCGAATATGCCCAGCGGCAGCCGCAGACGGGTCATCAGGTCGTCGAGGCCTGCCAGCTCGTCGGGCCGCAGGCCGAGGCGAACCTCGTCGGCGACCGAGGTGGCGAGGAACTGCCGCTCGGGATCCTGGAAGGCGTACCCGGCGCGGCGGGCGAGCTCGGCGGCCGGGATCCTGATTGGATCGCTCCCATCGAGACACACGCGGCCCGACCCGGGCCGGAGCAACCCGACGAGGAGCTGGCCGATCGTCGATTTGCCGGAGCCGTTGCGACCGAGGATCGCCAGCCGGTCACCCGCCTCGATCCGCAGCGATGCATCGACCACCACGGGCTGACCTGGGTCGTACCCGAACGTGACGCGGTCGACGGTCGCGATCGGCCGGCCACGCGCCGCGGCGCCCGCGGAGGCGGGACCCGCCAGCGCATCCCCGGGCAACCACGCCCCGGCGATGCGCACCGAGGCGGCGTGCCGGGCCAGGATCCCGCTCGGCGTGTCGATCGCGATCGGCGACCCGTCGGCGCCGAGGACGAGGACGCGATCGGCGAGCCGCCAGGCGAGCTCGACGTTGTGCTCGACGAGGACGATCGTCGTCGATCGGCGGTCGCGGATCTCCGCGATCCGGGCCATCAGCAGGTCCGCGCCCTCCGGGTCGAGGTTGGCCGTCGGCTCATCGAGGACGAGGAGACCGGGACGAGGA
>DATLVO010000047.1:0-15254 GCA_035577485.1 Verrucomicrobiia bacterium
AGCTCCATGGCCGATCGAGACCGGAAGGCGCCGTGGCGCCGGATGACGTCAGCCAGGTCTGCCTCGCCGGCCTGCCGGATGCCGTGCCAGCCCGTCCCTCCGCCGAGCTCGTCGCGAACGATCGCAGTCGGCACGACGAGGACCTCCTCGTCGGTCATCGGCCAGGGCCCGGGTCGTCGTCCTCGAGGCGCCGCTTCGCCGCAGCAAACCGCTCGCGCAGCCGGTCTGGGTCGGGTGTCTCGGTGTCCAGGTCCGCGAGCCACCGGTCGAGGACGTCGCGCAGGTCCCGTAGCCGGCCCGCGACCAGCGGCCCGTTCGTGGCCAGGATCCCCGCGCCCATCTCGACGTCGCCGCGGGCGAGACGGGTCATGCTCGCCCAGCCGGTCGACGCCAGGTCGCGCGCATCGGGCCAGCCCGGCCCCGAAGCGACCGCCTCGACCAGGGCCGCGGCGACGACGAGCGGCAGGTGGCTGATCGCCCCGACCGCGGCGTCATGCTCGACGGCGCCGAGGCGGACGATCCGGGCTCCGCAGGTCGCGGCGATGTTGGCGACCCGATCCTCTGCGGCGATGTCCGGCGGGTCCGACGGCACGATGACCCAGGGTCGCCCGGCAAAGAGCGCGGCATCGGCCGCCGCGTAGCCGCTCGCCTCCCGGCCCGCCATCGGATGGCCCCCGACGAAACGCAGGCCGTGCCCGGCGGCCCGGGCGCAGATCGCCGCCTTCGTGCTCGCGACATCGGTGATGACGGCATCCCGGTCGGTGGCCGAGCGGAGCCCGCCGGCGAGCTCGTCGAGCAGCTCGAGACAGGCCAGCGGCGGCACCGCAAGCACGATCGCATCGGCTCCGGTGCACGCCTCGCCGATCGACCCGGCGACGTCGATGCCTTCGGCCGCCGCGGCATGTCGGGCATCTGCCGATCGGGTCCAGCCGGCGACGCGCCAGGGATCGCCCGCCGCGACCAGGGCCCGACCGACGGACCCGCCGATCTGACCGAGACCGAGGATCGCGACGCGCATCCCGGGAGTATGTCAGCCGTGAGGTCCGGGCTGCTATCCTCGATGCCGACCGCGGTCCCGGTCCCTTGTTCCGCGCGTACATGGGGTGGTGGCAGGGTGAACTCCGACGCCAAACGCATCCGGGTACTGTTCGTCGAGGACCACCAGCTACTGGCCGACGCCCTGTCGGCGATGCTCGCTCGCGAGCCCGACATCGAGGTCGTCGGCGTCGCCGGCACCGTGGCCGACGCGAAGCTCATGGCCCGGGAACGCCTCGACGTCGTCCTGATGGACTATCGCCTGCCCGACGGGACCGGGGCCGAGGCAACCCGCGCGATCAAGGCCCGCTGGCCGGCGGCGCGGGTCGTGATGGTGACGGCGCTGACCGACGACGAGACGGTCCTCGAATCGATCCAGGCCGGGGCTGATGGCTATCTCACGAAGGACCGGGCGGCAGACGACGTCGTCCAGGCGGTCCGCGCCGCGTACGCCGGGGAGACGCTGCTTCCACGCTCGGTGATCGTCGAGATCGCCCGTCGGGTGGCGGCGGCCCGGGAGCGCGGCGACGACCGGCGGATCGTCGAGCCGTTGACGCCGCGCGAGCTCGAGGTCCTGCGGGCCCTGACCGAAGGCCTCTCGACGCCGGAGATCTGCGATCGGCTGTTCATCGCGCCGAACACGCTTCGGACCCACGTCCAGAACATCATGGGCAAGCTCCGGGTCCACTCGAAGCTCGAGGCGGTCGCGTTCGCTCTCCGCTACCGGCTCGTGGAGCCGCCCCGCCCCGACGACGCCGCGTCGGCCGGCTGATCCTGGGTCAGCGACCGGTTCCGTCCTGGGGCTTGCGGCGCCGGCCCTTCCGTCGTTCCTCGAGCCGCCGCTCCTCGTCCTCGGCCGGCGGGCCGGGATCTGCGACCGGGTTCTGCCGGCGGAGGTAGAACCGTCGATCGGCATCGCGCCGCTCGTCGTTCAGGAACGCACCGCAGCGCGGGCACCGACGCTCCTCGGTGAAGAGAGACTCGAGCGGCGCGACGGTGTAGATCTGCCGGCCACACGACCAGCAGGCGAGCCTGGGCATGGGCCCATCGTAGCCGACGGTTCACCGCCCGTCGGCATTCCGTCTGCCATGGGCGGCCGCCCGACCAGGGGATCGGCGATTACGCCAGTCAGCCGCGCCGTCGGGACGTGTGGCGGTTGAGCCGGCGAACCGCGTCCGCGAGCCGCCGCCGGCCGCCGGTCGCAACCCCGGCGAGCGCAAGCGGCAGGACAACCACGATCCCGTTCGATCCGTGGTGCGAGCCGCCCTTCGAGCTGCACGGTCGCGACGGCGGCGGCGCGGTCTTGTTGTGACCGGGCGGCCCGGCATCGGCCCCCGGGCACGGCGGATGGGGCTTCTTCACGTTGCCGACCCTCGGCGTCGGTGCGGGCGTCGCCGTGGGTCGTGGCGTCGGGTTCGGGCTGGCCGTCGGCTTCGTGGTCGGCGTCGGCTTGGGAGTCGGCGTGGGGCCGCCGCCGTGCGCGAGGGGCGGGCTGCTCGCGCCCGTCGGCGGGGTCGGCGTCGGGCCCTCCGCGACGATGGGGCCGCTCGGCGTCGCGCTCGCGGAGGGCTCGACCGACGGCGAGGGCGCCGACGAACCCGGTGGGGTCGATTCCGGCGGGGTCGAGCCCGTCGGGCCGGGCGTCGCGGATGCCGGCGCCGTGGACTCGGTCGGGCTCGACGGCACGACATTCGAGGCGCCGGGCGTCGTTGTCGCACGAGCGACATCCGGGCCGGTCGGGCTCGGCGTGATCAGTCCCGCGGTCAACGCAACCGTCGCGAGGATGAGGTTCAGGAGGCCGAGAGCCACGACGAGACGAGCGCGTTGAGCGGAGGTCACGACGACCGATGGGCTCCTTCCGACCGGGTCCACGGCGTCCATTTCGTGGACGTCTCGATGGTAGCACCCGGACTGCCCCGCAGCCGGAGGCGGCCCACGGGACGCGGCAATCGCGGTGCATGCACCGCCGCGGACGAGCTCAGCGGGAACGGCGCTCCATGGTCATCCGAGCTCGGCGGCGGCCCGCTCCACGTACCGGGCACGTCCCGTCCCCGTGATGCTCTCGAACAGGATCACCCGGTCGATCGGCGACTCGATCGCCAGGTCCGCGGCGGCCGCGGTCAGCGCGGCGACAGTCGCCGGGCCGGCACGGACGCCGTCGGCCCGGGCGAGGGTCAGGTGGGCCCGGAAGGGTCGATGCTCGCGCTCCCAGCCGGCCTCCGCGAGGTGGTCGTCGAGGCGGGTGGCGAGGCGAGCGAGCTGGTCGACGCCGTCGCGGACGTCGAGCCAGATCGTCCGCGGCCGCCCGCTCGGCGGAAAGGACCCGGCGCCCCGGATCGTGACGCTGAACGGCGCGCCGTCGCGAGCCACCGCCGCGATGGCGGCCGCGAGGTCGGCGACGCGGGCCTCCGGCGTCGGACCGAGGAACCGCAGGGTGAGGTGGAGGCCGTCCAGGCGGACCCAGCGGACGCCGCGACCCTCGGGCTCGCCGGCCCGGATGCGCTCGACGACGTCGGCCACGGCCTTCGACGCGTCCTCGGTGAGGGGCACCGCGACGAAGAGGCGCGGCTCGTCGGTCAAGGGTGGGGCCGGCCCGGCGGGGCCGAACGTGGCTCCGCCTGCCACGTCGCCCGGTCCGCCACGAGGACCTCCCGGGCGCGCGCGGCGTTGCGCCAGCCGACGACGTCCGTCGCCTTGGCCTCGAGCTCCTTGTAGGTGTTGAAGAAGTGCTCGATCTCGACGAGGCGATGGGGCCGGACATGATCGAGGTCCTCGACATGCGCCTGGTGCGGGTCGGCGACGGCCACGCAGAGGACCTTGAAGTCCTCGCCCTTGTCGTCGCGCATCTCGAGGCCGCCGATCGGGCGCGCCCAGACGCGGCAGCCGGGGAAGGTCGGCTCGTCGATCAGGAGCAGCGCGTCGGTGTGATCACCGTCGCCCGATCGGGTCTCGCTGATGAACCCGTAGTCGAAGTTGTAATGGACGGCCGACGCGAGCACGCGATCGAGGCGGAAGACGTCGGCCGACTCGTCGTACTCGTACTTGTTGCGGCTGCCCCGGGGGATCTCGACGACGACCTCGACGATCGCCGGGAAGTCCGCCGCGCTGGGGCTCATCGGGCTGACCGGGCGAGCATCGTCGGAGTGTAGTGCGAGCGGCGCGCGGGGCGTTTCGCTCGTAGCTCGTGCGCGGCCTCGTCGATCCGGGCGCACGAAAACGCCCGAAGGAACCGATCGCGAGCGGTGTCAATCCGTGGGAACGACGAGCCTTGATGTGATCGCGGCCGGCCACTCCCGGATCGGCGGTCCCGCCAGGCGAACCTTGCGGCTCGTCCGACCGGACCGGCGGCGCTGCGCGGATCGCTCCTCGCCTCGCCTGTCCGTTGCGTTGGCCCCTTCGGGCAAACCAACCATAGGTGGCAGGCCCGGGCCCGGCAACGGCCTTATCCACGAACTTCGCCTGGCCGGCCATCCATTCGTCCACCAATCTGGAGCCTCTGTGGACGGAATGTGGACGACGTCGGTCGGCGGATGTGTTAGGGACCGTCTAGAACGCTGCGCACGTGCTGTGTCGAGCTAGCCGATACCGGCACGACCGGAGGCGCGGCCAGGGCGCGGCCTGGCACGGCGTCGTCGAGGACCGGAGCGAGCGGACTCCGAGGTCCGTGAGCGAGGACCGCAGACGACAACGCCGCCAGGACGGGCCCTGGCCGCGCCGTCAGTCGTTGTAGAGGCGTGTCCTCGGGCCGATGGCCTCGCGGAGCTCCGCCTCGGACCTCGGAGGGCTAATCGTTGTAAAGACGTTCCTCGATCAGCTTCTCCTGGACGGTTCGACCGTTCGGGTCGAAGCAGGAGAACTCGAAGTGCTTCTCGAACTCGAGGTCCACGTTGTCCTGGCCGCCGCGGTTCTTCTCGACCGAGACCACGACCCAGTCGCGGAAGCGCTGCGCCTGGTACGGGTTGAACTCGATGTTGACCTTCGCGACGATGTGGTACTTCTCGTTCAGGATCAGGATGATGTCGGCCTCGTAATTGATCGCCGACGATCCACGCAGGTGGTAGTTCCGGAGGCGCGACGCCTTCAGCCCTTCCTTGTCCGCGGCGACGATCGCGATCATCGGCACGTCCTCGGACAGGGCGACGTCCTTGAGGCCGTTGACGACGTAGGTGACCTTCTCCGTCTCGTTCGTCGGCTCCGGGATCTGGGGGACCTTCTGGAGGTAGTCGACGAACACGACCAGCCGGCGGTCGCCGGACAGCACGCGGTGTTGCTGGACGAGCTTGCGGATGTTCTCGACCGTGCTCGCCGTCTGAGAGCCGCGGAGGAGGAACAGGTTCTGGCCGTAGCGGGCGATGCGGTCGAGCGAGGGCCGGAGGCGTGGGTTGCTCGCCAGCTGGGCGGCCCCGCCGCCCTCGGCCATCCACGTGCCGAGGATCTCCTTGCGGACGTCCTGGATCTTGATCGCCCCGGTCTTGTGGGGCAGGTGGGCGAGCGCGGACTCCATCGCGATCAGGCGGTTGAGGAGGTACTGCTCGTCGTGCTCGAAGCAGATGTACAGGACGTTCGCCTGGCCGCCCGAGGCCACGTTCCGGGCCATCTGGAGGGCCATCGTCGTCTTGCCGGTGCCCTGCGCGCCGCCGATCAGCAGGAGCTCGCCGGCGCGGAGACCCGTCCCGATCGTCTTGTCCATCGGGGTGAACCCGAGGGGGACCGGCTGGTATTCGCCGACCTTGCCGGTCGTGACCTTGTCGTTCAGGTCGACGAGCACGTCGAGCGCCGACCGGGGCGCCATGCTCCCGGTGTCGGAGTCCAGCCGCCAGCTCTGGTTCGGGGCGGTCTTCTCGGCCGTATCGGTCACGCTCGCTGGTCCTCCCGGGTCACGAAGTCGGGTGCATCGTAGCACCGCGTTCCGGCGTGACAGCCGCCCGAAGCGTTAGCAAGGCATGGCCCGAAGGTACCGCCGACGAACCCGGCCCAGAGACCTCGCGAGCGGGCCCGGGGAGCGGCTCTCGACCCAGCGGTCAGCGGGCGAACGCGTCCCGACCCAGCGCCGCGACCTCGTCCCACATCCGGGCGACGGTCCGGATGCCGGTCTCGTAGTTGCGCAGGTCCATCCACTCGTTCGGGGCATGGGCCTGCTGGTCGGGCGGATCGAACCCGAGTAGCACGACCGGCAGATCCAGCTCGTTCTCGAAGCTGGCACACACGGGAATCGAGCCGCCTTCGCGGATGTACAGCGGTTCGCGACCGAACGTCGCCTCGAGGGCCCGCGCGGCCGCCCGGGTTGCCGGATGGTCGATCGGGGTCACGCTCGGGTGGCCGCCGCCGAGGCTCTGGAGCTCGGCTCGGACGCCGGGCGGCGCGATCGCCAGGACGTAGGCCCGGAACGCCTCGAAGATCCGGTCGGGATCCTGGTCGGGGACGAGGCGGCAGCTGATCTTGGCGTGCGCGTGGGCCGGGATGATCGTCTTGCCGCCCTCGCCCTGGAAGCCGCTCCACAG
The DNA here is from genome assembly GCA_035577485.1 of Verrucomicrobiia bacterium. Classification (GTDB taxonomy): domain Bacteria; phylum Chloroflexota; class Limnocylindria; order Limnocylindrales; family CSP1-4; genus CF-46. The sequence continues at coordinate 6,537 of DATLVO010000047.1, forward strand.
GCCGTTCACGTCAAGCGTCGGCCGGGCGCCTCGGCGCTCGAGCGTCGTATAACCCTCCTCGCCGAAGAGTGCTGGCAGCCCGAGCCGCTCGAGATAGGCGGCCTCGTCGAACGGCAGCGCCGCAAACGCGTCGCGATCGACCTGGGTCATCGCGACGACATCGTCGTAGAAGCCGGGCACGAGGATCCGGCCGTCGGGGCCTTTGAGGCCGGCGATGATCGTGGCGAGGGCGTTTGCCGGGTTCTGGACGGCCCCGCCGTAGCCGCCCGAGTGGAGGTCGACGGCCGTCCCGGTGACATCGACCTGCGCGTACATCATGCCCCGCAGGCCGATGGTGATCGCGGGCAGGTTGCCCTCGAAGAACCCGGTGTCACTGATCACGGCGAAGTCCGCCGAGAGCCGGTCGCGGTTCGCGTTCAGCCACGGGTCGAGATGGACCGAGCTCGACTCCTCTTCGCCCTCGAACGCGAACTTCAGGTTGACCGGCAGGCTGCCACGCGTCGCGAGCAGCGCCTCGGTGGCGCGGAGATGGAGGTGGAGCTGGCCCTTGTCGTCGGCGACGCCCCGGCCGAGGATCCGATGACCCTCGACGACGGGCTCGAAGGGCGGCGACGTCCAGAGGTCGAGCGGGTCGACCGGCTGCACGTCGTAATGGCAGTAGACGAGGACCGTTGGCGCGCCGGGCGCATGGAGCCAGTCGGCATAGACGATCGGGTGCCCGCCCGTCTCGGAAACGTCGACATGCTCCATGCCGATGTGCCGGAGGTCCGCGGCGATCCACTCGGCCGTCCGCCGGCAATCGGGCGCGTGCTGCGGCAGGGCCGAGATGCTCGGGATGCGGACGAGCTCCTTGTACGACTCGAGACGCTCGGCGGCGTGCTCGTCCAGGTAGCGCTCGAACGCCTCGTCGATGGCGGTGCTGGCGGTCGTGGTGGTCATGGCCTCGATGGTAGCGGCGCGGACCTGATCGGTCCGAGCGGAGCTCATGCAACGACCCCGGGCCGTCGGCCCGGGGTCGGATGGTGGCTCGGGGACGCCCGACGGATCAGGCGGGCGAGGGGGTGGGTGCCGGCTGCGCGCCGGGTGTGGGCTGGCTCGGGCCGACGACGGTCGGCGGGGTCTCGCGGGAGTTCCGCTTGGGGGGCAGATCGCTGAACAGGGCCTCGAAGCCGTCGCCGTCGACGGTCTCCTCCGCGACGAGCTTCTCGGCGAGCGCCGTCAGCTTGTCTCGGTGGGTGACGAGGACGTCCATCGCCCGCTCGTAGGCGTGGTCGATGATCGCTCGGACCTCCTCGTCGATCTGCTTCGCGACCTCGTCGGAGTAGTTGCGCTGCTCGCCGATCTCCCGGCCGAGGAACACGAGCTCGTCGCGCTTCCCGAACGAGAGCGGGCCGAGCTTGTCGCTCATCCCGAACTCGGTGACCATCCGTCGGGCGAGGTCGGTCGCCTTCTCGATGTCGTTGCTGGCACCCGTCGTGGTATCGCCGAAGATCAGGCGTTCCGCGGCGTTGCCGCCGAGGAGGCCGGCGATCTTGTCCTCGAATTCGGTCTTGCTCTGGAGGTAGCGGTCCTCCGAGGGCAGGGCCATCGTGTAGCCGAGGGCCATGCCGCGGCTGATGATCGTGACCTTGTGGACCGGGTCGCACTTCGGGAGGATCCGCTGGACGACGGCGTGACCGCCCTCGTGGTAGGCGATGATCGCCTTCTCGGCGTCCGAGATGATCCGGGACTTGCGCTCCGGTCCGGCGACGATCCGCTCGAGCGCCTCCTGGAACTCGGACATCCCGATGACCTTCTTGTTGCGGCGAGCCGCGAGGATCGCCGCCTCGTTGACGAGGTTCGCGAGATCCGCGCCGGAGAAGCCGGGCGACTGCTTCGCGATGTCCTCGACGGCGATCGCCTTGTCGAGCGGCTTTCCCTTCGTGTGGACCTTCAGGATCGCGGTGCGGCCCTTCATGTCCGGCCGGTCGAGGATGACCTGGCGGTCGAACCGGCCGGGGCGAAGGAGGGCCGGATCGAGGACGTCGGGGCGGTTCGTGGCGGCGACGACGATCACGTTCGTGTTCGTGTCGAAGCCGTCCATCTCGACGAGGATCTGGTTCAGGGTCTGCTCGCGCTCGTCGTGGCTGCCGCCGAGGCCGGCGCCGCGCTGGCGGCCGACCGCGTCGATCTCGTCCACGAAGACGATGCACGGGCTGTTGCGCTTCGCCTGGTCGAAGAGGTCGCGGACGCGGCTGGCGCCGACGCCGACGAACATCTCGACGAACTCGGAGCCGGAGATGCTGAAGAACGGCACGCCGGCCTCACCGGCGACGGCCCGGGCCATCAGCGTCTTGCCGGTTCCCGGAGGGCCGACGAGCAGCACGCCGCGCGGGATCCGGGCGCCGAGCGAGTTGAACTTCTCGGGGTACTTCAGGAACTCGACGACTTCCTGGAGCTCGGTCTTCGCCTCGTCGACCCCGGCGACGTCGGCGAACGTGACGACGGTCTTGTTGCCGAGGAACATCCGGGCCCGGCTCTTGCCGAAGCTCAGGGCCTGATTGTTGGTGCCCTGCGCCTGTCTCATCATGAAGAAGATGAACCCGCCGATGATCAGGATCGGCAGGAGCCCCGTGATCAGGATGCTGATCCAGCCGTTGTCCGGCGCGGCCTTCGCGCTGAACAGCGGGACGGATTTGCCGGCGCCGACCGCCGATTGCATGTCCGGCAGGACCTGGTTGGCAAGGAGCCCCGGGACGACGACCGTGTAGACGGGCGCATCCGGCTTGGGGGTCACCGTAAGGGTCGAGCCTTCCTGGACGACCTTGGAGACCTTGTCGTTCTTGACATTGTCCAGGAACGAGGAATACGGGGTGTCCGCGTTCGACGAGGTGTTATTGACGACCGTGAAGACGACGGCGAGGGCGACGATCACCAACGCCAGCATCACGATGCCGTTACGGAAGAACCTGGGATTCAACGGAGCCTCCGGAAGTGGGTCGCCGCCGCGCGGCGTCCAGCCGATCGAGTATAGCGTCGGTTCGTGACGGTCCCATGAGACGAGAGTCCGGGGATCGTGCGTCGGGCGCCCGCCATCGGATTCGTCGGGAGCCGATCGCCGGATGCACCACCTGATCGCGCCGACGGCCGGCGAGGCGCCGATGCCACCACGCGGCCATCGAGGGGTGCCGGGTTGGTAGCGGAGGGCGGATTCGAACCACCGACCAAGGGCTTATGAGTCCCCTGCTCTACCACTGAGCTACTCCGCCGCAGGTTGCAAGGTTACCGACGGGTGGTCGATGCCCGCAACCGTCACGTCGAGCCTCGAGCCCAGGAATCGACCCGAGACGGAAGTGACTGTCACCCCGTTGGTCGATGGCGGGTCGGTGATGCCGCTGTGACGAACGGGTGACGGGGCGCGGACAGTTTGACCCGATCGTCGGAGGCGCCCGTGGCCAAGGACATCGCTGGACCCGTCTCGCCCCGAACGAGGTCGACCAGCCCGTCGGTGACCTATCCGGACGCGGGCCGGCCGGCCACGTCTCCGGGTTCAGCCACCAAGATGGAGCGTGGCGTCGCCCTGCGCTTTGTGCGGCCATCAAGCGGCGGGACTCCGGTCGCGCGCGCCCTCGACGAGGGCCTCAGCGAGCCGAGCCAGCCGCTCGACGTGCGCGAGCGCCGCTCCCTCGAGCGGCGCGTGGGCTTCAGCTTTGGCGACATCCGGATCCACGCAGGAGCACGCGCCGCGGCGTCGGCCGCGGCGCTCGGGGCCGAGGCCTACACCGTGCGTCGCGACATCGTCTTCGGCGCTGGCCGCTTCGCCCCGCAGACGAGCGCTGGCCGGCGCCTCCTCGACCACGAGTTGGCCCACGTCGCCCAGCAGCGATTCATCCCGGGCGGCGGCTCGGTCCGATTGCGTCGCGGATCGGAGGGGCTCGAGCGCGAGGCCGAGCTGTTCGCGATGCATGGGACGGCGGGCCGGCTCGCCGATCGCCGCGATGAGCATCTCACCGCCGTGCCCAGCGGCCCGCTCCTCCAGGGTGCGTTCTTTCGGATCGGGCCCCTGACGATCCTGGTGAACTACGGGAACGTCACGAACGCCCTCGGGGGACAGGTCGAGACCGCGATCCGGGCCTACGTCGACCGGTGGGCGGGTGCCGCTGCTCTGACGCCGGGGCGCCTCGCCGCCATCGCCGCGTTGAACCAGGTACAGCAGCAGTGGGTGCTGTTCGGGATCGACCTGCTCAACGACAACCGGGCCGCCGCAGCAGGGCTCGCCCGCGCGACCGCTCTGGACCGTCTCCTCGCCCGTGCGCCGGCGTCAGCGACCAGCCCCAGGAGCCCAGACTTCGGGTTCGAGACCGAGGTCCTGCGGGTCAGCGGATGGCTCGAGGTGGCCCTCGCGAGCCGGTTGAGTCCGCCCACGGGTCAGACCCTGGCCGACATCGGTCAGATCTACAACCCGCCGGCGACGGCCGCGACGGTCAGCCAGCCGACCCTCGGCACCTGGGACCCGGTTCGCTTTGCGACGCTCCTCGAGCCGCTCTTGCGGGCCTGGGTGCGCGGATTCGACCCGGCCCTGCATCCGCTGGCCGGGACTCATTCGATCGCCACGCTCCAGACGATCGGTGACGAGATCCTGGACGAGGCTCGGACCTTCTTCGCACCGTACGCCGACGCCGCGATGCGCAACCCGATCTCCGCAGGATGGCGCTACTCCGCGAACCTCACCAGCACGCAGGCGACGGTCGTCACGACGGCCATGCGCCTCGCGTTCCTCCGGAACCGAGCCAACACGGTCGCGGGCCTGAGCCGCTCCGCGCTCCAAGCTCGCCTGAGCAGCCTGGGCGTGTCGCCCATCCCGACGCTGCCCCAGAACTCGGTGTTCGAGGACGTCAACTTCAGCGGAGCGGATCCCGCGCACCGTGCTGCGCTCGAACAGCTGGTCACGACGCTGGAAGCCGATCCCGTGATCCAGCCGATCGTCGATCGACTCCTGAGGAATACCGGGCGGACGTCGCGCGCCGGAGGCGACGTCGCGGTTTCGATCCAGTACGACGACGTGGCCCTGAGCGAGTGCGCAGCTCGCTGGAAGGTGATCCAGACGCTCTGTCACGAGCTGTGCCACGTCCTCGCCCACCCGAGCTTCAGTAGCCGGGCGTCGGCGGTGCAGCAGGGCCAGGTGATCGGGGAGGGATTCACAGAGGTCCTGGGGGTTCAGCTCCACACCCGCCTGCGCCAGCGAGCGGCCGCGGACGCCGCGTTCCGGGGTCGCATGGAAGCAGGACTCTCGGGAGCATGTCCTGCGCCGACGCCGTCGTCGATCGGCTATGGTGCCGCCGGGGCCGGGGCCGAGCAGATCCGGCAGCGCGTCGGCGACGGCAACTTCCGCGCGGCCTACTTCCTGGGCGCCGTGAACCTGGTTGGTCTGTGATGACGAACGACGCGACGTCGGAGCAGCTGGCGGATCCGCATGCGATCCAGGCCGTCTTCGAGCGCTTCATCGCCGGGGACGCCACGGCCTGGCTGGGCCTGCCAGCCGTCAGCGAGGTCGACCTCGACGCAGCGCTGGGACCCGCGGAGGAAGCGAGCGACGCGATGCTCGGGTGGTATCCGGCACGCCGCGCGGTGTATCGACTGGCTGGGTCGGCCGGCCCCGCGGACGTGGCGATCTACAGTCGCGATGGAACGGTCGTGATGGCCGAGGCCCTGAGCCTGCCGCCCCTTCCTCCGTTGGACGCCCTTGGTCAGCCCTCTGACATCAAACCGCACGAGCTGCTCGCCACCGACGCCTACGTCCACGAATACGTGTACGCGGATCGAGGATTGGTCCTGAGCGTCGCGCAGCCCTTTGCGCCGGACGGCGCCTGGCGCGTCGTCCGCTACCGGACGATCCAACGAGGCACGGAGTTCGGGCCCGACCTCCACCGCTCGGCCGACGACGACATCCGCTTCCGGCTCGACCGCGGCGACTAGCGGACCACGCCACGCGCCTCGGCGATGTCATCGCCTGACATCGCTGACGGGACGCCGAAGTCCCGACTGTCGCCGGCGTCCCGCGCGGCCCGCCGACGCGGTCTCCGTTGATCGGGGAAGATGTCCCGGACCAGCCGACACGAGGAGCGGGCCCGTGGCCGTCAGTGCGACAACGTCCCCGGCGCGATCGGCCGCGATCCCTTGACCGCCGCGCCTCGCTTCGCCGGACGGTCCGAGCGGTCGTCGCGATCCCTGCCCCGGCCCGGGACGGGCGCGCTGGCGGCGACCGGTGTGTTCACCCTCGCGCTCCTCGTCTACGTCCGGACGCTCGTGCCCGGCCCCACGTTCGGCGACTGGGCCGAGATGCAGTTCGTGCCGGCCGAGCTGGGGATCCCCCACCCGACCGGCTACCCGCTGTACATCCTCCTGGGCAAGCTCTTCAGCTACCTGCCGTTCGGCACGCTGGCCATCCGCGCGGAGCTCCTGTCGGCGGCCTCCGCGGCAGCCGCCTCCGGCGCGTGCGTCCTGATCGCGATGCGGCTCGGGGTCCGACCGGTGATCGCGATCGCCGCCGGCCTGGCCCTGGCCGTGACGGGCACCCTGTGGCTCGAGGCCACCTACTCGGAGATGAACAGCCTCCATCTGCTCCTGATGGCGGCCGTCATCCACCGGGCACTCGTGTGGCGCGACGAGCGCCGGGATCGCGACCTGCTCCTGGGCGCGCTCATCGCCGGGCTCTCGTTCTCGAACCATCTCCTGGCCGTGACGTGCGTGCCGATCGTGATCCTGTTCGTGCTCTTCGACGCGCGATCGCGTCTGGCGGAGCGCCCGGTCCTGCTCCTCCAGGCGGCGCTCCTGTTCGTCGCCGGGCTCCTGCCGTACCTCTTCATCCCGATTCGGGCCCTCTTCGGCCCGGCCTCGATCTATGGCCGGTTCCTGACCTGGGATGGCTTCTCGACGCTCGTGACGGGAGCCGAATTCCGGGGGGACATGCACTTCACTTCGGGCGAGAGCCTGGCGAAGGCCTGGCGCGACGTGCCCGACGTCCTCGCCCAGCTCCAGGCGCGCTCCGACCTCGTCTACGTGATCGGCGGGCTGGTCGGGCTGGTCGTCCTGCTCCTGCGCGATCGGTGGGTGGCGCTGATGCTCGGGCTCGTCGTCGCCGGCAACATCTTCATCTTCGCCAACTACGTCGGCGACCTCGAGCACTACCTGCTGGTGACGTGGCTCGTGTTCGCGATCGGGGCGGCGGTCGCCGGCGAGGCGATCGTCGGCTGGCTGGAACGGCGTCTTCCGAACCTCGCCGAGGCACCCGGACCGGCGGTGATCGCCCTCGTCCTGCCGATCGTGATCGGCGCAACCAACTGGTCGACGTACGACGAGAGCCAGAACCACACGGGCGATCAGTTCGCCGAGGTCGTCCTCGGGCAGCTGCCGCCCAACGCCGTTCTGCTCAGCTACTGGGATGCGCTGACGAACCTCAGCTATGTCCACTGCGTCGAGGGCGAGCGGCCGGATGTCTCGCTGCGGGCCTTCGACGATGCCGCGCGGATGGTCTGCGATCCCGTGACGGCAACCCTCGATGAGACCGCCCGGGAACGGCCGCTCTACGCGCTGTTCGTGACCGGCGGGGAGATCGACCAGCTGCGGGCGTCCTTCGACCTGGTCGCCGGCCCGCGCCTGCCGCTCCCATACGGGCGGCGCGAGCTCGATCACTCCGGGATCCTCTATCGCGTGCTGCCGAAGGGCACCGCCGCGACCTGGTCTCCGGCGGGCGGCTGAGGGCGCAGCCGCAACCGCAGGATCGGACTCCGTTCCGCCAGCCGGATCTGGTACCGGCAAACTTTCGGGCCATGGTGCGGTGGCGCAACTGAATGCACGGTTTGGGCACCTGTGGCGATTCCCGAGGTGGGGTCCCAGGACGCTTCGCGGGAGTGCCGTCAGTGACGCCCAACCTGCCGCTCCGGTCGGATCGTGGATTCGACGCCCGGCGCAGCCTCGCGCGCCCCTGACCAGCCCATGGACGAGCCGACCGTGAGCGAGGGCCCCGTGGCTGCCACCGGCCTCGGCCGCCGCGTGCGCGGCCTGGCCGCGTCGACGACCGGCACCGCGCGTGTCTGGGCGCTGACCCTCCTGCTCACCGGGCTCGCCCTCGTCCTGGCCGCCCTCGAGCTGCCGACGGGGCAGCCGGCGAAGGCACCGGTCGAGCTGCCCTGGTGGATCCTGGCGGGCGTGTTCTACCTGACCGAGGCGAAGGTCATCCACCTGCACCTCGGCCGGAGCGCCCATTCCTTCTCGATGAGCGAGATCCCGGTGGTCTACGGGATCTTCTTCTTCGCGCCCGCCGAGTTCATCCTCGCCCGCCTCGTCGGGGCCGGCCTGGCCCTTGTCATCAGCCGGCGCCAGCGCTCGGCGAAGCTCGCCTTCAACCTCGCCCAGTTCCTGCTGTGCACCGTCGTCACGGTCGGGGTCGTCCATCTCCTGGTCGGCGTCGGGAACGCCTTCGGGCCGCGCGACTGGCCGACCGCCTTCCTCGCGACCTCCGCCGAGAACATGGTCGGCGTGTTCGCGGTGACCGCCGCGATCTCGCTCGCCGAGGGGTCGCCGCAGGCCGCCCGGATCCCGCGGATGCTGTTGATGGGCGCCGTCGTCTCGCTGACGAACACCAGCCTCGCCCTCCTCGTCATCACGGTGCTGTTCGTGGAGCCGTCGGCCGCGCTGCTGTTCGCGGTCCCGATCATCGCGGTCTTCGTGGCCTACCGG
>DATLVO010000048.1:0-3619 GCA_035577485.1 Verrucomicrobiia bacterium
GTGCTCTTCGCGAGCAGCACGAGGCGGGGCATCCACTCCCGATCGACCGAGAAGCGCTCCGACTCCACGTCCGCGCCGGCGAAGGAGGGAGCCTCGCCCTGGCGATCGCCACCGCCGGCACCGCCGCCACCGAACCGGAGATGCAGCGCGCGACCCTCCTCCGCGAGGAGGTCCTCGCCGCCGACGAGCCGCTCGACGAGATCGGCCGGGAGGAGGCCGCGCCAGCGTTCGCGGATGTAGCGGAGCTGGGCGGAGAGGGACGAGGGCGCGTGGCGGGCCGGCGCCCGGAGCATGTCGATCAGGCTCTCGCCGTCGGGCCCGAACCCGGAGGCGAGCTCGTCCTCGTCGTCCGCCGCCGGACCGAGCCGGTGATCGATCGCGGCGAGGACCTCGAGGTAGCCGGTGACCGAGGCGACGGGCGCCGGATCGGCCAGGGGGCGGATGGGATCGGCGGCGGGGTTCTCGCCGGCGAGGGCCAGGAGGAAGAGCGACTCGAGCGTCTCCGCTCGATCCGGCTCGGGCCCGAACTCGGTCCCCATCCGGCGGAGGACCCGGTCGACTGTCCGCTTCCCGATCGCCGTGTCCACGTCGGCCAGCGCCGCCGCGATCGCGCCGGGCCGGACCTCCGCCTCGTACCGATCGATCAGGACGTGAGCGACCTCGTGGAGGAGGCCCAGGGCGACGATCTCCCCGGCGGACGCGGTCGGCGCGTCGCCGGTCTGGTTCAGCCGGGCCGCGAGACGGCGGACCGCGGTCACGTCCCCGATCCGGAGGCTGCCGTCGGGATCGATCTCGGTCGGTCCCGCCCGGAGCGCCCGACGCGCCGTCCGGCCGATCCGCCAGGTCCTCATCGGGACATTCCCACTCGGGCGTCTCGATCGTCGGCCACGTCAGCCATGGCCGAAGGATGTCACGTGGCGGCGCCGACCGCCTCGCTGCGACGGGTCGCCATCACGTGCTCGATCGAGCGGCGGACGAGCTCGATCCCGGACGGATCGAACTCATATGACCACTGGCGCAGCCGTTCGGGACTGCTGAACCGCCGGTCGATCCCGCTCGCGATCGCCTCGCGGGACAGGAGGATCACGTCGGCTGTCTGGTCGATGCGATCGAGGTCCTCGTCGGCCTCGAGCGTCGCGGACAGCAGCTCGACCCCGGTCGTGCCCGACATGGCGAGGGTCTCGGCCATGTTCTCGGCACCGCGCGCGCTGGCGCACACGAGCCCGACCCGCGAGCCCGGCGTGAGCCCGGCGATCTCGTGGACGAGCTCGAGATAGCCGGGCCCGACGAGCATCGCGACGACCGGGACGCGGCCATGGACGAGCGCCTGGGCCTCGTCGGCGTGGAACGTCGTCGTCGCCACGAGGTCGTAGTGGAAGCGCTCGAGGCGATCGGGGATGTCGTCGAGGAGGGCGCCCTCGGCGTCGATCACGTCGGGGAACTCGGCGCTGAGCCGTTCGGCGTCGTAGCCCGCGTCCGCGTTCGTGCACTCGGCGAAGAGGATCTGGACCTTCGGACCCGGCCGCTTCCGCTCGCTGGCCGCCGCGAAGGCGGCCGAGGCAACCTCGTCGGCGCCGAACCCGGCGAGCGCCGCTCGCCGGAGCATCTCGGCGACGATCCCCGCGAGGGCCTCAGCGCCGCGTCGCTGCGGCGGCCGGTCTGCGACATGTGTCCCGGCGCCGTGTCGACTCGTGACATACCCGGCATCGGCCAGGCGGCGATAGACCGCCCGAATGGTGTTGGGGTTCACTCGGAGCGCGGCACCGAGCTCGCGCACCGGCGCGAGACGAACGCCGGGCAGCAGCCGACCCGAGTCGATCTGGTAGGCGAGCTGCCAGTAGATCTGGGTCGAGATCGGGACGTCCGAGTCGCGGGCGACATCGAGGTCGCTGCCCGACGAGACGTGGCCGGTGGTCTCTTCAGGGGAGGCCGACGGTCCTATTGACATAGTACGCTAGTCCAAGATACGATCCGGTTGGCCTAATCAACTGTACCAAATGAAGTCAGGTAGCCCGATGATCCTCGTCATCTTCGCCATTTTGGGCATCCCGGCGCTGTTCGCGCTCGCGGCCAATCGATGGGGCGTCGACTCGCGCGACTTCACCATCGACGGCCCCGCGGTTCTCGGACTCCGCTAGCCCCGAATCCTCAACCGAACAACGCCCGTCGTCGCCGCGGCGACGACTCCCATCAGCCCGCGGCGCGCAGGTCGCGGGCTGTTGGATTCCCGGGGCGATTGAGCGACGATCAGTCGAGTGGCGCGGGCTGGCCAACATCCGACAGGGCCATCCGGTAGATCGCGGCGCCGTCGAGTCCGCGCGACGGCGACGAGAACAGGGCGAGGTCGCTGACGAGACGACGCTCCAGGCGAGTGCCGGCGGTCGCGTCGACGATCCGGACCGCCCGCGCCGCCGCCCGCAGCACCTGGCGCGTCTCCGGCCGGACCGGGTCGTCCCAGTACCAGCCGTCGCTCGCGAACATCGCCAGGCGCCACCGTTGCGCCTCGAGCAGGTCGAGCAGGCGGCGCCGCACGACGTCGTCCGCGCCGGGCCAGCGGTCCGCGGCGAACTCGGCTCCAGGGACCGCACCAGCGACGACATCGACGTACGCGTCGCGGGCCTCATCCGCATCCGTGTCACCGGGCGCCTCAACGAAGGCCGCCGCGGTGACCACGTCGATCGCGCCGGCCAGGCGCTCGAATGCGGCGCGCAGGGGCGCCTTCCAGCGTCCGTCATCGGCGTCGGCGCACTCGCCCGCCCAGCGGCTCACGCCGTGGTGGCAGCTCCACGACGTCCGCTCCCAGATGCCGATCGCGGACGCCGTGTTGGCCTCCGCGACGACGTCGCCGAGGCCGACGATGTCGAAGCCGCGATCCGCGCCGCCCGCCGTTGGATCCGGGGCGGCCAGCCGCTGGAGGAACAGGTCTCGGAACTGCTGGTGGTGGCCGTAGAGCTCGCCGTCGGTGGCGATCACCGCGAGTGGCCGATCGATCGCGGCCGGACCGCTGCCCAGGCGCGGCGCCACGCGCTCGCGGGCGAAGCGGTCAGCATCGGCCGTTGCCTCGGGCTCGAACGAGACCGCGGTCGACAGCCCGGCATCGTAGAACAGGACGACGATCGAGCGGTCCTCGCCAAGCTCGACCCGGTAGGGGACGCGGGTGTCGACCGTCCGCTCGGCCGCCTGCCATGGGGCGAGGATCGTGAACGTGATGCCGGCGTCGGCCAGGGCCCGCAACGTCGGCACGTCGACCGCGGTCTCGGGCAGCCACATGCCACGCGGGCGGCGGCCGAAACGGAGCTCGAAGTCGCGGGCCCCCCAGGCGATCTCCGTCCGGCGGTCGGCGGCCGAGGCGAGCGGCAGGATCGTGTGGTGATAGGCCTGGGCGATCGCCGCTGACCCATCCGCGACGAATCGGCCGTGGGTCCCGGGATCGGCCGTCGCGAGCCAGCTCGCGAGCGTCGGCCCGAGGTCGAACGAGATGTGGGCGAGCGTGCCCCGCTCGGCGTTCGGGCGGTAGCACTCCGCGTTCACCCGCTCATTCCAGTCGTGGAACGGCGCCGCCGAGGGCTCCGTCGGGACCCGCCCCGTCCACGGGTCGAGACGCTACGGCTGGTAGAAG
>DATLVO010000049.1:0-14859 GCA_035577485.1 Verrucomicrobiia bacterium
CTACAACGACACGGGTGAGCAGACGAGCGGGAACTTTGCCGGCGCGGGCGTCGATCCGAAGATCCGGTCGGCGATCCGGGTCGTGTTGAAGACCCCCACCACCGTCCTGGCGAGGACCCATTTCACCGCCACGGCGACCGCATACGGGTTCACGGGCACGATCGTGTATCGCTGGTACGTCGACCACGTCCGTGTGCTCGTCAGCGGGCGGACGCCCAGCTTCTACCTCGTGCGCACGGGACAGCGCCTGATCACGGTCATCGTCACTGACCGGTACGGGCACCGGGCGACGATGTCGAGGTGGGTCCTCGTCCACGCATGAGCGGCCAACGAAGAACTGGACTGGGGCGCGCGGTCGCTCAGTAGCCGGGCTTGCCGGAGGCGCTCGCGCTCGGCATCGGCGCCGTGGACGCGGGGGCGGTCGAGGGCGCGGTCCCGGTCGAGGGCGCGGTCCCGGTCGAGGCCGCCGGGGCGGACGACGCACCGGCACCGGGGGTGCAGGCGGCCAGCGCGCCGATCACGAGGGCGAGAAGCGCGGCGCGGAGCCGCATGGGCAGAGTCTTCATGACGACCGATACGTTACCCGGGCCGTACCGGTTCCCGCTCGGACGGGCGATGATGGCCCCGTGGCGATCGACGACGGATACGTGCTTCTCGACGCCGGCGATGGACGTCGCCTGGAGCGGTTCGGGAGGCGGATCGTCGATCGACCGGCGCCGTCCGTCATGGGCGTCCCGCCCGGCTCCGAGTCGGCCGAGTGGGCCACGGCCGACCTGCGGTTCGACCGCGACCTGGGCTGGACCGGGCCCGCCCTCGATCCCTGGACTGTCGCGATCGACGGCCTCACCCTCGAGCTCCGCGCGACCGCCGCGGGCCAGCTGGGCCTCTTTCCTGAACATGCCCTTGCCTGGCCATGGCTACGGGAGCGCCTCGGGGTGCGACCGCCGACACGCCCCGCGCCCGAGGTCCTCCACCTCTTCGCCCATACCGGCGCGACGACGCTCGCTCTCGCGGCTGGCGGCGCGCGGGTGACGCACGTGGACGCCTCGCGACCCGCCGTCGCGTGGGCTCGCCGCAACGCCGAGCTCTCGGGCCTGGCGGATCGACCCGTCCGCTGGATCGTCGACGACGCACTCGCCTATACCCGCCGCGAGCAGCGACGCGGCCGGCGATACGACGGGTTCGTGCTCGACCCGCCCACGTTCGGGCACGGGCCGGACGGCGGTCGGTGGGACCTTCGCGACGAGCTTCCGACCCTCCTCGCCGCTTGCGCCGCGGTCGCCGAACCCAACGCGTTCGTCCTGCTGACCGCCCACACCACCGACCTCTACCCATCCGACCTCGCGGCAGCCCTGGAGTCCGCCTTCGGCATTCCCGACGAGCTCGAGATCGACGACGTGGAGCTCGTCGCGACCAGCGGCGTCGGTCTGCCGCTCGGCGTCGCAGCCCGCATGATCCGTCGATGACGCAGCCGCCGATCACGTCATTGACCAACCCGCGGGTGAAGGCGGCGGTCCGGCTCCGGGACCGGGCCGAACGCGACGTCACCGGCCTGACGATCGTCGACGGCGCCCGGGAGATTCTCCGGGCCCTCGACGCGGGCGTGCGGGTCGAGCAGGCGTTCGTCGCGACCGATCTCCTGCGATCCGCCGATGGGCTGGCCGCCGCCGATCGCCTCCGCCATCGGCCCGGCACGCTCGAGGTCAGCCCGGCGGTCCTGGGCCGGGTCGCGTTCGGCCAGCGGTCCGACGGCGTCGTGGCGATCGTGGCCACGCCGACGGCGACCCTCGACGATCTCGCGATCCCGCCCGACGCTCTGATCGTCGTCGCCGAGGCGATCGAGAAGCCCGGCAATCTCGGGGCGATCGTCCGGACGGCGGACGGCGCAGGGGCGAGCGCCGTCATCGCCGCCGACCCCCGCACCGACGTCTTCAACCCGAACGCGATCCGGGCGTCCCTCGGGACGATCTTCGCCCTGCCGGTCGTCGCGGCGCAGACGCCACAGGTCCTCGCCTGGCTGCTCGCCAACGGGATCCGACCGATCGCCGCGCGAGTCGACGCCCCCCGCCCCTACACCGACGTCGACCTCCGCGGTCCCCTCGCGATCGTCCTCGGCAGCGAGGCCGGCGGTCTCGGCGAAGGCTGGGCCGGCCCCCGCGTCGAGCCGGTCCGGATCCCGATGCGGGGCATCGCCGACAGCCTGAACGTGTCGATCGCCGCCGCCGTCCTGCTCTATGAGGCGCTCCGACAGCGTCAGGACCCGCCCGGTGAGGGACACTGACGCGCATGGAAACGTTCGACTTCGTGATCATCGGCGCCGGTCCGGCCGGCGAGGCCGCCGCGTACGAGGCGCGGGCGCACGGCGCCACGGTTGCGGTCGTCGACAGCCTCTGGTTCGGCGGGAGCTGTCCGCACATCGGCTGCCTGCCCTCGAAATCGCTCCTCCATGGGGCGGCCGAGCACGCTGCCAATCCGTCGTCGTACTCGTGGACCCGCGCCTCGAAGGCCCGCGACTACATGGTCAACCGGCCGCCGGACGCCGAGGAGCCAGACGACTCGGGCCATGTCAAGCGGCTCGAGGCCGTCGGCGCGATCTGCTACCGGGGCACGGCCCGGATCATCGCGAAGGGCCGGATCGAGATCCGCCACGACGACCAGGCGCACGTCATCGCCGGCGAGAACGTCGTCGTCGCCGTCGGCTCGTCGGCGAAGCGACCGCCGCTGCCCGGGCTCGATCGCGTCCGCGTCTGGACGAACCGCGAGGCGACGCTCGCCCGCGAGCTGCCAAAAAGCCTCGTCGTCCTCGGCGGTGGCCCGACCGGCTGCGAGCTGTCCCAGGTCTACGTGCGGTTCGGCGTCCCGGTGACGATCGTCCAGTCGGGCGATCGGCTGATGCCGACGGAGCATCCCCGCAACTCCGACACGGTGGCGAAGCTCCTGCGCCGCGATGGAGTCAAGGTCCGCCTCGGAGTCCGGGCGGTCGCCGCTCGCGCGGGTGACGGGACGGACGGCGCCGACGTGATCGACCTCGACGACGGCACGACCGCCGAGGGCCACGCGATCCTCCTGGCGGTCGGACGGGCGTTTCCGCTCGACGACCTCGGACTGGAGCACTACGGCGTCGATACCAGCGAGCGGACGGCGATCCCCCGCGACGGACGGCTGCGGATCGCCGAAGGGCTGTGGCTCGTGGGCGACCCGGCGGGGCCCGAGCTCCACACCCACCAGGCGCATTACCAGGGCGAGATGGCGATCCGGATGGCCCTCGGCCAGGACGTCAAGCCCGACTACCGCGCGCTCCCTCGAGCGACATACACCGAGCCCGAGGCGGCCTCGGTCGGCCTGACGCTCGACCAGGCGAGGGCCGCCGGGATCGATGCCGTCGAGTTCGTGGCCGACTTCGCGACCTCGTCCCGCGGGTACGCCCTCGAGGCCGACCTCGGCCACGTGACGGTCACGTTCGACCGGAGGAGCCGGGAGATGATCGGCGCCGCGATGGCGTGCCCGGACGCATCGGCAGCGATCCACGAGTGCGTGCTCGCGATCCGGGCCCGCGTCCCGGTCGAGGTCCTGGCCGACACGATCCACGCATTCCCGTCGACGTCGCGGATCCTCAACGGCCTCTTCGCGGACGCGGCACGAGACCTTCGCCCCGCCTGATCAGGCCTCGAACGCGATCTCGCCGTCGATCAGGACGATGCGCGGGCGGGCGGTCGCGAGCGCGCCGCCGGGCTCGACGGGGTTCGCGACGGCCTCGGTCGGGATCACGATCATGTCCGCGCGCTGGCCGGGGACGAGGCGGCCACGGTCGGGCTCGCCGGCCGTGATCGCCGGACTGACCGTCGCTGCCCGGAAGGCCTGGTCGAGCGTGAGGCGCTCGTCCGGGCCGAACGGCGCGCTGCCGGCCGGCCACGAGCCGTCGACCCGGGTCACGGCCATCGACAGCCCCGGCCACGGATCGATCGGCTCCACCGGCGCATCCGTTCCGAAGACGAGGACCGCGCCGGCATCGAGGAGCGAGCGCATCGGGTAGCCGCGTGTCTCGGCCCGCTCGCCCCACAGCAGGCGCGCCGCCGCCGCGTCCGCCCGGACGTGGATCGGCTGGATCGAGGCCGCGACCCCCTCGCGCGCGAACCGGAGACGGTCGTCCGGGTGGAGCAGCTGGACATGCTCGAGCCGGGGCATCAGCGCCGCTTTGCCGGCCGTCGGCGTGATGGCGTCGAGGCTGGACCGGGTTGCCCGGTCGCCGATCGCGTGGACCTGCGTCGCGATCCCGGCCGCCGCCGCCCGGAGCGCCAGCTCGGCGACCCGTTCCGGCGGCGTGAGCCAGATCCCACGCTCCGTGCCGGGCGGCAGGCGCTTCCCCTCCTCCGGCTCGATCGGGTCGAGGAGCGCCGCGGTCCGCGATCCGAGGGTCCCGTCCGCGAAGAGCTTCAGCCAGCCGAACCGCGCCCGCCCGCCCGGCGGCCCGAGCGGGTCGCCGCTCCGGAGCTCCATCGCGATCGCCGTGTCGAGCTGTTCCTCGCGGATGGACGCATGGACACGCAACGGCAGGTCGCCGCGTTCGTCGAGCGCCTGGTAGGCCGCGATCCCGCCACCGAGCCCCTCCTGCAGCGCCAGCCCGCCGGGATCGTGAACGGCGACGACCCCGAGCCGGACGAGCTCCCGGGCCAGCCGGGCGAGGAGCTCGATGAACCGCTCCGGGTCCGGCGGCGGCACCCGGTCCATGACGAGGCGCGCGGCCGACTCCTGGAGGATCCCGGTCGGCTCGCCCCGGTCGTCGCGGCGGATCAGGCCGCCGTCCGGGTCGGCGGTCCGGGCGTCCACGCCGGCCATCGCGAGCGCAGGAGCGCTGGCCCACAGGGCGTGATGGTCGTGGGCCCAGAGCGCGGCCGGACGGTCCGGCGCGACGCGGCCGAGGTCCTCTGCGGTCGGCCAACCGCCCCAGCGGTCGACGTTCCAGCCGTGGCCCAGCAGCCACGCGCCTGCTGGGAGGCGGCCGTGGGCCTCGCCGATCCGGGCGAGACCGTCTGCCAGGCTCGGGTTCTGCGAGAGGTCGACGTGGTCGGTGGCGAGACCGCCGTCGGCGAGATGGAGGTGGGCATCGGTCAGGCCGGGGACGGCGACTTCGTCGGGATCGAGCTCGATCCGGCGGGTGAACGGGTCGGCGCGCGACTCCAGGTCGACCGCGGAGCCGGCGAACGCGACGCGGCCATCGGTGATCCCGACGGCCTCGACCCAGCCGAAGCCGCGGGCTCCGGCGAAGGTCGCGATCCGCCCGCTGACGAGAAGGTCGAGGGGCATCAGCGGCCCGGCACGTGGACGGTGGCGTTCCTGCCGGCAACCGGACCATCCCAGAAGTGATCCCGGTCGTGGATCGGCTGCGGATCGGCGAGGAGGGCGGTGAGCCCCTCCCGATCCAACCCGGCGCCGATTCCGAGGGCCAGGGCGATCCGGGCCTTCGGGCCGGTGAGATGGCCCGCGGGGATCGCGCCCGCGCGGAGCCACGTCGCGCCGCCGCCGGGGAACGCGTAGTCGCCACTCGCCGCGCCGGCCGGACAGCGCGTTGCGAGGATGACCGGGGCGCCGTCGGCCATCGCCCGCTCGGCGGCGGCGAGGAGCGTCGGCGACGTGTTGCCGGCGCCCGTCGCGGCGACGACCAACCCGTCGGCGCCAACGGCGCGGAGCGCGTCGATCGGGGTCCCGTCGGTGGCGACCGTCGCGGTCACGAGGAAGACGCGCTCGGCGGCGTGGGTCGTCGCCACCTGTCGCCGGCGGCCCCGCGATCGCTCGAGTCGGACCCGCTCCCCGTCGACCTGGCCGAGGCTCCCGACGTTGAGGCTCTGGAACGTGTCGAACGCGGAGGCGTGGGTCTTGGTGACGTCGTCGGCCGGCTGGATCGATCCGTCGAGGGCCACGACCACCCCCATGTCGGCCGTCGCTACCTCGGTCGATGCGGCGACCCGCACGGCGTTGCGAATATTCGCCGGGCCATCGTAGTCGGGCGCGCTCGCCGCGCGCATCGCGCCCGTCACGACGACCGGCTTGGGCCCGGCGTGGAGGAGGTCGAGGAAGAACGCGGTCTCCTCGATCGTGTCGGTGCCCTGGACGACGACGACCCCGTCGATTGCGGGATCCGCGAGCGCGCCCTGGACCGCCGCGTTGATGCCGAACAGGTCCTCGAAGTCGAAGTGGCTGGCCGGCTTCAGGCCGCGATCGATCGGCACGAGGTCGGCGAGCTCGGCGAGACCAGACGTGGCCGCGAGGAGATCGCTCCCCGCGAGCACCGGCACGTTGCCGCCCGCGACCGGGTCGTGACGCATGCTGATCGTCCCGCCCGTGAATACGACGGCCACCCGGGGCACGGTGGATCAGCCGCGGTCCGACGCGCGATCGTCGTCGGCCGCGGTCCCGACGACCCTGGCTCGAGATGCCGCGCTCGCCGGAAGATCCGGCTGGTGGTCCTCGGGTGCGACCGGCTCGGGGCCGCCCACCGCGCCGAGCGCCTCGACGAACGGGTCGTGGCCCGTTCCGACAGCCGCCCGCGAGCCGCGCTCGACGGCGCGGAGCGGCCCGCGGAGGATGATCGACGCGAACCCGGACGCCGCGATCGATCCAGCGACGATGATGAGCACGACGGTCGTTCCGACGAAGTCGGCGATCGGGCCGACGATCAGGATCGGCAGGAAGCTCGCGACCGACACGAGCATGTTCAGGACGCCGAACACGCGCCCCCGGACGTCCGCCGGGAGATCCTCCTGGAGCTGGGTCTGGGCCGGGATGGCCACCGCCGCGTAGGCGATCCCAGCGAAGAACGCCACGGCGACGACGATCGACAGGAGCGAGGTCAGGAGCGACAGGTCGGGCAGGCCCGACTGCGTGGTCGACGACGCGAGGAAATTGCTGATCCGCCCCGACAGGGCCATCGCGACGAGCAACACGCCGAGCGAGATCAGGCCGCCCTCGATGACCCTCCGCCGCGGGATGAGGCGGCCGTACGCGTTGAGGAGGAGGATTCCCATGACGATCCCG
Organism: Verrucomicrobiia bacterium; assembly: GCA_035577485.1. Taxonomy (GTDB): domain Bacteria; phylum Chloroflexota; class Limnocylindria; order Limnocylindrales; family CSP1-4; genus CF-46. Next base: position 7,033 of record DATLVO010000049.1, read on the forward strand.
ACGCCGAGCGGCAGGACGACGACGACGAAGTCCTCCGAGCCGAGGCCCAGGGTCTTCTGGGCGAAGCTCGGGCCGAGGACGCCGAGCACACCCACGAGCGAGGCGGCGATCCCGAGATAGATCAGCGACCAGCGGATCTCGCGGTGGCCGCGGATGTAGTCCAGTCCTTCGCGGAGCTGGAGCAGCACCGAGCCGATCGCGTCCTCGGCCTCCCGGACCCGACCCATCGCGGTCGCCGGCGCGGCCACCCGGCTCGCGGGCGGAGAGGACGGCAGTGTCCAGCAGAACGCTCCGGCGACGAAGTACAACGCGGCGACGATCACGAGGAGCACGGGGGCGCCGGCGATCTTCACGATCAGCGGCCCGATGAGCGTGAAGCCCAGGGCGAACGCCGCGTTGAGGGTCAGCGTGAAGACGCTGTTCGCCGACAGGAGCTGGCGCCGGGGCACGAGGATCGGGATCATCGCGGCCTCCGCCGGAGCGAAGAACACGGTGATCGTGGAGACCGCGATGTTCAGCAGGTAGATCAATGCGAGGTTCGTCCCGACGAAGAACATCGCCACGAAGGCGAGGCCCCGCAGGATGTTCGTCAGGACGAGCACGAGACGTCGATCGAGCCGATCCACGAAGACGCCGGCGAGGGCCGAGAAGAGGACCGCCGGCAGGAGGAACGTCAGGATCAGGGCGCTGACCGCGGTGATCGACCCGGTCGACTTCGAGATGACGATCGTCAGGCCGAAGATGACCATGTTGCCGCCGATCTGGGTCGCCGCCTGGGCGAGCCAGAGGAGCAGGAACGGCCGGTTCCGGAAGACGTCGGCGGCGCCGCCGGACGAGGCGTCGGCGACCGCGGGTGCCCCCCCGCCGGCCGTCACGGCGCGCTTGGCCGTGGAGCTGCGGCGGCGCTCAGCTCGGGATCGCCGCGACGGACGAACGCGGTCAGGCGCCGCTCGACGAGTCTTCGCTCGACGAGGACGTGGCGCCCGCACGTCTGGCAGCGCAGGCCGATGTCGGCACCGAGCCGATCCACGAGCCACTCGCTGCCGCCGCAGGGGTGGGCGCGCCGGAGCCGAACGACGTCGCCGAGGTAGAGCGTGAGGGCCGGGCGGTCGGTCATCCGGCCGAGCGTATCAAAGACGGGGATGGCCATGAGCCGGGACGAGGTCCCGCTTGGTCGCCGGCAGGAGCATCGGCTGATCGCTCGGCGTGACGTCGAGGGTCGCCCCGGGATCCATCGCCGACAGCTGGGCGATCACGCCGCCGGCGCGCGTGAGCGACCCGACCAGGGTGTCGGGGCGGCCGATGACCCGGATCTCGAACGGGTCCGGCAGCCGGTAGCCGTCGACGTCGAGCGAGCCGGCCGTCCCGGTGACCGTGGTCCGGGCGACCACCCGGAGGTCCTCGATCGCAATCGCTTCGGCGCCCGCGTTCCGGAGCTCGTTCAGGAGGTCCGCAACCGCGCTGGGCTCGATGGGGCCGGTCACCGAGATCGTCACGCCTCGGCCCGACACCGGATCGAGGCCGGTCCACGCCCGGATCTTGGCCAGGTCGGCGGCGATCTCGTCGACGGACGTCGCGCCGGTTGCGCGGTTCGCCCGGAGCTCGTCGAGCTGATCCTGGAGAGCCCCGATCTCGTTCCGGAGCCGGTCGTTCTGGTCGTTGAGGTTCGCGACGAGCGTCGTCAGGTCCGGGGTCGAGAGCGCCTGCAGCGCGGAGCCACCGGTTTGCGTGTGGAGCTGGACGACGACGAGCAGGCCGAGGACGAAGGCGACGGCCGCGATGGTCGCCTGGCTCCGCCGGTCGCGCATCGCCGGCCTCATGGTGCCGACCCGGAGGGCGCCGGAGCCGCCGGCGCATCCGACGGGCTCACGACGGCGTGCGACTCGCGAAGGTTGATCGTTCCGGCGAAGGCCGGGACCGCGACGGTTCCCGGCTCCGCCCAGGAGATGCCGATCCCGAACGAGCCGCGTCGCGTCCGCACGAACTCGGCGAAGCCGGGCGAGGCGGACAGGCGATCGAAGAGGTCCGGCGGTCCGATCGCCGTGATCTCGAACGGCCCGGCGAGGTAGGCGACGTTGACCAGGACGGACCCGCCGATGTCGATGATCGCGCTCGTCGTCGTCAGCCGCTCGCCGTTGATGGCGATCGCCTCGGCGCCGGCCTGCCAGAGCTCCGTCACCGCGGTCCGGAGGTCCGCCGCGGTGACGAGGTAGTCGGCCGCGTTGCCATCCGGCGGCACCGGCTGAGTCGAGTCCTCGAGCTTGAGCACAATCCCGGTGCCCTCGAGCTGGATCAGGCCGGCGGCGATCCGGGCCTCTTCGAGGCGGGCGTTCAGGTCCTTCGTCCGGGCGGCGGCGCCGGTGTCCTGCTCCTCGATCTGCTGGATCGACGCGCGGAGGGCGACGATCCTGGTCTTCAGGTCCTGCTGCTGGTTCTGCTGGCCGAGGGCCGCCTCGACGAGCGGTGACCGCTCCTGCGTCGTGTAGCGGATCCGGGGGCCCTCGGCGGCGAGCTGCGCGGCGATCAGGAAGCCGAGCGCGAGGAGCGCCAGCCCGAGCGTGATCTGCCAGGACGGGATCGCCCGGATCCGAGCGGTGACGAAGCTCACGGCTGGGCTGGCGGGTCGGTCGGCGGGTCAGCCGCCGGACGTGGCGGCGGAGCGGTCGGTGGATCCGCGGGCGGCTCGGGATCGTCGACGGCGCGCGGCAACGACCAGTCGCTCGCGGTCCACGTCGGGGTTGCGGGCCGCTCCTCCGACAGCGGATGTGCCTGCGGCAGGACCAGCGGCCGCGTGGCCGGCGCGACACGACGGCGCCGGTAGACGAACAGCCGAGCGGCAATGAGCAACAGTCCCGCGATCACCGCACCGATCCGGATGTACCAGTCGGTGCTGGACGACGGGGAGGTTCCGACCGGTCCCGGCGACGCCGGCGACCCGGGCCCGGCCGAGCCGATCACCTCGAACGACGGGTTCGGCCGAGGCCCGCTCCAGCCGGCGGGCAGAGGGCCAGCGGGCGGCGGCTGCGGTCCGAGCCGCGTGGGCGGCTTCGCGCCGAGCTCGGCGAGCCAGTCGGCCTCGAACCCGGCGAGATCCGAGCCGAGGGCGGCCGTGAACGCCTCGTCGTCGGACACGCCATCGTGGTACGACCTGATCAGCTTCACGAGGGCATCCCGCCCGTCCACGCGAACGATCCGGTCGACCGCCGAGACGCTCTCGCCGTAGGCCAGGAAGAACCGGTCCTGCGTCGTCGGGAACGCACCCGCCAGGCCCGACAGCGGCATGAGCGAGCCGTCGCTCGCCGCGTTCTCGACGATCGACTTGAAGCTCGCGTCGTAGCCGTCCGAGAGGTAGACCGCGAGCCCCTCGTTGAGCCAGTGCGGCGGCTCGTGGTACGGGTTGTCGACCGCGGTCGCGAACACGACGTGGGTGAGCTCGTGGGGCACGACGCTCTCGATCCAGCCGGCGTCGATCTCGTCGGGTGCGATCAGCGCGAACAGCGTCCGGATATCGGGGTGGGCCTGCCCGCCAACGTTCTCGCGCGTGCCCGGCCCGAGCGCGTCGTAGAACGCCTGCTGATCGGCGTAGACGAAGAAGTCGATCGGGTCCGTCTCGGTGACCCCGAGGAGACTCGCGGCAGCCGCGATCGCATCGTCGCCGATCTTGACGGCCTTCTCGCCGAGCGCCTGCCCGCCCTTGTACCAGTGGACGCGGACGACCTTGCCGTTGAGAGTCTTCCAGTCGAACCGGTCGTCGGCATACGTGTGGCTGACGGTCGGACCGAGCCACGCCGTGCCGGTCGAATCGACGACCCGCCAGCGCGCGGTGAAGGTCGTGTTCGGGACGACGCCGCCATTCGCGAGGTCCATCGTGTACGTGAGCGTCGGCCCGACCGCCGCGACCTCGGGCAGCGGCACGACCTCCGGTCCGATCGCGCCCGGAGTCGTGATCAGGATCTCGATCCGCTTGGGCGTGCCGCTGATCGTCGCGGGCTGCTCGAAGACGAGGCTCTTGCCGAACGAGGATGTCGCCGTCGGCGTCCCGAACGTGACCGGGTCGGCCGCCGCGACGCTCGGCGCCCCGATGAGGGCCGCCGCCAGCAGGAGCACGGGCAGGGCGAGCGCCCCACGGGCCATCAGCCTTTCCATGCGAGCCCCGCCATCCGCAGGATCCCGAGCCCGTCGTCGTAGGCCCCGAGCAGGCCGTTGCGAGCGAGCGACCACGTCACCGAGTACGTCAGGGGGATCGTCGGCGCCTCGTCGCGGACGATCCCCTCGGCCGTGTCGAAGGCGGCCCGGGCGGCGGTCGGGTCGCGCGCGGATAACGCGTCCGCGATCGCCTGGTCGAAGGCCGTCGAGGACCATCGTCCGTAGTTGTTCGAGGCCCGGCTGCCGAGAAGGATCCCGAGGAAGTCGTTCGGGCCGGGATAGTCGGCGACCCAGCCCATCGAGAACATCTGCGGCGGGTCCGCGGTCAGCCGATCGAAGAACCCGGCGCCCTCGATCTCCACGGACACCGTCACGCCGAGCTCGCGCTGGATCTCCGCCGCGAACGCCCGATCCTCGCCACCCCCGCCCAGGAGCGTGACCGCCGGGAAGCCCTTGCCGCCCGGGTAGCCGGCCGCCGCGAGCAGCGCTCGGGCGCCGTCGGGATCGTGGGCCGGCAGGAAGTCTTTCTCGCTCCGACCGGGGATGCCGGGCGGGACCATCCCGGTCGCCGGCGTCGCCGTCCCGAGGGCGCTCAGCGCGATCAGCCGCCGCCAGTCCACCGCCCGGGCGAAGGCCTGGCGGACGCGGACATCGTCGAACGGCGGCCGCGACGTGTCGAAGCCGTAGTACTGGACCGACAGGTCGTCGGCCCGCCGGAGCTGGGGCCCGAGGGCCGCGTCGTAGGCGAGCCACGTCGCGTCGAACGGCGAAACGAAGGCGAGGTCCACGTCGCCGGCCTCGAACGCGTCGACCGAGCTGCGGCCGGCGATGTCATGAATCAGCTCAACCGTCCCGATCGCCGGCCGGCCCGCCCAGTAGTGGTCGTTCGCGGTCAGCGTCGACTTCTTGGCGGTCGCGGCGGTCAGGACGTACCCGCCGCTGCTCACGAAGGACGGGCCGGGTGCCAGCGCCGCAGCTCCGCCGTCGATCCCGGGTGGCACGATCGAGAACGTCGGGCCGGAGACGATCGACGGGAAGTCCGTTGCCGGCCGGTTGAGGTGGACGACGACGTCGCTGCCATCGGCCGTCAGCCCGACGGAGGCCTTGTCCGCGGATTCACCGCGGGCGTACGGCAGGGCGCCCGTGACGTCACCCATCAGACTCACGAGCGGCGACGGGTGGGCGGGATCGATCACCCGGAACCAGCTCCGCACCACGTCGGCGGCTGTCAGCGGCGTCCCGTCGCTGAAGGTCAGACCCGGCCGCATGTGGAAGACGACCGTCGCGCCGTTGTCCTGGAAGTCCCACGATGCGGCGAGCGCGGGCCGCGTCTCGAGCTGGGCATCGATCGCGGTCAGGCTCTCGAAGAGCTGCGCGGAGACGGCCGCGCTGCCGATGTCGCCTTGCGCCGCGGGGTCGAGCGTATCGGCCGGGCCGAGCAGGATCCGGACGGTGTCGGCGGCGGCGGCGGCCGTCGGCGGATGCGGACCGCCGAGACGGGCCGGGCCGATGGAGAGGGCGACGAGCGCCGCGGCCAGGACGGCAAGGACGACTCGTTGGCGACGCGGCCGCGGCCGGTCGGGCCGCGTCTCGTCGGGCTGGATCAGGTCGACCGCGTCCACCACGCCCCCGTCGGATCCAGGCCGCGTCCCCGGCGGCCGCGCCAATCGTCGATCAGACGCTCGATGGCGACGGGTTGCCGGAGACGGCTGCCGCGGACGTAGTCATCGGCCGCGAACCCGGCGAGAAGCGCAACGATGCAGACCCAACGGCGCATCCGCGGAGTATAGGGGCGGGTCGCTCGGGACCGATCCGGGGTCTGTCGGACCCGGTTCGGTCATGCCGCCGGGCGGCGGACAGGAAGTGAGGCCTCGCAAGTCACACCGCCGGGGGAACGATGCATTGCCGCGAGGCCTCCATCCCGATAACGAGCCGTCGTCCGGATCGTTAGGGCGACCGACGAAATTCGTCCCGACGGCGGGCGGACGCTACGATCCCGGCATGGCTCTCCGGCTCCGGAACACGCTGACCCGAGCCGTCGAGGCGTTCGAGCCGGCGGACGGGCGGACCCTCCGGATGTACTCCTGCGGCCCGACGGTCTATCGCTACGCCCACGTCGGCAATCTCCGGACGTTCCTCCTGGCCGACCTGATCCGGCGGGTCGTCCTGTACCACGGGACGCCGGTCCGCCACGTCCAGAACATCACCGACGTCGGGCACCTTCGGGACGAGCGGTTCGATCGCGGCGAGGACCGGATGCTCGTCGCTGCCGGCCTCGAGCACAAGACGCCGGCGGAGATCGCGGACGCGTACGAGGCGGCCTTCCATGCCGATGCCGCGCTCCTGAACCTCCTGCCGGCCCACGTCTTCCCGCGGGCCACCGAGCACGTCCCCGAGATGGTCGAACTCGCCGAGCGCCTGGTCGACATGGGTCATGCCTATGTCAGCGACGCCGGCAATGTCTACTACGCGGTCGCCTCATTCCCGGGCTACGGCGCCCTGTCGGGCAACACGCTCGACGCGCTGCGGGCCGGTCACCGGGCAGAGGTCGAGCCCGACAAGCGCGACCCGGCCGACTTCGCCCTGTGGAAGGCCGCGGGCGAGGGCCGGCTCCTGAAATGGCCGACGCCGCGCTGGGGCGAGGGCTATCCGGGCTGGCACCTCGAGTGCTCGGCGATGGCGCTTCGCCATCTCGGACCGCGCTTCGATCTCCACACGGGCGGCGTCGACAACGTCTTCCCCCACCACGAGGACGAGATCGCCCAGTCTGCCCCGGTCGTCGGTGGGCCGCCGGCCCGGGTCTGGGTCCACGGCGAGTTCCTCCAGGTCGGCGGCAAGAAGATGGCGAAATCGGCGGGCAACATCGAGCGGATCGCCGACGTCGCCGCCCGCGGCATCGATCCGCTCGCCTTCCGTTATCTCGCCCTCACATCGCGCTACCGGCACAAGCTCGAGTACACCGACGCGTCGCTTGCAGCCGCGGCGGCCGGGCTGACGTCGCTGCGGGCCGGTCTGTTCGCCCTCGGACCGGCGCCCGACGTCGGGTCGTGGGCCGCGCCGACTCCGCTTCGTGCCGGCTCCGCGCCCGCCCGGCCGATCGGAACGAACGACGCGATCGCCGGCAACGGCGACGGTTCTGCGGGCGCGCTGACCGACCGGGCGCACGATCCGACCGCTCCCCTGTCCGCCGCCGGTCGCGACCTGCACGAGCGTTTCGTGGCCGCCCTCGACGACGACCTCGACCTGCCGACCGCGCTCGCGGTCGTCCGGGAGACCCTCCGGGCCGCGGTCCCCGACGACGAGAAGCGCTGGCTCATCCTGGACGCCGACTTCGTCCTCGGGCTGGATCTCGATCGCGTCGGGCCGCCGGACGCGGCCGTGGAGATCCCGCCGGAGGTCGCCGCCATGGCCGAGGAGCGAGTCGCGGCGCGGGCGGCCCGCAACTACGCTCGATCGGACGACCTGCGGGCGCGCCTCAGGACGCTCGGGTACGACGTCACCGACGGCGCGGACGGCCAGACGCTCAGTCGCTCGCCAGGTCCCGGCGATGGCCGAAGCGGTCGATGATCCTATAGAAGTTGCGCTTGCTGAGCCGGTCGCGCTCCGCCTCCGAGACCGACGTCCAGCCGCGATGCTCACGGCGGACGGCCGGGATCTCGATGGCCACGGCCCGGCGCGGAG
>DATLVO010000050.1:0-29824 GCA_035577485.1 Verrucomicrobiia bacterium
CTTCTTCGTCGCCCCGGCGACGATCGAGATCTCGAAGGTCGCCAACCCCGTCGGGCCGGTCAGCGCCGGCGCGGACATCGGGTTCGACATCACGGTCCACAACAACGGCACGCAGACGACGCTCGGCATCTCCGTCAGTGACAACCTGCCGGCCGGCATTGTCTGGACCGCCGACCCGGCGTCGAACGGCGCGAGCTGTTCGATCGACACGGCGCCGAGCCCGGACGTCCTGCACTGCACCAAGGCGAGCCTCGCCGCGGATGCCAGCTTCACCGTCCACATCCACGGCACGACGGACGCCGCCGACTGCGGCACCGTCAGCAACACGGCCAGCGTCTCGACGACGAACGACGGCACCGACAATGACAGCGCGTCGGTCGTCGTCCAGTGCCCCGACATCAAGGTCACCAAGACCCCCGATGGGGCGTCCGTCGACGCCGGCGGCACGATCACCTGGTCGATCAAGGTCGAGAACATCGGCGCGGGGACCGCGACCGGTGTGACCGCGACCGACAACCTGCCGGCCGGGATCCACTGGACCGAGGCCGAGAACGACTGCTCGATCGCAGGCCCCGACGGCAGCCAGGTCCTGAGCTGCACCGTCGGAACCCTCGCCTCGGGCGCGTCGAAGACCTACCAGGTCAGCGGCGTGACGTCCAAGCTCAACTGCGGACCCGTCAACAACACCGCCTCCGCGTCGGCGACGAACGAGCCGTCGAACGTCCTCGGCAACAACTCCGACAACGGGTCGGTCACGGTCCTCTGCGCCAACGTCACGATCGGCAAGACGGCCGACCACGCGACGGTCAGTGCCGGCTCCCAGATCGGGTTCACCCTGACCTGGGGCAACAGCACCGGCGGCCAGGCGACCGGCGTCACCGTGACGGACAACCTGCCGGGCACCGCCGGCCTCCATTGGACGATTGAGAGCTCCACCGGCACGGGCTCCGCCTGTGCCATCACGGGCGTCGACGGCAGCCAGGTCCTGACCTGCACTGGCTTCGACATCCCCGGCAACACCGCCGTGAGCGGCACGGTCCACATCGTCAGTGGCACGACCTCCGCGACCTGCGCGGTCGTGAGCAACACCGGCAGTGTCACGACGACCAACGACGGCTCGGCCCAGGCCAGCGCGTCGACCACGGTCCAGTGCCCCGACGTCACGGTCGTCAAGACGCCGGACCAGGGCACCGTGAACGCGGGCTCCAACGCGGTCTTCACGATCGTCGTCAGCAACTCCAACGCGGCCGGTACCGGCACCGCGACGAACGTGACCCTGACCGACAACCTGCCGGCCGGCTACACGTGGACGCTCGGTGGCGCGAACGCAGCCGACTGCTCGATCAACACCGTCCCGAACCCGGATGTCCTGTCGTGCAACTTCGGCGACCTGGCACCCGGCGCCTCGCGGACGATCACCCTGACCGCCCCGACGAGCGGCGCCAACTGCGCCGTCATCCCGAACCTGGCCACGGTCGCCGCGACCAACGAGGCCGCGGCCCAGCAGGGCAACAACTCGGACACCGGTTCGATCGATGTCCTCTGCGCCAACATCGGGATCGTCAAGAACGCGAACCCCGTCGGTCCGGTCAGCGCCGGCGCCGACATCGGGTTCGACATCATCGTCAGCAACACCGGCGACGGCACGGCGACGAACGTCCAGGTCAGCGATGACCTGCCGGCCGGCATCGTGTGGACCGCCGACGCGGCCACCGGCACGGCGACCGCCAGCTGCTCGATCAATACCGCTCCGAACCCGGACGTCCTGACCTGCACCGCGGCGTCGATGGCGCCCGGCACCAGCTTCACCGTCCACATCCACGGCACGACCGACGCCGCCGACTGCGGCACGGTCACGAACACGGCCAGCGTCACGTCGGGCAACGACGGCGGCGGCCAGGATGACGCCTCGGTCGTCGTCCAGTGCCCCGATCTCGGCGTCGTGAAGACCGGCAACGGTCCGCTCAGCGCCGGTGACACGGCCACGTTCACGATCGTCCTGACGAACCACGGCCCGGGCGCAGCCTCGGGCGTCACCCTCGACGACCAGCTGCCGACCGGCACCTGGACGCTGGGCGGCGCCGACGCCGGCTCGTGCTCGATCAACGGCTCGAACCTGCTCCACTGCAACTTCGGGACGGTCGCGAACGGCGCGACCCGAACGATCACGATCAGCAAGGACACGATCGCGGCCGAGTGCCCGAACATCCACAACGACGTCACCGTCGCTGCGACCAACGAGAACACCGACACCGATCAGTTCGCGAACAGCGACGACGCCGACATCACGGTCAACTGCCCGGCGATCAGCCTGACGAAGTCCCCGGACCAGGCGGTCATCAATGCCGGTGACCCGATCGGGTTCACGATCGTCGTCACGAACTCCGGCGCGGGCAACGCGACCGGCGTCCACGTCACCGACAACCTGCCGGCCGGGATCACCTGGACGGCCGATGCTCCGACCGGGACGGCCAGCGCCTCCTGCTCGATCAACACCGCTCCGAACCCGGACGTCCTGACCTGCGACGCGGCCGTGATGGCCACCGGCAGCAGCTTCAGCGTCCACATCCACGGCGTGACCACGCCGGTCAACTGCGGCCCCGTCGACAACTCGGCGGCCGTGACGACCGGCAACGACGGCGGCGACCAGGACAGCGCCTCGGTGACCGTCCAGTGCCCCGACGTCTCGGTCGTCAAGTCTCCGGACGGCGGCAACGTCAATGCCGGTGACAACGCGACGTTCACGATCGTCGTCAGCAACGCCAGTGCCCCGGGCACCGGGACCGCCTACGACGTGACGCTGACCGACAACCTGCCGGCCGGCTACACGTGGACGCTCGGCGGTGCCAACGCCGCGGACTGCTCGATCGACACGGTTCCGAATCCGGACGTGCTGTCGTGCAACTTCGGCGACCTGGCTCCGGGCGCGTCGCGGACGGTCACCTTGACCACCAAGACGACCGGCTCCAACTGCGCGCCGATCCCGAACCTCGCCACGGTCGCGGCCTCGAACGAGGGCCAGGACGTCCTGGGCAACAACTCGGACGATGCCTCGATCAACATCCAGTGCGCGAACATCGAGATCTCGAAGGTCGCGAACCCCGTGGGGCCGGTCAACGCCGGTGACACGGTCGGCTTCGACATCACCACGACCAACACCGGGGACGGCATCGCCACAGGCGTCGTCGTCACCGACCCGCTGCCCGCAGGCATCGACTGGACGCTCGGCGCGATCACCGGTGACACCACCGGCGTCGACTGCTCGATCGTCGGCGCCGTCGGCAGCGAGGTCCTCACCTGCACGGACGCCAGCCTCGCCTCCCAGGGCAGCTTCAGCGTCCACGTGTCGGGTGCGACCGATGCGGCCGACTGCGGCACGATCGACAACACGGCCAGCGTGACGACCGGCAACGACGGCTCGGGCCAGGCATCGGCCTCGGTCGACGTCCTCTGCCCGGACATCCAGGTCGTGAAGGACGCCCCGAACACGCCGATCCCGGTCGGCCAGGACCTCGTCTACACGATCACCACCACGAACATCGGCAAGGGCACGGCGTATGACGTCGTCCTCACCGACACGCTCCCGGCCGGCTTCGCCTGGACCGTGGACGACACCACCGACTGCTCCATCACGGCTGGCGTCCTGACCTGCGACTTCGGCGACCTCGCCGCGGGCGCCTCGGTCAAGGTCACGCTCACTGCCCCGACCTCCGGCGATCCGCAGACCGGCAACATCGACTGCGGCGAGAGCCTGGTCCACCAGATCCCGAACGTCGCCTCCGCCAGCGCGAGCAACGAGGGCGATGACGTCCTCGGCAATAACAGCGACGACGCGAACATCACGGTCCTGTGCTCCGCCCTCCAGATCCAGAAGTCCTTCACCGGCAACTCGAACGGCACGGACCCGGACCTCGGCGTTCCGTCCGCGAAGATCGGTGACACCCTCCACTACACCCTGCACTACACGGGCGCCGGCCCGATCGCCGACGCGACGATCACCGACGTCCTGCCGGTGGGCCTCCAGTACGTGGCCGGCACGGCGCTCGGCAACGCCGACTTCAACGACGGGACCTACAACGCCGGGACGCGGACGATCACGTGGGTGTCCAAGGGCGCCCTTCCGGATCCCGCCAGCGGTGACGTGACGTACGACGTCAAGGTCCTCGTCACGGCCCCGGATCAGCCTCAGCCGCTCGTCAACGTGGCGACGATCGTCGGCCACACGCCGACCGGATCCGAGCTGTCCGACAGCGATACCGCCTCGGTCGCGGTGCTGGCTCCCCCGTTGGAGCTGACCCCGCCGCCGACCAACACCCTCACGCCCGAGACGGGCACGAGCAACCCGGGCTTCGCCCTGATGCTCATCCTCCTCGGCGTGGCCGGCCTCGCGCTCGGGATCGGGTTCGTGACCCCGGCCCCCCAGCGAGTCCGCCGACGGAACCGCCTCGGCTAGCCCGAGCCACGAGGTCCGAGTGCCGGCCGAGCGGGCGAGCGATCGTCCGACCGGCCGGCTGACGACCAGCCGTCGAAACCGAACCTTGGGTCCCCGAGACCCGGACGAGGCGTCCCTAGCCTGGGGACGCCTCGTTCGTTTGTCCCGGGATGCCCGCGAGCACCGGGACTGGTGGCGGGAGCCGGCGGAACGGAGGTCATGGGGTGGGGAGGACCCATTCGTTGACCGTCCGCAACGGAGATCCGGGCCCATGGTCGAGAGCGGTGGGGTCCGGTGGATTCGACGCCATCGAATGGTCCTAGACGAGTACCAGTCGGTCCGGCACGATGGCGGAGCCGCCTAGGCAACGGCTCCCGGGTCACCGGGATGGCGCCTCAACCACCCAGCACTCGGGGACCACCGAAATGACCGTCACGCGTTCCACCCGCCGCGCCCGCCGCGGCTTCCTCCTCCGCAGGATCGGCTGGCTTGCCGCCGCGGCCATGCTGGCCGTCGCCGCCATCGCGCCGACGTCTGTCGCGGCCGCGAACCCGCAGCCACAGGACAACGCCTGCAACAACATCGGCAGCGGCGGCCGCAGCCCGGACTTCGTCTGGACGACCGTCGGCACCGACGGCGTCACGGCCCACTGGGCGATCGACGCCAACCACTTCGATGCCGCCAACTTCGCGACCGTCACGGTCCGCGTCTGCGTCTTCGATGCGAACGGCCCTGACCAGGGTGGCATCGACCAGAACACCGAGAACGACGGTGTCCAGCTCTTTGCCTGGTCGCTCCTCGGCTACAACGCCGATCCGTGCCCGAGCAACGACCTGACGTTCGGCAGCAGTGTCGACAGCCCGGCCGTCCAGACGAAGAAGTCCAACTTCATCGATTGCCCTGCCGGCGAGCCGAGCACGGCGCCGTCGACCGAGCCGAGCACCGCCCCGTCGACTGAGCCCTCGACACAGCCGAGCACCGAGCCGAGCACGGCCCCGTCGACCGAGCCCAGCACGGCACCGAGCACGGAACCGTCGACACAGCCCAGCACCGAGCCGAGCACGGCCCCGTCCACCGAGCCGAGCACGGAGCCCAGCACGCCTCCGTCTACCGAGCCCAGCACCGAGCCGTCGACCGCCCCCAGCGCCGCGCCCTCGACCCAGCCGACCGGCGGCGTCGAAGGTGTCACCGGGACGCCGGGCGTCACGCCTCCCCCGACCGACACCCTGACCTCCGGCACGCACGCCCCGGCCAGCGACGGATGGCGCGCCATCCTCGTCCTGCTCGCCGCGGTCCTCGTCGGAACCCTGGTCGCCAGCCAGCCCCGTCAGGCACGCCGCAGGGCCTGACCCTCGCTGTCCCCGAGGGACGCAATCGGCCGGGGCGCGGAGACCGCGCCCCGGCCTCTTCATGTCCCGACGGCGATCTGCTCGCCGGGCGCCACGAGGCGGACCTCGGCGTCCGTCGCCGCGGCGACGATCCGGACGGCCGCGTCCGGGTCGAACCCCATCTGCAGGTGGGTCAGCAGGACCCGCCCCGGATGCGTCGCCCGGACGAGTCCCGCGATCGCCGGCGCATCGAGGTGGAGGGCGCCGGGCGGGACGGGACCGGCCCCGAACGAGACCTCGACGAGCAGCGCGTCGCCGCGCCGGACCAGGGGCGCGAGATCGTCGGCGACGCCGCAGTCGCCGGAGTAGACCAGGCCCGGGCCGGTCGGACCGCTGACCCGGACCGCGTAGCTGTCCTCTGTGTGGGTCACGCGGCGCGCCTCGACCGTGAGACCCCCGACGGACTCCGACCCTTCCTCGAGGCGCTCGCAATCGAGGGCCTCGGCCGTGAAGCCCGGCCGCGCGTGGAGCGCGTCAATGCGCTGCGCCAGCCCGATTGGGCCGAGGACGCGCAACCGTCGGGGCGGCTGGAACTGGTAGGCGAGGAAATGCCGGAGCGGCACCAGGTCGATGAAGTGGTCCGGATGGAGGTGGCTGATCACGACGGCGTCGAGCCGGCTCGGATCGGTCTCCGTCGCGAGTCGGGGAAACGACCCCTGGCCGAGGTCGAGCAGGATCGCGCTGCCGTTCCCGCGCACGAGATAGGCCGCCCCGGTCGCACCGAGGCGGTTTGTGTACGCCGGCCCGGCGCCGATGACCGTCAACTCGAGGGACGGCGCTGTCACGCCGAGAGGGTACGTCGGGCGAAGGACCGATCGCGCGGTGGTTGCGCGCGGCCGGCGCGACGAGATCGCCCGAGCGGAGGGTCAGTCGCTCGGCCCGCGGGGGCTGCGGTCGGGCTGTGACGGCGCCGGCTTCTGGCTCTTGTCGGGCTTGTCCGTCGGCGTCGAATGCGTCGGATCGGCGCTCGCCGCGGGATTGTCCGCCGCCCCGCCGCCACCACCGGATCCGCCGCCCGTCGATCCGGCGCCGCCCGACGAGTCTTCGTGGTTGCCGATGTTCAGGATGACGGCGGCGTTGTGCTCGATCGCGCGCTCGATGTTCCGCTCGATCGCGTCCGAGGCCGTGGAGTTGTTCTTGTCGGCCAGCCGCGCCGCGACCAGGGCCAGGACGTCCTGGTGCTGGTTCAGGGCCTTCGCGACCCGGGCCTCGAGATCGGGGTCGCCGCTGCTCCCGAGGATCGCGTCGTCGGCGATCTGGAAGTAGGCGTCGAGGGCCGCGGAGACGGCCATTCGATCGTCACGGGCGGCGCCCGAGACCGCCTCGGCGAGGCGGGCATCCATCCGATCGAGCTCGGCATCCGTGCGTCCGACGGGGTCGCTCGGGAGGAACGCCGTCTCGACCCACATCCGAGTCGGGTAGAGCGGTCCGCCGGCCTGGGCCGCGGAGATCGATCCGACGGCGATTCCGAGCCACACGGCCGCGGCCAGGAACGGCATCACCAGCCGCGGTCGCATCGTTCGGCTGGAGGCCGCGATCGCGGGCGCCACGTGGACCGCGATGCGGGCCGCCTCGAAGGACAGGCGTGCCTCGCGCAGGACGCGAGCGCGCGTCCGCGCGGTCGCCTGCGGATCCGGGCTCAGCCGCGCGCGGGCGTACGCATCCAGCCGGCGTCCCAGCTCGATCGTCCCCGCGTCGGTGGCCTGCATCTCGTCATCCATCCTGTGTCGCGCTCGCCGGCAGCGATCCGGGCGCCTCGGCCACCTGGTCCGACGTCGTGACGTCGATCCCGAGCTGTCGACGCATCGAGGCGATGGCCCGGAACTGGAGTCCGCGAACCGTGCCTTCCTGCTTGCCCATCGCCTCGGCCGCCTCGCGGGCCGAGAGGCCGGCGAAGAAGCGAAGCGAGATCGCTTCCTTCTGTTCGTCCGTCAGTCCGGCAAGGGCCGCCCCGACGGCGTCGAGCTCCTGCCGAACCACGGCGATCTCGTCCGGCCCGGCGTCGCCATGAGCCGCTTCGAGAAGCGAATCCAGCTCGGCGTGCTCGTGTCGCGTCCGGACATGGTCGATAACGGCGTTCCTGGCCAGCCGGAAGAGCCAGCCCCCGAAGGGAACGCCGCGCGACTCATATCGCGGCAGCGCCTCCAGGGCCTTGACGAAGACGTGCTGCGTCAGGTCCTCCGCGTCCGACGGGCGCTGGACGCGGCTGGCGATGAAGCGATAGATCGAGTCGTGGTAATGATCGAAGATCATCCCGAATGCCCACGAATCCCCGTCGCGGGCTTCGGTCACGAGACGCTCGATCGCGGCGTCGTCGATGGTCATAACGACGGAATGCCTTGCCTCGTTAGGTTGGCGTCGTCGGCGGGACGCTCCGGCGTGACGAACCGGGGCGGCATGCGCACCGCAATTCCTGGCCCGCCACGACGGAAGGCAAGCTCGCTCATCCCCGCGGCGGAGAGGACACGATACCCCGCTGCCAGGCCCATTGTGAATGCGTCCGCTCGGTGGGCATCGGATCCGGCCGAAACCCTGGTGCCTCCGAGCACCCGAAATCGCTCCACGATCGGCTGCGCGGGGTACGTCTCGCCGGCCACCTGGCGCAGGCCGCTCGTGTTGACCTCGAGGGCGACCCCGGTTTCGACGAGGGCCTCCAGGAGTGGCTCGTAGAGCTCGGGTGCGGCGGCGAGCTGGGCCGGGGTCACGTACGGGACGAGATAGCGCTTCACGAAGTCGAGGTGGCCGATCGTGTCGAAGAGGCCCGAGCGGATCGCTCGGAGCACCTCGTCGAAGTACGGCGCGACGATCTCGACGAGGGACCGGCCCGACGTCCAAGCCGCGACCCGGCTGGCGTGGTACGGCGAGTCCTCGTAAGCGTGGACGCTGCCGATCACGTAGTCGTAGGGGTGGCGGGCGAGATGCTCGCGGATCTCGGCCTCGTGGCGGTGGTCGTACGTGATCTCGACGCCGAAGCGGATCGCGACGCCCTGGTCCGCCCATCGTTCGGCCGCGCCACGGACGACCCGCTCGCGCTCGGCGAAGGTCGTGAACGCATACGCCGGGGCGCTTGGCAGGAAGTCCACGTGGTCGGTGATCGCCAGCTCGGCGATCCGGCGCTCCACGGCCTGGGCCGCGTAGACGTCGATCGGGACGTCGCTGTCGGGGGACAGGTTCGTGTGGAGATGTGCGTCGAGGGGCAGGTCCTCGGACTGGCCGGTCAACGCCCCGGATTCGTCACTCAACCGGAGATCAGACCCAGCTCGCGGCCGACCGTCGCGAAGGCGGCGAGGGCTCGGTCGAGCTGCTCGTCGGCGTGGGCGGCGGTCACGATCGTCCGGATCCGGGCCTTGTCCATCGCCACGGTCGGGAAGACGACCGGCTGGGCGAAGACGCCCTCGTCGAACAGCCGCTGGCTGAAGCGGCCCGCCGTGTCGGGGTCGCCCATCATCACCGGGGTGATCGGCGTCTCCGAGCGGCCGGTGTCGAAGCCGAGACGGGCAAGCTCGGCCTTGAACCGTCGGGTGTTCGCCCAGAGCCGCTCGTGGAGCTCGGGCTCCTCCTGCATCACCCGGATGGCCTCGGAGCAGGCGGCCGCGACCGCCGGCGGATGGGAGGTCGAGAAGAGGAACGGCCGAGCGCGCTGGATCAGGATGTCGCGCAGGTCCTGCGAGCCCGCGACGTAGCCGCCGAGGACCCCGACGGCCTTGCTCAGGGTCCCGACCTGGATCGCGACCCGGCCGTGGAGGCCGAAGTGGTCGATCGAGCCGCGGCCCTCGCGACCGAGCACGCCCGAGGCGTGCGCGTCGTCGACGAAGACGGCGGCGCCCGCGGCCTCGGCCGCCTCGACGATGCCCGGCAGCGGCGCGATGTCGCCGTCCATGCTGAACACCCCGTCGGTGACGACGAGGATCAGCCGATACGGCTCGCCCGTTCCGTCGCGACCCTTCTCGACCGCCTCATCGAGGACCCCGCGCAGCGACTCGACGTCGGCGTGCCTGTAGATCTTCCGGGGCGCCTTCGACAGGCGCATCCCGTCGATGATCGAGGCGTGGTTGAGCTCGTCGCTCACGATCAGGTCCTGCTCGCCCGTGATCGTCGGGATGACCCCGGTGTTCGCCGTGAAGCCGGACTGGAACGTGAGGGTCGCCTCCGTTCCCTTGAAGGCGGCAAGGTCGCGTTCGAGCTCCTCGTGGAGGGTCATCGTCCCGGCGATCGTCCGGACGGCGCCGGAGCCGGCCCCGTAGTCGCGGACCGCCCGGATCGCCGCCTCCCGCAGGCGGGGGTGATGGGTCAGCCCGAGGTAGTCGTTCGAGGAGAGGCTGATCAGCCGTCGCTCGTCGACCGAGACGATCGGGCCCTGGGCCGAGGACATGACCCGCAGCGGCCGATAGAGATGCTTGGTGCGGAGTTCGTCGAGCTCGCGGCCCAGAAAGGCGAAGGGATCCGGACGCAGGTCACTGCTCGTCATCTGCCTCTCACTCGGTCCAGTCCATGATCACCTTGCCGGAGTCGCCGCTGCGAGCCGCGGCGAACGCGGCCTCGTGATCGCGATACGAGAAGCGATGGGTGATCGCCGGGCGGATGTCGAGCCCGGACTGGAGCATGACGGACATCTTGTACCACGTCTCGTACATCTCCCGGCCGTAGATTCCCCGCAAGGTCAGCTGGTTGAAGACGACCTTGCTGACATCGATCGGGATCTCGTCGGTGGGGATCCCGAGGATCGCCATCCCGCCGCCGTGGGCCATGTTCGCGAGCGCGTCCCGGAGGGCGCCGGGGTTGCCGGACATTTCGAGGACGACGTCGAAGCCCTCGACCATCCCGATGTCCCGCTGGACGTCGGCCAGGGCCTGCGTGCGCGGGTCGACCACGTGGGTCGCGCCCATCGTCGTCGCGAGCTGGCGACGGAACACGTTCGGCTCGCTGACGACCACGTACCGGGCGCCGGCATGGCGCGCGACGGCGGTCGCCATCAGCCCGATCGGCCCGGCACCGACGACGAGGACGTCCTCGCCGAGGACCGGGAAGCTGAGCGCCGTGTGGACCGCGTTGCCGAACGGGTCGAAGATCGCGGCGACCTCCTCGTCGATGCCCGGCCAGTGGTGCCAGACGTTCGTGACCGGCAGGACGACCTGCTCGGCGAACGCGCCGTCGCGGTTCACGCCGAGCCCGACCGTGTTCGCGCAGAGGTTGTAGCGGCCGGCCCGGCAGTGCCGGCAATGGCCGCAGACGACGTGCCCCTCGCCGCTGACCACGTCGCCGACCTGGAGGTCGCGGACGTTGCTGCCGAGCTCGAGGACCGTGCCGACGAACTCGTGGCCGACGATCAGCGGCGGCTTGATCGTCCGGGCGGCCCACGGATCCCACGACTCGATGTGGAGATCCGTCCCGCAGACGCCCGTCTTGCGAACGGCGATCCGGACGTCGTTGATCCCCATCGGGGGCTCGGGGACGTCCGTGAGCTCGAGTCCCGGGCCGGCAGCGGTTTTCACGAGGGCGCGCATGAGACAGAGTGTGCCGCGTCGCCGTTCCAGACGCCGGCGATGCCGGCATGAGTCGCGCGGCGACTCAGATCCGGACCGGCCACGCGCGCCGGTGTCGCGATTGGCGCCCCGCCGAGCGTGGCCGCTTCGGATCCGAGTCGCGTGCCGACTCGCGGGTTACGCCGGTCGTGGGTCGTCGGTCCAGTCGACGATCGGGTTCTCGACCGAGCCGATTCCCTCGATCTCGCAACGAACCCGGTCACCCGGCTCGAGGAACACCGGCGGGTCGCGGAAGACCCCGACCCCCGACGGCGTCCCCGTCGCGATGACGTCGCCCGGCTCGAGCGTGATGTGGCGACTGATGAAGGCGATCAGCTGCGGGATCCCGAAGATCATGTCGGCCGTCGTTCCGTCCTGCATCGGCTGTGCCGCGCCGGCGCCCGGTCGGCCCGGGCCGGGGATCCGCCAGCTCCGGAGACGCAGGCCCGCGGCCGGATCGATCTCGTCGGCGGTGACGAAGACCGGGCCCACGGGCAGGAAGGTGTCGCTGCCCTTCGCCCGAAGCCACTGCCCGTCGCCCTTCTCGCCGTCGCGGAGGGCGGCCTTGTTGCCCTGCCAGTCACGGGCCGAGACGTCGTTGACCACGACGTAGCCCGCGACATGATCCATGGCGTCGGCGACGGCCACCCGCCGCGCGCGTCGGCCGATCACCACCCCGAGCTCGACCTCCAGGTCGAGTGCGTGCGTGCCCTCGGGTCGGACGATCGGCTCGCCGTCGGCGATGACCGCGTTCGCGAACTTCGCGAAGAGGAGCGGCCATTCGGGCGCCTCGCGACCGGCGCCCTCGGCGACGTGGTCGCGGTAGTTCAGCCCGACGCAGACGATCTTGCCGGGCGACGGGTGGTAGTCGGTCACCCGCATCGGAACCTCCGCTAGCTCGCGCTGGGCGACGGCTCCGGGCTCGCACTCGAGGCCGCGGACGCGTCGGCCGACGGCACGTCCGACGCGGATGCGGCGGGCGCGTTCGACGCGGAAGGCGCGGCCGACGGCGAGGCCGACGGCGCGATCCGAGCCTTGCAGCCGGTCACGTCCTCGGGCGGCGCGATCAGCGCGCCGTCCTTGTCGAGCCGCTCGTCCTCCTCGTTGAAGAACCGGATCGCCAGCGCCGGATCCCAGGTGTCCATGAAGAGCACGCGATCCCAGACGAGGACCGCGTAGGGGTGGGTCATCGAGTCGAACGGCGCGATGACCGGCCCGATCTGGCCCGGCGGGACCTGGCAGATCGGGCTGGTCGGGAAGGTGTTGAAGAAGTCCTGGAACGCCTTCAGGCCGTCGGCAGAGGCTCCCGGGCTGTTGCTCTGGTAGAGCACGACGAGACCGCCGTGCTCGAGGTTGTGGATCCAGTTCGGTGGTCCCACGTCGTCACCGGGCTTGTAGACCCGTGGCTGGATCGGACCCTTGCCGGCCTGGTTGATGTGGTTGCCCGACGCCGGTGGGCAGAACAGGTACTTCTGCGGCCGGCTGACGCTATGGCTGTTGCCCATGTCGTCCTCGGCGAAGCCGAGCCGGACGCCGCTGGCGCCCGGGGATACGGTCGGTGTCGGCGACGGATTGAACTCGCTCCCGCACGCGTAGACGGGCTGCGTCGCGCTGATGAAGACGACACCGACGACGACGGCGAGGACGGCAACCGCCGCGATCCCGATCAGGACCGCTCGGTACTTCTCGAGGAAGGTCGGCTCGTGGTAGCGGCGGACACGCTCCCGCCGGCCCGCCCGGGCAGCAGGCGGCTGCCGCCGGGTGCCCGAGGCGACCGGCACGCCGGCGCCGGGGCCGGATGTGGGAGCCGCGCTCGATGCGTCGTCGCCTGTGGCCGGCCGACTGCCGGCGGCGCCGAGGCGTCTGCTCTCTCGGGCCGCGCGCGCAGCGCGGCGTGACTCCTTGCTCACGGTTCGGTCGTGCCTCGTCTCGGTTCAGGTGGGGGGCACGTCGCGCGGATGGCGCACGTGCACGCGCGAGGCCAGCCCGCGCGGACTGCGCAAGGGTACGTCATCCGGTCGGCGGGGCGGCGCGGCCTCCGCGGACGGCGGGCTGGTCACCGCTCGGCGGCCGGCTCTCACTCCTCGCTGAGGTACGTCCGCACCTCCGGTGCCAGGAGGCCCCGGAAGAGGAGCGCGGCCAGGGCGCCGATGAAAATCGTCTGGGGGACGAGACCCGCCAGGAGGAGATACACGAGCAGGGGCAGGGTCAGGCTCGCCAGGCCGAGCGCGAGTCCACGCGATGCCTGCTTTCGCTGGAGCACCAGCGTCGTCGTGAAGATCGTGTAGGCGAGCAGCACCATGACGACGACCCCGGGACCGCTCACGGGTGCGCCGATCGCGAGGTCGATCACGTACCGCAGCGAGAGCCCGATCGCGGCGAGCAGGACGAAGGCATAGGCGAGGAACAGGCGGATGCCGCCCGGCATCTCGCGAACGCGGTCGACCATGCCGGGATCGTGCCATGTCGCCGGCCGGGTCGCACGCAGCGGTCCCCTCGGCGGGAGATCGTCCCGCCCGATGGGCGATCGATGCCGAACGAGCCGGCGACGCCGACCGGTTCGTATACTTCCGCCCCGTGTCGGATCTTCCCGTCACCCTCCCCCCGACGATGGCGTCGACGCTCCTCGCTGCCCTGGATCGTGAGCGCAAGATCGAGCGCGCCCTCGAGGCCCTCGGACCGATCGCCGGCCGAGACGTCCTCATCTTCGGCGCCGGCGACGCGGAGCTCGCGCGACTGGCCGCCGTCGGAGCGCGAGCCCGACCGCTGCCGGTCGACGCCCGGGCGCCGTGGCCGATCGGCGACGGCTCGGCCGACACGATTGTCAGTGCCTGGTCGGCGTTCCGCGGCGTCGAGGCCGCCGAGCTGGCCGAGGTCGACCGGATCCTGCGCCCGAACGGCCGCCTCCTCGTCGTCCACGACTACGGCCGTGACGACGTCTCCCGCCTGCGCGGTGACCAGCCCGAGTACGGGTCCTGGAGCCGGCGCGACGGACCGTTCGTTCGGAACGGCTTCAAGATCCGGGTCCTCCATTGCTTCTGGACGTTCGAGACGACCGAGGAGGCGGGGGCCTTCCTCGCAGACGCGTTCGGCGAAGCGGGTCGAACGATGGCGGCGAGCCTGAAACGGCCGCGGCTCTCGTACAACGTGGCGATCTATCACCGCACCCGGGGTGGACGAACCGGCGAGCGCGAGCTGGCGGCGACGTCCCCTTAGACCGGCGCCTCGGTCCTCGACACGTCCGGGGTCGACCCGTTGCCGGCGGCGCCGGTCTCGTGGTCGCCATTGGCCGGCCCCTGGAGGTCCACGCCGGTCGTCTCGATCGACCGCCCCGGGCCTACCGCGACCGGGGCCCGCCCGACGATCGAGCGGTACATCGTCTCGACGTCGTCGACCATCCGCGCAACGGTGAACCGCTGCTCCGCGGCGCGGCGGCAATCGCGGCGATCGATCTCGGGGAGGCGGGCGATCGCGTCGGCCATGCCGTCGACGTCGTCCACGACGAACCCGGTTCGGCCGTCCTCGACGACCTCCGGCACGCTCGCCCGCCGGAACCCGATGACCGGCGTCCCCGACGCCAGCGCCTCGACCATGACGAGGCCGAAGGGCTCGTCCCACTCGATCGGGAAGAGCAGCGCGTCGGCGCCGGACAGGAGTGCGCGTTTCGCGTCCGCGCCGACCTCGCCGACATAGCGGATCCGGTCGCCGTCGATCCAGGGCTCGATCGCCGCGCGCGCGTGCTCCGCGTCGACCGGGTCGATCTTGCCGGCCAGGATCAGCCGCCGGCTCGTCTTGCGCGCGGCCTGGATCGCCCGGTCGGCGCCCTTCGACGGACTGAACCGCCCGAGGAACAGGAGATAGCCCTCCGGTTTCGCGACGTCGAAGCTCGCGACGTCGATCCCGTGGTGAATCGGGGGCAGGGCGCCGCGCTCCGGGAACGTCGCGGCGCTCGCGGCCGAGACGGCGTGGTGGAACCAGGGGTAGGCATCCCAGATCGGCTGGGTCCGCGCCACGAAGGGGTTGTGCATCGTCGAGACCACGGGGGTTGCCGCCGTCTCGAGGACGACCATCCCCTCGAGGCCGGCGTGGTTGTGGACGATGTCGAACGCACCCCGCCGCTCTTCGAGGAGGCACGCCTGGGCGTTCGCGAGCTGCAGGTACTCGGCGTGGTGGAGCCCGTCGTCCGTCCGGTCGCCGTACCGGACCGGCTCCGGCGTCACGCTCCGCAGCCGCGCGGTCGTCGACGAGTCACCCGTCGCGAAGAGCGTCACGTCGTGGCCGCGCCGAACCAGCTCCTCGGTGAGCAGGTGCACGACGAGCTCCGTCCCACCGTAGGTCCGTGGTGGGACGCGCTCGTAGGTCGGCGCGAGCTGGGCGATCCGCAATGTGTCTCCCCCTGGGGTGCGTGGGGCATTCTACCGACCCTGCTACCCTCCGCCCTGATGAGCGTCCAATACCCGCAGCCAGCCAGGCGCCGCGCGGCATCGACAGAACCCGAGCCGGAGCCGGCGGGTCGCCGGATCGGCCCGATCCCGGTGACAGTCACGGGTGTCCTGATCGCGATCGCCATGGTCGCGTCGCTGCTGTACCTCGCCTACGCAATCACGGTCCGGGACGCGTCGCAGATCCCACTGCTGGCTTCCGGTGCGGTCGTCCTCGGCATCGTCTTCGCGGCCGTCGCCTTCGTGGGAGCCCGCGCCGCCTGGCGTTCGAGCATCGGCGGCCGTGACGGGCGGGCGTTCGCCCATGCCATTGTCGGGGGCTTCGCGTCCCTGATCGCGGCGGCCTGCTTCGCCGGCGCGTTCATCCTCGCGGTGCTGAGCCAGACGCCGTCGACGTAGGTTCCTTGCCGCCGCGGTTGTGCCTTCCCGGGCCGGGCCGATCCCCCGCAGAGATTGTTTTCCGAGCCTGCAGCCGACCCGATCCTGGGTCGACGCCGATCGATCTCCGTGAGGCATCACTCCACGAGCTGCGGGTTGCGAACCCGCCCGTTCGATCCCCGTCCAGCATCATCTGAGCGCCCTTCGACGCCTGGCGGCCCGTTCGCATCGAAAACAATCCCTGGCAGGCATCGCGGATCCGGACTTGCCTCTCTCAGGGCACCCCATGAGCTGATCGCGGTGCTCGCTTTGCTACACTCGGCGGCGCTTCGCCCTCATCGTCTAGAGGCCTAGGACGCCACCCTTTCAAGGTGGAGATCAGGGGTTCGAATCCCCTTGGGGGCACTCCCGCTGTTTTTCGAAGAACGGGCGGACGGGGTGGCGGCCAGACAATCGAGTCGAGCCGGGCGAAAGGCAGCGTCAATGGTGCCGAGGAGGGCTGCCGCCAGAAGGGTACGTGCTTGTCGTACTTCGAGGCCACGGAACGTTCTCCGACCTGAAGCACCCGACACGGACCTGCACGGGCCGACACGATTGTTCCATCGTGTGTCATCGGGCAGCTCTCAGGGCCCACGTCCGCGGTGACCGTCCGACCGTCTCTGGGCCATCCCAGCCTCCCAGGAGGCCGGTGTTGAGTCGGCCTGTCCCGCGGAACGTCGGCGCTCACGATCCGCGCGAGCTTCCGAAGCGGTGGGCGGTGTAGAGCCGTTCGGGCGTGGATCAACGGACCAACGAGCGACCTCCTGACGTTGAGGGGCGACGACGCGTACCGGGCGACTGTCGGTTCGCAAGACCAATTACCGCCGCGCACGTAAGGCAGCCCTCGGTGCAACGCGGGTGCCGAGCCGTTGCGGGCTCGCACCACATGCGGGACGGTCCTGACCCGATCCACCTTCGATGGCGACATACTGTCCGCAGAAGCGCACGAGCCCCGGGGATCGGCGTAGCGAAAGTCGTTGGAGGATCGCATGCCCAGACCCCGGCTGGCTCTGGTCGTCGTCGCGTCGCTCAGCCTGTTGCTCGCCGCGTCGGGCACAACTAGCGCGTCGCAGACGACCAGGCATCTCAACATGCTCGACGACTGCGATGCGGTCTCGTTCAACGCCGTGATCGGACCAGGCACCTGCACCAGGGCGGACCCGGGTACCTCGTTCCAGGATTTCATCGGTCAACTGTTGGCGACCGGCCAGGCTCCAGCGTGGCGCTTTTCGCCGACCTCACTGCAGCTGTCGGCCGGCGCCTCGATCGTGGCCTTCAACAAAGGCGGCGAGGACCATACCTTCACGGAGGTCGCGAACTTCGGCGGCGGTTGCGTCCAGGTGCTGGACGACCTGCTCGGCCTGTCGCCTGTCCCGGAATGCGGGAATCCGGCCCTGTTCCCCGGCACCCTCGTCGAACAAGGCGACAGCCTCCAAACCGCCCCACTGGCGCCGGGCGTGCACCTCTTCGAGTGCCTGATCCACCCGTGGATGCGAGCCACGGTGACGGTCGGGTAGGCCAGAAAATCACGGGGTAAAGGGTCGCTCTTCGACTCACTTTGGCCCGCCGCTCCGCACGTCGGCTCTCGTGACAGCTGGGCCGTCGACGACGGCGGGCCTCAATCAGCTTGCCTTGTGATTGGCCAGTGAAACGGCACGATCTCGCCATCGTGATGCCCCTCCATGCCACGCGAGTACCTCGTCTTGTCGAGGTGGCGTGTGCCAATCGGAGACGCCAAAGAGACGACGGTCGCTAGATTGGGGATTGACCGTCGGCGCGATTGCGCTGCGGCTGAAAGGGGGCTCAGTCATGGGCGGACCAGGGGACAAGCCGCTGAAAGTCATGACGCCATTCAACGAGGTCGACGTCGGGAAGGCATTCGGCGAAGAGCCTCTCCATGTCATGACGCCGTTCAACGAGGCCGACGTCGGGAAAGCGCCCGCTCCACCGGTCACGCAACCGCTCCAGGACACGGCGTCCTACACGATCCGCACGAAGCCGCCGGATGGAGCCGTTACGTCTTTCTCCAGTCATGGTCCACGGACCGCTGACGACTACGACAACGCGATCTTCGTGATGGCCCCTGACGGAAACGGGACGTTCCAATTCCTCGGGAAGCAAGCCTTCCCGATCCGGGGCATGGGCACCGTCTCGGCCGCCGAAGTGCGGGTCTCATTCGAGGCGCCGAACCGAGGCATGCGCGGCGGCTTCGTCGTTCCGCGCAATGGTCAGACAGGTGAAGTGAAGCTTTCGAACCAGTCGGACCAACTCGTTGCCCGGGCGACCGTCGGCGTGTCGATCGACGTGGGTTCGGTAGGAGAGGCGTCGTCTGACTGACTGGCGGTGATCGCGCGCGCGAGGCGTTTCTCGATGACGGCGACCGCCCGCAGGTTCTCGCCGAAACGATCAAGCGTCGAGATCCGAGCGTCATCCGCTCGATACCGGGCACGGTCCGCCACGGTCTCGTCGTATATGCCAGGATCTGCTTCGCCAGCGGTTTGTCGCTCAGCCTCAGCTTTGCGCCTCGGCATCACGCCACGTACCAGGCAAGAGGATCATCATCGGACAGCGGATGGGTGCTCGAATCCCCTCGGGGGCACTTCCGCGTTCCGCTCGGTCGAACAGCCGTTTCCGCCACATGAGTGGGATCGTGTTCGTGGCCACACGGTGGTCCCTGATCCCGACTGGCAAACCCCCGGCCTACACTCGCACGGTGAGCGACCCGAATGCCGCCGCCGCTTCGATCGCGGATCCGGTCCTCCGCGCGTTGCGCCGGACGCGCCAGGTTCGCCAGTTCACGGACGAGCCCGTGACCGAGACCGATCTCACCGCGATCCTCGAGGTGGCGCGCTGGACGGGCAGCTCGACCAACCGTCAGCCATGGATGTTCATCATCATCCGCGACCGCGCCGACCGCGAGCGCCTGGCCGAGCTCGCCCCGTATGCGAGGCACGTCGCCAAATCGGCCGTGGCGATCGCCATTGCGATGAGCGGCGAAAACCCCGAGTGGGACGCCTACGACGAGGGACGGGTCGCGGAGCGGATCCTTGTCGCCGCGGGTTCGCTTGGCCTCGGCGCCGGGATCGGCTGGGCGGAGGACACCGAACGGCCCGGGGTCGCTGCCTTGCTCGGTCTGACCGCGCCCCAGTTCGTCCGGACGATCATCTCCCTCGGCCACCCGTCGGAGCGCGCGCGCCAGCCACGCTCAGCACCGGGAACCGCCCGGCGCCCCCTTGTTGAGCTGATCCGCGAGCGCTGAGGTGAGCCGAACGGCCTTGTCCGCCAGTCCTACGCCTTCTGTTCGGTCCGACGCCACACGGCCACGAACGAAAGCACCAAGCCAGCGAGTGCCCAGGCGAGGACCAGTGGGAACTTCACGTCCTGAGGCGCGAGATCGCTCTGGATCGCGTAGATGATCAGCCCCGCGGACACTGCATAGGCGGTTCCGATCAGGAGGTTTGGCACGTTCACTCCTTGGCCAGCTCGCGCCCTCTCCGATGGAAGTGCCCCTGCAGGAGTCGCCTGATCGTTCAGGTGACCCACCTTCGAATGGCCTAGCCCGGATCGAGCACGAACAACTGCCGCTGTCTCCAAGACCTGAGGCGTTGGAACCTATTCCTGTACCGTCTCTGGGCCATCTCGTCTGACATTCGACGTGATGCAACCCTGCCGCACAGGGCCGCGCCGTGAGACGAAAGGGGAGTTCGAGTCAGCAGGCCCTGGGCGCCCGTTCGAGCGGACGCATCAGCCTCCTTCGGGGGTGCCGTCGTCGCCGATGAGGGACGGGACGTCATCTTCGGGCGCCCCGGCATCCTCGGGGATCGGTTCGATTGGCGGATCGTCCTCCATCCCGTCGTGGGGATCGTCGGGCAGGTCGGCGACCGGGACCTCGATCTCTTCCGGTTCGTCCTGGTCAAGCATCAGACATACCTCGCCATCGTGAAGTGATTGGGCTGGAACGCCTGGCCGGAACGCTTCCCCGCGACGATCGAGTACCACCAGATGCCACCGTGCTTGGAGCGCGTGCACTCGTAGGTCGCGAGAGTCACGGCGCCGAGCACGTTCCCCTGGATCCGCGAGTAGAGCCGCACCGGACCGCCGCTGATGACGACCTTGTAGTGGTGGGCGGCCGCGGCCGGTTGGGACTGGTCGTCAGCTGGCTGGGGCCACTGGCCGAAGTTCGCCCGGTAGGCCCGGCAGAAGTCCACGGCGCCGTGATTGATCGTCTGGCCGTTGTGGTACTGGTAGAGATGGATGAACGGTGCGATCTTGCCGCCGCTCCAGGCGTACGTCTGCCAGAACCAGCGAGCGGTCGCGTTGTCGTGGCACCGAGTGACGACGCGCAATCCACCGTACACGCCGATCCGATCGCGGCCGAGGACCGAGGCCGCCCCCTTCAGGTAGGCATCGATCGCCGGCTGCTGGTCGGCGGACGCGTCGAAGTCGACGGCGAAGTAGATCGGGACCGCCGTCGGGATGCCAAGCGCCGCTGCGGCGTTCCGAGCCGACTGGCCATCGACCGTACCGGCGGCCTGACCGCCAAGCGCACGCCCTTTCGTGGTCTCGAACACGAGAGCGATCGTGAGGCCGTGGCCGTGGTAGTCCGCCGCCTCGGCGGCGGTCAGGGCCTTGCCGTCGCCCGTGAGATAGCGCACGACGAAGCGCTTTCCGGACGCAACCAGTGCCGCGCCTCCGGGGCGGGCCCAACTGAAGTCGACACCTTCGATGGTCATCATCCTGCCCTCCGTTCCGCCGGACCGCCCGCGGCGGTCCTTCCCACGACCGACACGTCGCACTCGCGCCTCGATCGGGTCGGGTGGGTTGTCGTGTCGCTGCCGCCATTCCGGTCAGGACACCGGTTCATCGAGGACATCGCCAGTGGGAGTTCGCGGCCACCCGCGATGTTTGGCATGAGTGGACCATGACGACCGGCCGTCTTCCACGCGTCTCGGATGTGGCGGCTGAGAAGGTCGTACCGAGAGCCGCCGTTGAATCCGGGGTCTGTCGTGCTGGTGTGCTTGGATGAGACGCCGAGAAGACGCTCGCGTGCTCCACTTGCTCGACGAAGCTCCGAGGGCGCGGAGGATCGTTCGATGCGGATCGCGTCATTCAACGTCGAGAGCCTGTTCGATCGCCCGAAGGCGATGAACCTGGGCAGTTGGGCCGCGGGCAAGCCCATCCTGAACAAGCAGGCGGAACTGAATGGGCTCCTCGGCGAGGGGGTCTACACCAAGGCGTTCAAGACTCGGATGGTCCAGTTGCTCAGGGACCTCGGGCTCGCCAACAGCGACGAGGGCCACTCGTTCGCGAGGCTCCGCCAGAACCGGGGCCACCTGCTGAAGCGAGCGGGCGGCAAGATCATCATCACGGCTCGCGGCCGCAATGACTGGATCGGGTGGGTCGAGCTCAAGACCGAGCCGGTGGACGAGGTCGCGACCGAGAACACGGCCCGGGTGATCAACGACGTCGGGGCCGACATCCAGGCCGTGGTCGAGGCCGACAACCGTGTGGCCCTGCGCGAGTTCTCCGATGCGATGCTGAAAAAGGTCGGTGGGGCGCCGTTCGAGCACGTCATGCTGATCGACGGCAACGACCTGCGCGGCATCGACGTCGGCATCCTGACCCGAACCGGCTACGAGCTCACCTCGATCGCTTCGCATGTCGAGGACACGGATGCTGTCGGCCGGATCTTCAGCCGCGACTGTCCCGCGTACACGATCCGGACCCCGGGCGGGGCCGAGATCGTCGTCCTCGTTAATCATCTGAAGAGCAAGGGGTTCGGTAGCCAGGCGGCCAACAACGCGCTCCGCCTCCGCCAGGCCACTCGGGTGAAGGCAATCTACGATGGCCTCCGGAAGGGTGGCCATGCCAACGTCGTGGTCTGCGGCGACTTCAACGACTTCCCGACGGCGGTCACCCTGCAGCCGCTCCTGAACGGGACCGATCTCAAGGACGTATCCGCCCACCCGACCTTCGTTGACGGCGGTCATCAGGGGACGTTCGGCGCCTGCTCCCTGTCAGAGAAGTTCGACTACATCCTCTTGTCGCCCGCGCTGTTCGCACTCGTGACCGGCGGCGGCGTGTTCCGCCGCGGGGCGTGGGGCAAGACCGGCAAGAGATGGCCCATCTACCCGAGCATGACGAAGGAAGTGCAGGCGGCGTCCGACCATTGCGCCGTCTTCGTCGACCTCAGTCTCTGACCGAGAACCCGCGATCGCGGCCCTGGGAAGACAGGACCGCACAGAGCGTTCCTTCTGCATGGTCCGGACGACTGGCCCGAGCCGACGCGACGGTCTTCGGCATCGGCCGCCGCGCCCGGCCTCCCTGCTACCATCCCGCCGATGGAGATCATGGGGATCCGGATCGACACCGTCGTCGAGGACAACGTCGCGAAGCGCTGCGACGGCTGCCTCGAGGTCATCGACGGAGTTCCCTGGCGGATCAACCTCCTCGACACCGTGACGACCGAGGTCGCGGTGCCCTGGACGGACACCCCCGCGATCAACCCCGGCCCGTTCCAGTTCCACGCCGACGAGGCCCACGTCCGGAGCTGGATGGCCGACCGCGGCTACCTCTTCTGCCGGAAGGGCCGCGTCCGCGAGATCATGCGGCCGATCCCCGTGCCGGGCCCCGACGGCGCCGTCCGCTGGGGCCTCTGTGACGGGATCCATCGGGACGACCACGAGCTGATCCCCGCCTGATCGACTGCCGAACGGCGTCGCGGATCCCGGCGAAACCACGCCGACAAACCCGCTGCGGACGACGTCGCACGATCCGATTGACGGGCGCCTGCCGCGCCTCGTATTCTGCGCAGAGTCCGCCGAACCACGGACCCAGATTTACCCACATTCGCCCGCGAGGTCCGTTTCGACGTGTGCGCCGCCGTTCGAACGCCGTCTGTCCATGCGGGGACCCGACCCGTCGGCCGTCCGCTCTCCCTCGGGCCCGCCAGCCGGCTCCTCGGCGTCGACCCCGACACGCTCCGGCGCTGGGCAGATGAAGGCCGGATCGAGGCGTTCACGACGGCCGGCGGCCACCGTCGGTTCGACCCCGCCGCGGTCGAGCGGATCCTCGAGGCCCGCCGGCACGACGCGACGATCCGCCTGGCGACCCTGGGCGCGACGACCGACCGTCTCGCCCGCGCGTATCGCCGTGGCTACGCATCCGCGAGCGACGTCGGCGAGGTCCGGGACGCCGTGCCCGCACCGGATCGCGATGCCTTCCGCGACAGCGGCCGGGCGCTCGTCGGCGCGCTGCTCGCCCATCTCGACGCGCCCGACGACGCCGCCCGCGAGGCGGCCGAGCAGACCGCGGTCGACGCCACGGACGATCTCGCCCGACGGCTGGCCACCGGCGGCATCCGGCTCGGCGATTCCGTCTCCCTGTTCGTTGCCGCGCGGCGCCCGTTCCTGGCCGAGCTCGGCGTGATCGCCCGGCGGCGGTCCCTCGACCCCGACCGGCTGGCGACGATCTACGACAGCTCGTCCGCGCTCCTCGACCGGCTGCTCCTCCGCCTCGTCACCGTCCACCAGGAGGTCAATGCCGGATGACGACCTTCCTGACGGGCGTCACCTCGCCGCTCGCATGCATCGTTGCCTTCGCCCTGCTCGATCCGTGGCGCGAGCGTCGTCGGGGCGTCCCGCTCACCTGGGCGCCCGGCGTCGTCTCCCGGACGGACGCCTGATGCCCAGCCCGTGGTTGCCCGGCGCGACGTCGATCCTCGCGCTGGTTCTCGCCGTTGCCCTCCTGGACCAGTGGCGTGAGCGACGCCAGGGGTTCCAGCTGATCTGGGCGATCGGGATGACGTTCTACGGGATCGCGTCCGGGTGCGAGGCGATCGCCGCGGCCGGCACGTGGAACGAGACGCTCTATCGCACGTGGTACCTGACGGGCGCC
Source organism: Verrucomicrobiia bacterium (assembly GCA_035577485.1). GTDB lineage: Bacteria > Chloroflexota > Limnocylindria > Limnocylindrales > CSP1-4 > CF-46. The sequence goes on from DATLVO010000050.1 coordinate 24,098, forward strand.
GTGTGGACGGCGGGCTGGCTCGGGCTCGGGACGGCATTCCTCCTCGGCCGGACCCGCTTCGGATACACGTTCGCGTTCTGCCTGCTCCTCGCGGGCGTCTTCACGCTCCTCACGCAGCGCAAGTTCAACTACGCCGATGCCGGGTCCGCGCCGATCCTGTACCTGATCGGCGCGCTCGTCCTCGCGGCGGCCGTCGCGATCGAGACGTATTTCCAGAACGATCGCTGGCCGGTGCTCGCCGGCGGGGCGGTCATCGGGGCGACCGTCCTGTCGCTCGTCCTGATGCTGACGGTGACGCTGCCCGCACCGGGCTATGCCCTGGACCCGGCGACCGGCGTCCCGACGGGCGACCTGTTCCCGGGCACGATCCGGCTGCTGACGCCGTTCCTGAACATCACCGGCGGTCTCGCGCTCGCCTTCGGCGCCCTCTTCTCCGCCTACATGTTCATGCCGAAGCGGCGGGTCCTCGCGTACTCCCTCGACCCGAACCAGGCCGGCGACCAGTTCCTCTTCAATCTCCTGATCTCCCCGGTGGCGATCGTCGTCAACTTCGTGGCGTCCGTTCCGGGCGCAGTCCGCGCGCTGTTCGCCGGGCGTCTCCACAGCCGCGTCCTGGCGACGATCCTGATCGCGCTCGGCGGGTTCCTCGCGAGCGGCGGCGACGCGCTCAACCGGTTCGGAGTCACGAACTACTTCCAGGTTGGGAAGTTCCTCGCGCTGGTCCTGATCCTGCTGGGGTTCCTGATCTCCATCGAGGCTTTCCGGGAGATCCGCGTGCCGTTCACGTCGATCGTCCTTCGCGGGGCACGTCGGGAGCATGCCGGAGCGGCTGACGAGGGATCGGATCGGGGCGAACCCGAGGGCGCCGCGGACCCTGCCGGCGGATAGGGCCCGGGTCGGGCACGCCGCCCGTACCATTCCCGAGTGGCCGACCGTTCCGTCCTCAGCGGGTCGCTGATCGTCATCCTCGCCGCCAGCGGGTTCGGGATCCTCGGACCCCTGGCGCGGTTCGCCTACGACGACGGCTTCGACCCGCTCTCCTTCGTCGCCTGGCGGGCCACAATCGGGGTGCTCGTCATCTTCCTCGTCGTGCTCGCCCGGCGGTCGCGGGGCGTTGCCATCGTCAACCCCCTCGACCTGCCGCGCGCGGACTCGGTCGGCCTGCTCGTGGTCGGGCTGGCCGGCCTGACCCTCAACGTCGCGATGTTCTACGCGTTCGGGCTCGGCTCGGTCGCGCTCGTCCTGCTCGCCTTCTACACCTATCCCGCGATGGTCGCGGTCGTCGCCTCAGCGCTCGGCCACGAGCAGCTCGACGGCGCCCGCATCCTGGCGCTCCTCCTCGCGCTGGCCGGCATGGTCCTCGTCGTCGTGGGCGGGTTGGACCCGACGGCTGGCGTCACGATCCATCCCCTCGGGATCGCTCTCGGTCTGCTCGCGGCGGCGTTCCAGACGATCTTCGTGACCATCAGCCGCACCCGCTTCTCGACGATGCCGGCGGAGCAGGCGATGAGCTGGCTGATCCTGATCTCGGCCGTGGCCTGCATCCTCCTCACGCTTGCGACGGGCGGCAACCTCGGCGCGCCGTTCGGGAACCCGCGGGCGTTCGGGATCGCGGCGATCGCGGGGATCGTCGGCGCCGGGATCCCCTCGACGCTCTTCCTCGTCGGCATCCGGACGATCGGCGGGACGCGGGCCGGGATCCTGATGCTGTTCGAGCCGCTCGTCGGCGTGACCCTCGCGGCGCTCCTCCTCCACGAGACGCTCGTGCCGCTCCAGGTCGCCGGCGGCGCCGCGATCCTCGCCGCGGCGCTCCTCCTCCAGCGGTCCGCGCCACCCGGCGAGCGGATCGAGCCCCTCGGCGTCCCGTCCATCGAGCACCCGTGACGCCGATCCGGCAGGATGGAAGCGGACGGGCCGGTGTTGGCCCGACCGGGACCACGGCGCAGCGCACCGGGACCCGGCCGGAACCCGGCGGGAGGTGAGTCCGATGGAGGGATCGCGGATCCGGGTCCTCCTCGTCGACGACCACGGCGTGGTCCGCCGCGGGCTGCGCGGCTACCTCGAGCTGCTCGACGACATCGAAATCGTCGGCGAGGCCGAGAACGGGCTGCGCGCCGTCGAGCTGTCCGACGAGCTCAACCCCGACGTGATCCTCATGGACCTCGTGATGCCCCAGCTCGACGGGATCGGGGCGATCGGCCGGATCAAGACCGCCCAGCCGCAGGTCCAGATCGTCGCCCTGACGAGCTTCATCGAGGAGGACAAGGTCACCGCGGCGCTCGAGGCGGGGGCGAATGGCTTCATCCTGAAGGATGCCGATGCCGACGACGTCGCCACCGCGATCCGGGCCGCCTACAACGACGAGATCCATCTCGACCCGGCCGCCGCCCGGATCCTCGCGAAGGGCATGCGGCATCGGACGGAGCACGAGCCGGTCGAGCACTTGACCGAACGGGAGCTGGAGGTGCTGGCCCTCGTCGGCCGGGGCCGCAGCAACAAGGAGATCGCGACCGACCTCGGGATCACCGAGCGGACCGCCCGGACCCACGTGAGCAACATCCTCGGCAAGCTCGATCTCCAGAGCCGGACGCAGGCCGCGCTCTATGCCGTCGAACGGAAGCTCGTCCACGAGTGACGCGCGGCCGGCCCTCGCGAAGGGCCGGCGGCCGACCTCCACGAGGGTCGCGCGGCCGGATCCGTCGAACCGACGGCCGACCATCGTCTTCCTTCACGGGACCCGACTGACCGGCGCCGAGTGGGCGGTCCAGGTCGCGGCCCTGTCCGACGAATTCGACTGCCTGACCCCGGATCTCCCGGGCCACGGCGACGCCGCCGATGTCCCGTTCTCCGTGGACGTGGCCACGGAGCGGATCGGGGCTCTGATCGAGCAGGATGCGAACGATGGCCGCACGATCCTCGTCGGCCTGTCGCTGGGTGGCTACGTCGCGATGGCCGTGGCCGGACGCTGGCCGGAGCGCGTCGCGGGGCTCGCGATCGCCGGCGCGACGGCGGAGCCGGTCGGACCGCGGGCCATCCTCTTTCGGGGTCTCGCGGCCATCTTCACGATCGTCCCGGAGGGCGCCCTCGACGCGGTGAACCGATGGTTCTTCTCCTGGCGCTACGCGCCCGAGATCGCCGAGCCGATCCTCGCCGCCGGCTTCTTCTTCCACGGCGGAGCCGTCGCGGTCCGGAGCCTGATCGGGGAGCGCTTCAAGCCGCGCCTCGCGGCGTACCCGGGACCGTGCCTGATCCTCAACGGCGAGTACGACCTCGTCTTCCGGCCGACCGAGCGCGCGTTCGCCGACGTCGCCGCGAGCCCGAGGCGCGTCCTCATCCGCGGCGCGACGCATCTCTCGAACCTCGACCAGCCGACGGCATTCACCGCGGCGATCCGGCGGTTCGCCCGCTCGCTGGGACCGACTTCGCGACCTCGTTGAGACGCGGCGCCGGGCGCCCGAGGCGGCCGGCGCGACCCCCGATGGTATCCTCGGGCCACCGATCTCGACCCATCCGACCGAGGTTTCATGCGCGTCCGCAAAGCCGTCTTCCCCGCCGCCGGCTGGGGCACCCGCTTCCTCCCCGCGACCAAGGCCCAGCCCAAGGAGATGCTGCCGCTGGTCGACAAGCCGATCATCCAGTACGCGGTCGAGGAGGCGGTCGCCGCGGGCATCGAACAGGTGATCATCGTCACGTCGAGCCAGAAGCGGGCGATCGAGGACCACTTCGACACCTCGTACGAGCTGGAGCGCCTGCTCGAGGAGAAGGGCGACATCGAGATGCTCCGCCAGATCCGGCATATCGCCGACCTGGCCCAGGTCACCTACGTCCGCCAGAAGGAGCAGCTCGGCCTCGGCCACGCGGTCCTCGTCACGAAGGAGATCGTCGGCCACGAGCCGTTCGCGGTGATCCTGAGCGACGACGTCGTCATCGGCGACCGGCCGTGCATCGGCCAGCTGGTCCACGCCTACAACCAGACCCACGGATCGATCGTCGCGGTCATGGAGGTCCCCGATGAGGAGACCCACCGCTACGGGGTGATCGCCGGCGAGGAGGTCGAGGGGGCCCTGAACCACGGCCGGCTCCACAAGGTCAGCCGCCTCGTGGAGAAGCCGAAGCGCGGCGAGGCGCCGTCGAACCTCGCGATCATCGGCCGCTACGTCCTGACACCCAAGATCTTCGACAAGCTCGAGCAGACGCAGAAGGGAGCCGGCGGCGAGATCCAGCTCACCGACGCGATCGAGGCCCTGATGCAGGAGCAGGCGGTCTACGGCTACGAGTTCGAGGGAACGCGCTACGACTGCGGGACCACGATGGGCTGGCTGAAGGCCTCCGTCGAGCTCGCCCTCGAGCGACCCGAGCTGGCCCCGGAGTTCCGGACCTATCTCCGCGAGCTCGAGCTCTAGACCGAGGCGCCTCCGATCGAGGGCCGAGGTTGTTGCGCTGAGCCCCACAAGCGTCGATCGAAGGCGCGGTCGCACCCCGATCGGGGCCCTTCCAGTGTCGCTTGTTGCGGTCAGATCGACAGCGGTCGGCGGAACCACCCGCCGGTCGTCGCTTGTGGAGCGGACAGCAACGCGGACGGTCGAACGAGCCGCAGCCGCGGCCGTCGCGGCGGCCGCGGCCGCCGAAGGGTCACGAACCGCCCGCCCGGACGTCGTACGTTACGATGCCGGTCGGCGCGTCACCGCCGCATCCTCACTTGATCGGGGCGCTGGATCGCGCTGACGCGAAGACCACCGGAGGACCAGCTTGACGGAGATCGGGACGATCCTTGGCGGCCGCTACCGGCTCGTGGAGCTCCTCGGGCAGGGCGGCATGGCCCGGATCTATCGGGCTCACGACAACCAGCTCGATCGGTTCGTCGCCGTCAAGCTGCTCCGCCCCGAGTACGGTCGCGATCCCGACTTCGGATCGCGCTTCCGCCACGAGGCCCAGGCGGCCGCCTCGCTGAACCACCCGAACGTCGTCTCGGTCTACGACTACGGCCAGGACGAGGCCGGCCCGTTCATCGTCATGGAGCTCGTCGACGGCGAGGACCTGGCGGCGATCGTCAAACGGAGCGGCGCGCTCCCGCCGCGCCAGGCGGCCAGGATCGTGGCCGAGACCGCTCGCGCCCTGCATGCGGCCCATCAGCGCGGGATCGTCCATCGCGACGTCAAACCCGGCAACATCATGATCGACCGCGAGGGCCGGGTGAAGGTCACCGACTTCGGGATCGCCCGCGCGATCGCCGAGGCGCAGATGACGTTGCCGGGCACGACGCTCGGCTCGGTTCACTACTTCAGCCCGGAGCAGGCGCGCGGCGACCAGGCGACCGCGTCGTCGGACATCTACTCGCTCGGGATCGTCCTCTTCGAGCTGCTGACCGGCCATCGACCCTGGGAGGCCGACAGTGCCGCGGCCGTGGCGATGGCCCGGCTCGCCGGACCGGCCCCGGATCCCGCGTCGATCCGTTCCGGGATCCCGTCGGACCTCGTCGCCATCGACCGCAAGGCGCTCGCCACCGAGCCCGCCGATCGCTGGTCGTCGGCCTCTTCGATGGCGGCCGCGCTCGAAGCGTTCCTCGCGGGCTCGGCCGTGCCGGGTGCTGGCCTCGCCGCCGGCGCGGCGGGTGCGGCGACCCTCGCCGGTGCCGGATCCGCGACCGCCGCCGGCCTCGGGGCCACGACCGCCACCGCCCGCCCGAACCCGGGGGCGATCCCGTATTCGCCCGATGCCTACGCCTCC
>DATLVO010000051.1:0-3500 GCA_035577485.1 Verrucomicrobiia bacterium
GTCGCCGTTCGGCGAGAACGATCGATTGCCGACTGCCGCCGCCCCCGTCCCGATGCTCGTGCCGCCCTTGCCGGCGAACCCGAGTCCGCCGATCGTCGCGCCGACCTTCGTGGCATTCGGCGCCTTCCACGTGGAGACATAGGTCGTCGCGCCGCTGGAGGCGGCGACCCAGACGCCGCTCTTCACCGGTTGGACGGCGTTCCACTCGGTCAGCGGGCCGCGGACCTGGTACCAGGTGTAGCCGCCGGAGATCCGCGGCCCGGCGGTGATCGCGACGACATCGCCGACGGAGAGGGTCCCCACCTTCGTCCCGCTGAGATCGCCCGTGCTTCGGAGCGACAGGCCGTCGACCCGGGCGATCCCGAAGCCGCCGACCGCCAGGCCGGCCGGGGCGACCGAGGTCGAGGCGACGTTCCAGGCGCTGACGTTGCCCTTGGGGTCGCGGGCCCGGACGCGGAAGGCGTAGCCGTGCCCGTCGAGGCCGTACCACGTGCCCGACCCGGCGGTGGTCCCGGTCAGCCAGGTCGCCCACGCCCCGCCGTCGGTGGAGACCTGGACGTCGTAGCTCTTCACCGCGACGTCGTCGCGACCGGTCCACGAGACCGCGAACGCCGGATTGGCCTCGCGGACCGGCAACGTCCGCACGCCGACCGTGGGCGGCGTCGTGTCGGTGATGAACTTCAGCTGGATCGCGGCGTACAGGTCGGTCCGGGTGCCGTCGTAGCCGAGGGCCCAGATCCCGGCGCCGCGCAGCCCGTAGGCGTTGACGACGTCGTACTTCGCCTTCAGCGCGGTCGAATCGTCGACGTAGACCTGGCGCCACGAGGTGACGCAGCCGTAGGTCGCGGTGCAGTTCTTGCGCTGGTACGCGGTCCACGCGACCTGCTCGGTGCTGTCGTACTTCCGGCCGTACTGGGCGAGATAGTCGGCGGCCGTCGAGTAGACGACCGTCGTCGAGTCGCCGGTTTTCGTGCCGCTGGTGTTGCTCGCGTTCAGGAGGTTCGTCGCGGTCGACCAGGCGCGGCCGTAGTACGGCACGCCCAGGATCAGCTTCGAGGGCGCGACGCGGGCGGCGTAGGCGGCCACGGTGTCGCGGATGTCGTAGCCGGTCCGGTTGAGCGGGGCGATCGAGCCGACCGGGCTCGAGGCCGACGTCCGGTAGTCGTAGCCCATGATGAAGATCGCATCGGCGCCGCCCGAGGCGGTGGCGTCCTCGATCGGGTAGTTGCCGATCGAGCCGGTCGTGTCGAATGTCAGCTGGTAGCCGCTGTGGACCCGGTTGAGCTCCGCTCGGATCGAGCGGACGAGCGCCGTGAACTGGGCGCTGTAGCCCGAGGCAAGCGGCTCGAAGTCGAGATTGACGCCGTCGGCGCCACGGTCGCGGACCGCGGCCGCGATCTGCCGGGCGAGGTTCAGGCGGGCGGTCGAGCTGCCGAGGAGCGCCTTCTGCCGGTTCAGGCCGCTCGTGTTCCAGCCGAAGCTCTGGACCGTGAGCACGACGCGGGTGTGGTTGGCGTGGGCGGTCGAGATGATGCTCGTCATCTTCGAGCTGGTCCAGCCGCTCCAGCCGACGGTCGTCGAGCCGTCGGCGCCGCGCCGCTGGAGGTTCCCGGCGCCGTCGGCACCGACCCCGAAATAGGCGATCGTCGAGATCTTCGCGTAGTCGAGCCGGAGGGTGCTCGAGTTCACCTCCCAGTAGGGCAGGAAGCCGAAGATCTCGCGACGGAGACCGGCCGGCGTGATCGCCGCCTCCGGTTGGACGGTGGGGCCGGCCGTAATGGGATCGGGAGCGTCGGTCCAGGCCGAGCTGGCTGCGAATCCGGTCGTGGCGGGATCCGCGTTCGGCAGATCGACGGAGGGATCGACGAGGAGAGGCGTCGTCGCAGCGCGCATCGTCCGGCCGTCGACGCGGCCGGCCGGGAGCCGGGTCGGCTCGACCCCGCCCACCGTCCAGCGGTCGCCGGCGCGGGGCGCGAACCCGACCGTCACCCGGCCACCGGGAGCGAAGTCGATCTTGTCGTTGCGATGGGCCTCCGCCTCCTCGTACTGGATCGAGGGCTGGAGGCCCGCCGCGTCGTCGGCGGCCGGGGCAGGGGGATCCGAGCCGAGGACGCCGCGGGCGGCATCCGGCCGCTGGATGCCCGCGCCCGCCGCGCTCGGTCGGTTCGCGAGGGCGGATGCGGGATCGAGAGACGACGTCGACGAGGTCGGGGCACGATCGCGAGCAGCCACCCCGGCCGAATCCCAGCAGGCGAGGCCGATCAGGACGATCGCGAGGAACGCGGCGCCGGCGCGGCCGCCACGGCGGCCATGGGAGCGGCGGAATCCGAACAGCACGGCGGTCCTCATCCACGAGATGGGCCGTCGCACGGTCGGCGACGGCGTCTCGACGCGGGGCGACCTCCACGGCAACCCGGCGCTTCGCTCGATCCTAGGTTCGCCACCGGCGTCCGGACACCCGGTCGATGGTCCTGCGGCGGTGCAGTACGGTGGGGTCGGCTGCGGTCCGGGGCCGTCCCTCGGGTGGTCTCCCGGGAGCTCCTCAGCTCAGCGGGAACGACCGTTTCGTGGCCTGGACGCGACCATCGTAGTCCCTGGCCCAGACCTTGAAGCTCACGACGCCGGTCGAGCCCCCGGTCTTGAGCGTGATCGTGGCCTTCGAATGGCGCGAGTCGACCTTCGTCATCGCGACCGACCAGGTCGCCAGGCCGGGCTGGTAGACATACAGCCGGGTGCCGGTCGAGAGCGGCTCGGCGAAGGTCACATTCACCGTCAGGCGGGTGCCGCGGTGGAGCACCGAGGTCGACGGCTTGATCGAGAACGCGTTCATCTCGACCGACCGGGCCTGGCTGATCGTGACCGAGCCGTCGGTCGCGGTGACGTACGAGGTGTAGAGGCCGGCGGGGAGCATCGACCCATCGTCCCGCCGCCCGTTCCAGACCCACGTCTGCGTCCCCGCACCGATGGCCGCGTCCTGGAGGTGCGTCGCGACGACCGCGCTCGCGCTGTTCCGGATCGTCCAGGTCACCGTCGCCGGTCGGGCGACCTTCATCGTGAGCGTCGCGGTCGGGGCGAACCGATCGAGATCCTGGGGATAGAAGACCGCGGCCGAGGTGTTGACGAACCCGAGCAGCGTGACGACGCGCAGCGGGCGCGTCACGCCCGAGCCCGTGTTGCCGACCGCATCGCGCGGCGTGAACCGGATCGTGTAATCGCCGTCCGGGACGATCGCCCCGGCGGTGTTGCGTCCGTCCCAGCTGACGCTGTTCGCACCGGCGACGGCCGAAACGATGAACGAGCGGACGGTCGTGTCGGTCGCGTCGGCGACGCGAACGACGATGGTCCCCGCCTCGGAGACCGTGGCTTGCGTCGCGACGGTGTCGAGGACTCCGTCGGCATTCGGGGTGAACGTGCCGGTCGTCGCGCTGTCCGGGCTGAGCCCGGTGACGCTCGGCGCCGCGGTGTCGACGACGATCGCGCCGCCGCCGGTGGCCGTCCCG
>DATLVO010000052.1:0-19666 GCA_035577485.1 Verrucomicrobiia bacterium
CGCGCTCGGGGGCGAGGCGCGGCGCGAGCGGAACGGCGAGGCCATCCGCGGCACTCTTCGCCCGGAGCCCGCGCGTGAAGGCGGGCGCAGGAACGCGCGCAGCGCCCCCGGGGTGTCGTTCGTGACCTCGCCCGCCCAGACGAGGTCCCACAGGGCGTCGAGGACGTCGCGATCCGGCCCGCCGCCGGCTGCCGCGTGGAGCTCCCGGTAGAAAGACGCGCCGCGCCGGGCGAGGTGCTCGCGGATCCGGTCGTGGCGCTCGCCGGTCGGTCGGTCGGCCGCGTCCGCGGCCGGGCCGGAGGGCCGGAGCAGCTCGCGACCCGGACGGATCAGGACGACCCGGCCATCGTCGCGGCCGAGGTTGCCCCGCCCGACCCAGGCCACCTCGCCGAGCGCGCCGAGCTCGTCGAGCAGGCGCGGCTGGTAGCCGGGGACGCGGGCCGGCAGGACGTCGCGCTCCAGCACGGATGCCGGCAGCGCCACCCCGGCCAGCTGGTCGATGACCTCCGCGAGACGCTCGAGCGCGGCGACCTGGCGGAGGGGCGCGGGCTCGTCCCGGGCAGCCGACAGGCCCTGCCAGCCGGGCAGGAACCGGCCGAAGGCCGCGGGATCGACCGGCTCGACCTCGCGACGGAGCCGGGCGAGCGAGCGCCGGCGGAGGAGGCGCAGGACGTCCGGATCGATCCACTCGCGCTCCGCGCCGCCGGGGCGGAACTCGCCGCGGAGAACCGTGCCCGCGTCGAGGAGCCGCTCGAGCGCGTCCTCGACGACGCCGACGGGCAGGCCCCAGCGTCGGGCCGGGTCCGGGGTCAGGAAGGGTCCGTGGGTTCGGGCCCATCGGGCCAGGAGCCCATCGAGGGCGCCGGCGGCGGGGAGCAGGAACGCCTCGGGGACCCCCGTCGGAGGCGAGACGCCGACGGCGTCGCGGTAGCGGGCGACATCCTCGATCGCGATCCAGCGATCCTCGCCGGCGATCCGGGCGAGCACGGCGCGGCGGGTCGCGATCAGCTCGGTCAGCCAGCCGTCCCCGGCGGCCGCGCCGCCGTCGCACCGGGCCGCGATCTCGTCGGCCGACAGGTCGCCGAGGCGTCGGAGGAGGTCGTGCAGCTGGTCGGCGGTCGTCGCCCGGCGATCCTCCGTCAGCGCCTGGAGCCCGAGCTCCAGGTCGGCGAGCGCCTCGGGATCGAGCAGCTCGCGGAGCTCCTCCTGGCCGAGCAGCTCGCGAAGCAGGTCCCGGTCGAGGGTCAGGGCGCCGGCTCGTCGCTCGGCCAGCGGCGCGTCGCCGTCGTACATGTAGGCCGCGACGTAGTCGAACAGGAGTGAGCTGGCGAATGGGCTCGCCTTGACCGTCTCGACGCTGTGGATCGCGATCTCGCGGCGGGCGATCCCGCCGAGGACCTCGCGCAGGGCGGGCAGGTCGAAGACGTCCGAGAGGACCTCGCGGTAGGTCTCGACGAGGATCGGGAAGCTCCCGTACCGGCTCGCGACCGCCAGGAGATCCGCGGCGCGCTGGCGCTGCTGCCAGAGCGGCGTCCGCGTCCCGGGCCGGCGGCGGGGCAGGAGCAGGGCCCGCGACGCGTTCTCGCGGAAGCGGGACGCGAACAGGGCGGACGACGAGACCTGGCCGACGACGATGTCCTCGACCTCCTCGGCCTCGGGGAACAGCAGGCCCTCGACGTCGGCGGCGATGTCCTCGCCGTCCGGCAGACGGATCGCGATTCCGTCGTCGGACCAGATCGTCCGGACCTCCGTCGAGAGCCGTTCGCCGAGACGCGCCTCGATCGCGAGCGACCACGGAGCGTGGACGCGGCCGCCGAACGGGGTCAGGAGCACGAGCCGCCAGTCGCCGAGCTCGTCGCGGAAGCGCTGGACGACGATCCGGTGGTCGGTCGGCAAGGCCCCAGCCGACGCCTGCTCGTCCTCGAGATAGGCGACGAGGTTTTCCGCCGCCAGCACGTCGAGGTCGTGGCTCTCGTGGAGCCGATCGAGGATCGCGGTCCGGCCACGCGGCCCCCGCGCGAGGTCGGCCTCGGCCTCGCCGATGAACCCGCCGAGGGCGCGGCCGAGCTCGATCGGCCGGCCCACCGCATCGCCGTGCCACCACGGCAGCTTGCCGGGGACGCCGGGGGCCGGCGACACCGTCACCCGGTCATGGCCGATCTCCTCGATCCGCCAGCTCGACGAACCGAGGGTCAGCACCTCGCCGACCCGGCTCTCGTAGACCATCTCTTCGTCGAGCTCGCCGACCCGTCGGCCGGGCGTCCCGGCCTCGCCGATCATGAAGACGCCAAACAGGCCGCGGTCCGGGATCGTTCCGCCGCTCGTCACGGCCACGACGCGGGCGTCGCGCCGGCCCGCCACGACGTCGGTCGTCCGGTCCCAGGTCAGGCGCGGCTTCAGCTCGGCGAACTCGTCCGAGGGATACGCACCGGCCAGCATGCCGAGAACGCCCTCGAGGACCTCCCGGCTCAGCGTCTCGTAGGGCGTCGCGCGGGTCACGGTCGCGAGCACCTCGTCGACCGTCCAGGGGTCCATGACGGTCATCGCGACGAGCTGCTGGGCGAGGACGTCGAGCGGCGTCCGCGGGATCGCGGTCGCCTCGATCGCTCCCTCGTGCATCCGCCGTGCCACGACCGCCGCCTCGAGGAGGTCGCCGCGGTACTTCGGGAAGATCACGCCCTTGCTCGGGGCGCCGACCTGGTGGCCTGCCCGGCCGATCCGCTGCAGTCCGCGGGCGACGCTCGTCGGCGACTCGACCTGGATCACGAGGTCGACGGCCCCCATGTCGATGCCGAGCTCGAGCGAGCTCGTGGCGACGATCGCTGGGCTCCGACCCGCCTTCAGGTCCTCCTCGATCGCGATCCGCTGCTCGCGGGCGATGCTGCCGTGGTGGGCCCGGACGAGCTCCTCCCCCGCCAGCTCGTTGAGGCGCTGGGCGAGCCGCTCGCTCAATCGGCGGCTGTTCGTGAAGACGATCGTGCTGCGATGGCTCCGGATCAGCTCGAGGATCCGCGGATGGATGGCGGGCCAGATGCTGACCCGCGCCTCGGGGTTCGTGGCCGGACCGCCGGGCTGCTCGTCGAGCGGCAGGACCTCGCCCGGCTTCGTCATGTCCTCGATCGGGACGACGACCTGGAGATCGAGCGGCTTGCGGGCGCCGGCATCGACGATCGTGACCTCGCGGCCGGGACCGCTGCCGCCGAGGAACCGGCCGATCAGGTCGAGCGGCCGCTGGGTCGCGCTGAGCCCGATCCGCTGCGGCGGCCGGCTGCCCTCGCGCTGGGCGATGAGGCGTTCGAGCCGTTCGAGGCTGAGCGCGAGATGGGCACCCCGCTTCGAGCCGGCGATCGCGTGGACCTCGTCGACGATGACGTGCTCCACGCCGCGGAGGATCTCGCGGGCCTGGCTCGTCAGGAGGAGATAGAGCGATTCGGGGGTCGTGATCAGGATGTCCGGCGGACGCCGGGCGAGGTTGCGTCGATCCTCGGCGGGGGTATCGCCGGTCCGGCTGGCGACGGTGATGTCCGGCGCCGCTTCGCCGAGACGGGCCGCGGCGAGAGCGATCCCGGCCAGCGGGGCTCGCAGGTTGCGCTCGACGTCGTAGGTCAGCGCTTTGAGCGGGCTGATGTAGAGAACGCGGACGCTTCCCGGGTTCGCCTTCGTCGGCGCGGGGCGGGGCGGCGAAGCGGCAAGCCGGTCGAGCGTCCAGAGGAACGCGGCGAGGGTCTTGCCGCTCCCGGTCGGCGCGTGGATCAGCGTGTGGCGGCCCTCGCTGATCGCGGCCCAGCCCTCGGCCTGGGCCTGGGTCGGCGCCTCGAACGACGACTCGAACCACGCCCGGACGGCGGGCCCGAACGGCGCGAGCGGGTCGGCAGCGGTTGCGATGGCCACGGGATTCGCGAGTATAGGATGGCAGCGCGAATTCGACCATCCGTTCGATGCGTCTCTGCGATGTCCTCAGGGGGCGGGCGATCTCCGCCGGAGATTGTTTTCGGCGCCAACGCTCGGTGTCGGAGCGAATCGATCTTCACCGGAGATCAACCGCGACTGAGCGCCGGGCCGCAGCGCCAGTTTGATCTCTGCCAGGGATCGATCCTTGTTCGACGGCCACTGCGTCCTGCGTTGGAGCGAAATTCGATCTCCGTGGGAGATCGGCCGCCACATGACCATCGCCGTGAAGCTCCGCGTAACCGCGGGATGAGCACCACGGTGCTTTGCTGCCGGCATGCCCGCGTCGACGAATCCGAGCGCCCGTCGCAGTCCACGCACGCGGATCGGTCGCCGATCGGAAGAAGTTGCGCGGGCGATCGGTCGACAGGTGGTCGCCCTTCGTCTCGACTCCGGGATCAGTCAGCGACGGCTCGCTGCCGCGTCGGGGATCCCGCAGTCGTACCTCTCCCGCATCGAGCGGGGAACTGCCGAGCCATCGACGGCCGTGCTCGTCGCCATCGGGGACGCCCTCGGCGCGGATCTGTCGGTCCGGCTGCTGCCCGGGGCGGGACCGCGGATTCGGGACCGGTTCCAGGCGCCCATCGTCGAGGCGGTCCTGCGAGTGGCCCATCCGACCTGGCACCGGCTGGTCGAGGTGCCGGTTCGGCGTCCCGTTCGGGGCGTCATCGATCTCGTCCTTTCGAGCCGATCCGTGGTGGTCGCCACCGAGGTCCAGTCCGAGATCCATCGACTCGAGCAGCAGCTCCGACGGGCGACGGAGAAGAGCCTTGCCCTTCCGTCAGCCGAAGCGTGGTCGATGATCGCCGCCGGTGAAGAACCGATCCCGATCTCCCGGCTGCTGGTCCCGCGATCGACGCACACGAACCGGGAGTTGGCGCGCGCCTTCGAGCAAACCCTCGCCACGGCTTTTCCCGCGCGGTCCGTCGAGGCGTTCGCGGCGCTCGGCGACCCAGCAGCGCTCTGGCCCGGTCCCGCGATGCTGTGGGCAGTCGTGGACGCCCGGGGAGCTCGCGTCCTCGACGGTCCGCCGCGCGGTGTGCCCATCGGTCGGTGATCGGTCGGTCAGCGGTCCCGGGATGTGGGGCCGTCGGTCCCGTCCGGAAGGGGCCATTGGGCATCTGCTTGCAGCGGGCCCGAAGCGCGATGGTGGTCGCAGATCGAAACCAGCGGCATCCGACGATACGTCGCCCGCGCTGGAGGATCAGCTGGAGGGACACGATGTCCACCTATCGCAAGTACGTGACTGGGCTGGGAATCCTGGCCGCAGTCCTTCTCTTCTGGATGGAGAACCCGTGGTTCAATCCAGAGGCCATCAGCAAGGACCTCCGAGCGGTCACGACCGTCGGCTTCTGGGTCCTGTTCCTCACCGTCATCGTCCTGATGTTCCAGGACCGCAAGAACGTGGATGCGACCGAGGTCCAGATCGAGGGCCCGGCCTTCACGCGCTACCTGTTCTCGAACCGCGCGGCCGGTCTCTTCTGGCTGCCGATCCGGCTCTTCGTCGGCTTCTCGTGGGTCGAGGCGGGCTGGCACAAGCTCACCGGTGGCGGGTGGATCACCGACGGTGGCTCGGCGCTCGCCGGCTACTGGACGAACGCGGTCAAGGTCGATCCGAACACGGCCAAGGGCCCCATCTCCTTCGAGTGGTATCGCGACTTCATCAACTTCCTGCTGAGCGGACACCATCAGACGTGGTTCGCCTGGCTGGTCGCCTTCGGTGAGACGGCAGTCGGGATCGGGCTCCTCGTGGGTGCCCTGGTCGGCGTTGCGGCCTTCTTCGGAGCCCTGATGAACGTCTCGTTCCTCCTCGCCGGCTCCGGGTCGAGCAACCCCGTCCTCTTCACCATGGCGATCGGGCTGATGCTCGCCTGGAAGGTCGCCGGCTACTACGGCCTCGACCGGTACCTCCTGCCGATGCTCGGGACCCCCTGGCACGCCAAGGTCCAGACCGGTCGGCCGATCGCGACGACCGCGAGCCCCGTGACCTCCTGACCCTTCCCTCCCGCACCTCGAAGACCCGGGTCCCAGCCCGGGTCTTCGGATTCCCGGGCCTCGATCGCCCGGGCGTTCAGCGCAGGCGGGCGACGAACGCGGTCGGATCCGCGAGGCCGAGCGGATCCGGCGCCCGAACAAGCTCGAAGCCGGCGCGTTCGAGGAGACGACGGCCGATCGCGATCCGGGTCCGGTGGTCCAGGGGCTCGACGACGTCGCGCTCGGCGACCGAGACGGTCGCGCTGATCGACGGACCCGACCCAGAGCCGAGGGCCGCCACGTGGGCGGCGAGGAGGCGGCCGGCGATGCCCCGCCGACGCCAGCCGGGTGCGACGCCCAGGGCGAGGAGCTCATGGGTCTGGGCGTCGGGCGGCCCCGTGACGACGAGGCCGACCACGCGACCGCCGTCCACGGTGGCAACGCTCACCGCGGCCTCGCCACGGAGCGCCGCCGCGAGGATCGCGTGGGCGTGATCGACCGAGGCGGGCGCAACGACCCGCGCTTCCAGGCCGAGGGTCGCCCAGCGCGCTCCGTCGACCGACGGCTCGATCGTCGGCTCGCCGGGCCCGGCGGGGGCGTCGCCGGGAGCGTCGATCGTCGCGGCGGCGCCGCCGGTCGTCGCGTTGCGCGGCGCCGCTCCCCACCAGCCTAGGTCGACGGCCGCGCGGACGAGGCGCGGGACGGCGATCTCACGGACGAGGCTGACGGTCGCGCCGGGCAGACGCTCCGCCGCCTCTTGCGAGGCCGACGGCGGCTCGCCGGCGTTCGGCTCGTCCTCGAACCGAAGCGGCAGTGTCTCGGTGCCGTACCGCGACGCCTCCTGGGCCCAGCGCTCGCGCCACGCCTCCGGGATCCGATCGGGAACTTCGCGGTGGGCTCCCGCGAGCCAGACGAGCGACCACGACCGGGGCACGACGGCGTACACGCCATACCCGCCGCCGCCGGTCGCGAGCCAGCGGCCGCCCGCGTGCTCGTGGGCCACCGTGTCGACGAGCCTCGCGGCCTCGCCCATCGCCGTCGTGGTGTTCCGCAGGTGCGCCAGCGGATCCCAGGCGTGGCTGTCGGCCCCGTGCTGGGAGACGATCAGGTCCGGTCCAAACGTCGCCGCGAGCTCCGGCAGGATGGTCCGGACCGCGCCCAGCCAGGCGCGCTCGCCGGTCTCCGGCTCGAGCGGCACGTTCACCACGGTGCCGGCCGCATGGCCCTCCCCCACCTCGTCGACGAAGCCCGTTCCGGGGAACAGGTAACGACCGCTCTCGTGGAAGGACAACGTGAGCACCCCGGGATCCGCCGCATGGATCGCCTCGACCCCGTCGCCGTGATGGACGTCCAGATCGACGTACAGGACGCGCCGGCCCGCGCGTCGGGCGAGGGCGATCGCCAGCGCCGGGTCGTCGTAGATGCAGAACCCCGACGCGCGGCCGGGCATCGCGTGATGCAGGCCGCCGCCCGGATGGAAGGCGTGCTCGACCTCGCCCCGGAGGATCGCCTCCATCGCCCGGAGCGACCCGCCGGCGACGGCGGCGGCGGCCTCGTGCATCCCGACGAACGGCGGGTCGTCGCCGCCCTCGCCGATCCCCGCCTCGGGGTCCATCCAGCCGTGTCCCGGCTCGGAGAAGCGACGGACCACGGCCAGATAGTGCGCGGTGTGGCTCATCAGGAGCTCGTCGTCCGTGGCCGGCTCGGGCGCCAGGGCCGGCTCGGCGCCGATCGCCCGGAGGAGGTCGATCCCGGGCCCGAACCGGCGCGGCGTCAGCGGGTGGCTCGGCCCGAAGTCGTAGTCGAGCGATCGCGGGCCGAAGACGAGGAGCGGCGGGTCGGCCATCGATGGCACGATACCCGGCGATGGAACGCGTTTACACCAGGCCGCTGCTCGACAAGCTCGGAGTGCGGCCCGGCGCGCGGATCGCGATCGTCGGCGCGCTCCACGACGACGAGGCCGAAGCGGGCGCGTTCCGAGCTGACCTTGGCGATCGGACGAGCGACATCACCGAGGGGCACCCGAAGCCCGACACGGACCTCGTCTTCCTCGCGGCCGACGGCGTTCCGGACCTGGACGCCCTCGCCCGGATCCGGCCGCGCCTCCGCCCGGCCGGTGCGGTCTGGGTCGTCTCCCGCAAGGGCCGCGCGGCGACGATCCGGGACGTGGAGGTGATGGCCGCGGCGCGCGAGCACGGGCTGATCGACAACAAGGTCGTCGCGTTCTCCTCGACTCGAACCTCGATCCGGCTCGTGATCCCGCTCGCCCTTCGACCGCGCGGCTGAGGCGAGTACCATCCCGTCATGGGATCCGACCTCTTCGTCGTCCTGATCATCGTCCTCATCGCCGTCATCGTGTGGCGCGGCCCGAGGACGCTGCCGAAGCTCGGCCAGGCGCTCGGACGGGGCGTCCGCGAGGCACGGACCGAGGCGAGCAAGAAGCTCGAGGATCCTGGCCCGGGCGAGCCGCCCGCCTGATCCGGCCATCGGGCCTGCGAGCCTGATCTGCTCGCGGGATCGCGAGCCCCCCGGATGGTCAGCCTGACGTCGTCGGCGTCGGACGTCCAGCGGGGTCCCCGAGGCTGGCGAACGCGATCTCGCGGACCCGATCCGCCGTCGGTGCGGCGAGGGCCTGCTCGGCAACCGATCGCACCACCGCGGGATCGAAGGCCGCCACAGCGGCGCGGATCGTCGCGACCGAGCGTGGCGCAACACTCAGCTCGGTGACGCCCAGTCCCGCAAAGAGGGCCGCGGCGTGCGGATCCGCGGCGGCCTCGCCGCAGATGCCGACGGGGCGATCGTGGGCCAGCGCCGCGCGACAGACCGTCGCGATCAGGCGCAGGACGGCCGGCTGGTAGGGAGTGGCAAGATCGGCGAGCGCGGGGTTCGTGCGATCGGCAGCCACCGTGTACTGGACCAGGTCGTTCGTGCCGATGCTGAAGAAATCGACCTCCGGGGCGAGGCTGTCGGCGATGAGAGCGGCGGATGGGACCTCGATCATCACGCCGAGCCGGACGACGCTCGCGATCACCGAGCCGGCGGCGCGGGCCGCCTCGCTGGCCCGGGCGAGGGCGGCCCGGCCGGCCCGCACCTCGTCAAGGGTCGAGACCATCGGCAACAGGACCCGCAGCTCTCCGCCGGCGGCAGCTTCGAGGAGGGCCCGGAGCTGTGCGTCCAGCAGCTCGGGCCGGCGCAGGCCGAGGCGGATGCCGCGGACGCCGAGAGCCGGGTTCGCCTCGGGTGGACCCGGCTCGAAGCCCGCCGGCTTGTCGCCACCGATGTCCAGCGTCCGGAAGACCACCGGCCGCCCGGCCATCGCGTCGAGGATCCGGCGGTAGATCGCCCGTTGCTCATTGACCCCAGGGGCGATCGATCGACCGAGGAAGATGAGTTCGGTCCGGACGAGCCCGATGCCGTCGGCGCCGGCCCGCGCCGCCTGCTCCGCTTCCGCCACCGAGCCGACGTTGGCCTCGATCCGCATCCCGAAGGGCAGCGGCGCCACGGGGGGTGGCGTGCCCGGATCGTCGCCGGCGACGACGCGACCACGGCTCGTCATCCGGGCGAGATCCTCTGGACTCGGTTCGACGACGAGCCAGCCCAGGCCACCATCGATCGCCACGGTCCGGCCACCCAGCCCGATGTGGAGCCCGGCTCCGAGCCCGAGGACGAGTGGGATGCCCAGCGCCCGCGCAACGATCGCCGCATGACCGTTCGGGGCACCCGCCGCCAAGGCGAGGCCGGCGACCAGCTCGGGGCGGATCCCGGCGACGGCCGATGGGTCGAGATCGTCCGCCGCGACGATCGCCGGCGTCCCGTCGCGATGATGGAGATCGGGTCGGGTCTGGCCGGTCAGGCGGTCGAGGACTCGCCGGCCGACATCGCGGAGGTCGGCTGCACGCTCGCGGAAGTACGGATCGTCGACGCCGGCGAGGCTCTCGGCCTGCTCGGCCGCGGCGCGATCGATCGCCACCTCGGCCGTCTCGCCACCATGGATCGCGGCGAGGGCCGGATCGATCAGCCCGGGATCGCGAGCGAATATCGCCTGGGCCTCGAAGATCGCTCCGATCTCCGGTCCGGCTCGGTCGGTGGTCTCCCGCGCAAGGACCTCGAGCTCGGTCGCCGCCGCATCGAGCGCCGCGAGCAGGCGCCGCTTCTCGGCCGGAACGTCGTCCGGCGGGACGCGACCGCGGTTTCCCGGACGCGACAGGTCCGGCGGCCCGGCGGCGTGCCCGACGCCGTTCGACGAACCGTCGATCCAGAGCAGGCGCCCGACGCCCGATCCGGGCGACCCGGGGTGACCTTCGATCAGCGTTCGAGCCATCGGACCGGCCTCAGACGGCGACGTCGGCAACGACGCCGGCCAGGACGTCGAGGAGGAGCGCCGCCGAGGTGGCTCCTGGATCCTGGTGGCCGATGCTTCGCTCGCCCAGATACGAAGCCCGGCCCTTCGTGGCGAGCATCGGGATCGTCGCCGCGGCGCCGGCGGCGGCCCCGTTCCGGGCGGCGGTCAGGATCGCGACCGCGTCCGCTCCGCCGTCAAGCGCTGCGCGAGCGGCCTCCGCCGCGGGGACGAGGGCATCGAGCATCGTCTTCTCGCCCGTCGTGGCCTTGCCCAGGCCACCGATCCCTGCGGCCGCGGCCTCGAGGGCCGTCGTCACCGCGAGGCCATCGGAAGGGGCAGGGTCGGCGGGCAGGGCGGCGATCGCCGCGGAGGCCTTCAGGAACGCCGTGCCGTAGAGGGGGCCGGACGCCCCGCCGACGGTGCTGATCAACGTCCGCCCGACAAGCTTCAGCAGCTCAGCCGAGGCGGTCACGTCGCTCTGGTGGGGATCGGTCGGCGGCCGGTCGTCGAGGGCCTTGACGATCGCCCCGAATCCGCGATCCATGTTGATTCCGTGATCGCCATCGCCGATCGCCTGATCGAGCGCCGTCAGCGCGGGCGCCGCTTCGTGGATCCGGTCGGCTGCGGCCCGCAGCCAGGCCTCGAGCGCATGATGCATCGCAGCACCTCGAAGGGACGTGTCCCCGAGTCTAGCGACCACCGGTCGGGGATCGGCCTTGGGGGCCTGACCCCGACCGGCGGCCGGCAGGAGGAATGGGCGGTCAGGCGCCCCAGCGCAGGGCGGCAGTGTGGACCGGTGCGTCCCACAGCCGGACGAGCTCCTCATCGAGCTTGAGGAGGGTGACCGAGAACCCGGCCATCTCGAGGCTCGTGATGTAGCTCCCGACCAGGCTGCGCCCGATCGAGATGCCCTGGCCGCCGAGGATGCGGGCGACGCTGTTGAACGCCACGTACAGCTCGATGAGCGGCGTGCCACCCATTCCGTTGACGAACGCGAGGACGGAGTCCCCACGGCTGAGCCCGAGATCCGAGACGATCGGCGAGACGAGCCACTCGGCCATCTCGTCGACCGGCGCCAGCTTCTCTCGGCGCCGGCCGGGCTCGCCGTGGATCCCGATCCCGACCTCGACCTCGTCGTCGCCGAGCTCGAATGTCGGGGTGCCGGCGGCCGGCACGATGCAGCTCGAAAGCGCGAGGCCCATCGAGCGGCCCTGGCCGTTGACCTTCACGGCCGCCGCCGTGACGTCCGCGAGCGACGCGCCGGCTTCCGCGACCGCGCCCGCGATCTTCTCGACCAGGACGGTCACGCCGACGCCCCGGCGGCCCGCCGTGTAGAGCGAGTCCTGGACGGCCACGTCGTCGTTCGTCACGACGGACGCGACCTCGATCTCGCCGGCGACGAGCTCGGCGGCCATCTGGAAGTTCAGGACGTCGCCCGTGTAGTTCTTGACGATGTGGAGGACGCCGGCGCCCCCGTCGACGGCCCGGGTGGCCGCCTCCATCTGATCGGGCACCGGTGAGGTGAAGACGTTCCCGGCGGCGGCGGCGTCGAGCATGCCGAACCCGACAAACCCGCCGTGGAGCGGCTCGTGGCCCGACCCGCCGCCGGAGATCAGGCCGACCTTGCCCCGGGTCGGGCCGCCGGCGCGGAGGACGACGTTGTTGGCCGCATCGATCTTCACGATGTCGGGGTGGGCGGCGCCGAGGCCGGCCAGGCTCTCCGGGACGATGTCCTCGACGTTGTTGAACAGCTTCTTGACTCGGGTCGGGGCGTTCGTTGCCATGGTTCGGTGCTCCTTCGGTCGGTCGGGGTGACGGATGTTCAGCCTTCGGCGTGCGCGGCCTCGCGGACGTCGATCCCGGGCACGGTGGCCGTTCGGGTATGGCCGATGAACTCGTACAGGAAGGCACCGGCCAGGCCGCCGACGATCGGACCGGCGATGTAGACCCAGATCGCGCCCCAGTCCTGGCTCTTCCCGATGATCGCCTCGAGGACTTCCGGTCCGACCTGACGGGCCGGGTTCAGCGCGGCGCCGGTGATCGGCCCGACGAGGATGATGATCCCGTAGACGATGAAGCCGATGACGATCCCGGCAAAGCCCGCCGGCGCCCGGCCGTCGACGGCCGCGCCGAATACGGTGAAGACGAGGATGCCGGTGCCGATCACCTCGGCGACGAAGCCGACGAGGTTGCCGGCGTTGGCGTTCACGCTGACGGCGCCGAGGCCGAGCGTCTCGGGATGGTTGCCGCTCAGGATCGCCAGGGTCAGGCCGGCGCCAATGAACGCGCCCACGATCTGGGCGGCGATGTAGCTGATCGCCGTCTGCGAATCGATCTTGCGCGTCGCCCAGAGCGCGGTCGTGACGGCCGGATTGATGTGGCAGCCACTGATATGGCCGACCGAGTAGACCGCCGCGAAGATCGCGAACGCAAAGGCGAACGAGATCGTCGAGAGCTCGGCGCTGCCGAACGGCTGCTTTCCGGTCAGGAACACCGTCAGGGGCACCGAGCCGGCGCCGATGAACACCAGGATGGCCGTGCCGATTGCCTCGGCGGTCAGCTTCTGGGACAGGGTGGGTGAAGACGACATCGACAGGACCTCCTTCGGGTCAGGGCTGGACGGCTGCGCCATCCGGCGTGAGGGCGACGGCTGGGCCGTCCGCTGAACGGGCGACGGCCGCCCCGAGCTCCTCCACGAGCGCCGCGAGAGCGTCGTCCGCGTCGGGCCCATCGGCCGTCAAGGTGATCTCGGTCAGGGGTCGGATCGTCAGACCGAGGAGCGCGATCAGGCTCTTCACGTCGACCGTGCGCTCGCCGCTCCGGAGGACGATCCGGCTCTGGTAGCGGCTTGCGACCTGGACGAGCTTTGCGGCGGGTCGGGCATGCAGCCCGGCTGGATCGATGACGGTCAGGGTGAGCTCGGCCATCGTTCAGGCTCCGGGGATCTTCGGCAGCGATTGCCAGCCGCGAGCGGCCTCGGCGACCTCGTCGAGGGTGGCGCCCGTGCTGGCCTGGACGCCCGCAAGGAACGCGCCCTCGACGAGCGGTGCGTCGCTGACCCGGACCCGCGACAGGTCGGCCGGGTCCAGCCACTCGAGGGCGACCTCGAGGCTCAGGAGAGCGCTGCCGAAGTCCAGCAAGACGAGGGCGCCGTCCGCGCCGCCATCGAGGACCGATCGAATGGCGGCCTCGATTCGCGGGGCGGTGGTCCCGATCCGGCCGTCGTCCGTGCCGCCGGCCATGGCCACCGGCACATCCGCGCCGCCGAACTGGGAAACGATCGCCCGCAACCCGTCGACCAGCTGCTCGCTGTGGGAGATGAGGACGAGACCCACCAAGCGTGCCTCCTTCCAGATCGCGATGAGTGGATGCGCCGCATCGTCGGGCCCGACTCGTCAAGAAGAAAGCAAGAACCGATCTGGTTTCGCGATGGATCCGCGCCGGCGGCCAAATCGGGGCTGTCGCGGTGTTGCCCGCGCGACGAGGCCTTCTCTACACTCCGACGACCGTTCACCGCGCCGCGCGCCGCGAGGATCGCCGTGCCCGCATCGCCACCATCGACGGCCGAGACCGACCCGGCCACGATCGACGCCGCCGACCTGAGGTCGGCGGTCGTGCGCGCCCGCCGGACGATCGATCGCCACGCCGCCGCGCTGACCCGGCTCGACGCGGTCCTGGGCGACGGCGACCACGGGGACAATCTCTCCATCGGGTTCCGGGCCGCCGAAGAGGCCCTCGCCGCGCTGCCGCCGGACACGCTCCCGGCGGAGCTGCTCCGGGCCGTTGGCCATTGCCTCGTCTCGGCGGTCGGTGGCGCATCGGGCCCGCTCTACGGCACGGCCTTCATCGAGGCAGGGTTCCGGGCCGCCAGCGCGACGACGATCGACCTGCCGCTGGCGGCCGACATGCTCGAGGCCGCGACCGACGGGCTGGCCCGACGGGGCCGCTGCGCCGTCGGCGACAAGACGATCCTCGACACGCTCCGGCCGGCGGCGACGGCCCTGTCCGAGGCAGTCGCGGCAGGCGGCGGCGCCCGAGGGGCGGTCCGGGCGACGCTCGAGGCTGGGCGAACCGGGATGCGCAGCACCCGCCCGCTCGTGGCCCGGCGCGGAATCGCGCTGCGCCTCGGTCCGCGATCCGTCGGGCACCTCGATCCCGGTGCCGTGTCGTGCTTCCTCATTCTTCGAGCCCTGGCGGGCCGATGACCGACCGCGCCAGCTCACCGATCGAGACCGCGGAACGCGCGCGCCTCGAGGCCCGGATCGCCGGCCTCGAGCGTGAGGCGAAGCGGGCCTTCGACGAGGCCCAGCGGGAAGCCGACACGCTGTTCGCGCAGTACCAACTGAGCCAGCTCGTCGCCTCTGGTGGCTCGGTCGCCGAGCTCGCCGGGGCGGTCCTCCTGGAGCTCACCCGGCTCGCGGCCGGTGACGAAGGGGCGATCTGGCTTGGCGACGGGCCCGGAAAGCCCGTTCATCTGGCCGCACGGATCGGGCCGATCGCCGCGCTGCCGGATCGGTTCGAGGACGTCGTCGCGGCCCGCGACTGGTCGGTCAGCCGGGGCGAGCTCCGCTTTGTCGTCCTGGCCGACGCGCCCTCGCCGATGGTCGTCGCGATCCGCTCATCGGACGGCCGGGCGCTCGACGAGGACGGCGTCCGCGTCGCCCAGCTCGCCCGCCACGAGCTGTCGGTCGCATTCGCCGGGGCGCGCCTGCGGGAGGCGCTCGAGCGAGAGGGCCACGACCTCGCCGCGATCGTCGACGGTGCCACCGACGTCATCGTCCAGGTCGACGGGTCGTGCCGGATCACCCGGCTCAATCCGGCCGGCGAACGGCTCCTGGGATTGACGAACGCCGACGCCCTGGGGACCAGCTGCGGCGAGGCCCTCGGCTGCGAGGCCGCCGGCGGTCACCGGATGGCCGATTGCCCGCTCGCCGAGACGATCCGCACCGGCGCCCCGATTGCGTACCGGGAAACGGCCGTCCGCGGGCCGCAGGGCCCGATCAAGGTCGCGGGTGGCTATTCGCCGGGGATGTCCCGGCCGGGCGGCGTCCGCGCGACCGCGATCCTCCGCGACCTGAGCGCGGCCGAGGCGCTGGACCAGCTCCGCGAGGGCTTCGTCGCGACCGTGAGTCACGAGCTGCGGACGCCGATCGCCTTGATTCGCGGCTACGCGGAGACCCTCCTCCATTTCGACCTGGAGGCGGAGCAGCAGCGGGAGTTCCTGGAGCGGATCCAGGGCCTGACGACCCGTCTCGGGGACCTCGTCAGCCAGATCCTCGACGCGACCCACCTGGACGCCGATCCGCTGATCCTCGAGCGCGCACCGGTCTCGTTCGCCGCCCTGGTCGCCCGCCTTCGGGGCGATCTCGAGCTGACGGGCGAGGATCGCCGGCTCGAGACCGACCTTTCCCGGGACCTTCCGCCGATCGAGGTCGATGCGAGCCGGGTCGGGCGGATCCTCGAGAATCTCGTCGGAAACGCGCTGAAGTACGCGCCGGACGACACCCCCGTGGTCATCGGCGCCGAGGTCCGCGGTGCCTGGCTCGTCGTCCACATCGACGACGAGGGGATCGGCGTCCCGGAGACCGACCGGCCGCTCGTGGCCGAGCCGTTCCACCGGGCCTGGAACGTTCGCGAGTCGCGGATCCCCGGCACGGGGCTCGGCCTGTATATCTGCCGCCGGCTCGTGGAGGCGCACGGCGGGACCCTCACGATCGGCGACCGGCCGGACGAGCGACCGGGAACGCGCGTGGCGTTCACATTGCCGATCCTGGCCGGGCGGCGCGAGCACGCGCCCGCCGGACCACGCGTGTCGAATGCGCGCCCGACCACGCGGGGACAGGTCGGTGGCTGAGCGGATCCTGATCGTCGAGGACGAGCCCGAGTTCGCCGCGCTCCTCGCGATGTGGATCGGGCGGGCCGGGTACGAGGCGCTGGCCGCCCCGACCGGTAACGACGCCCTCCGCCGGTTCTACGAGTCGCATCCCGATCTCGTGATCCTCGACCTCTCGTTGCCGGGGCTCGACGGCTGGCAGGTGATCGAGCGGATCCGCGAATTCAGCCGGGTCCCGATCATCCTGGTGACGGCCCGCAGCTCCGAGGCCGACAAGGTCCGCGGCCTGAAGCTCGGTGCCGACGACTACATCACGAAGCCGCTCAGCTTCCCGGAGCTGGTCGCTCGCGTGGAAGCCGCCCTGCGACGGGCGTCGACGCCGACCCCCGATCGCCCGCGGCGGCTCCAGCACCGCGATCTCGTCATCGACCTCGACGACCACCGCGCCCGGCTGCGCGGCGAGGACGTCCGCTTGACCCCGACCGAGTTCCGGTTGCTCGCCTACCTCGTCGAGCACGCCGGGCAGCTGGTGGCTCATCGTCAGGTGCTCGCGGCGGTCTGGGGCTCGGGCTATGACGCCGATGTCCACCTGCTGCGGATGACGATCCGCAACCTTCGGCTCAAGCTCGACTCGGTCGCGCCGGGGGACCCCTACATCGCGACTGAATACGGTCTCGGATATCGGCTGACCGGGCCCGGGTAGACTCGGCGGCGTGACGGACGACCGCGCCGACGAGCTGTCGGCCCTGCTCGAGCGACCCGGCCCGGGTCCGCATCGGACGACGATCGAGATCGACGGCGTCGCCGTCGAGACCCTCGCCGACCTGCCGCCGCTGCGCGATCGCCTGCTCTTCGTCGGGCTCAACCCGTCGCCGGTCAGCGTCGCCGCCGGCCACTACTTCCAGGGCCGGCTCGGACGCGCGTTCTGGGAGCGCCTGATCGTGGCCCAGATCCTCCCGCGGGACACCCCGATCGAGGCAGCCGACGACATGCTCGTGGCTGTCGGCCACGGCCTGAGTGACCTTCGCAAGGTGCCGTCCGCAAGGGACACCGCGACGGATTCGGAGCTCCGCGCAGGCGTCGGACCGCTCTGGCAGAAGATCGCGATCTGGAGTCCGGCGGCGGTCGTGTTCGTCTACAAGCGGGCGGCCGAGATCGCCGCGGGCCGCTCCCTCACCGAGCCCTGGGGCCAGCTCGTCGGGGTCGCCCTGTCGGGCCGGCCGTGTTTCCTGATGCCGGGCCCGTACGCCCCGAGCGCGGAAGTGGCGGCGGGCCTCAACCTCCTGCGGAACCTGGGCGCCTCACTCCCCCGCTGAGCCCGCGATCACCTCGAGGCGGCCGCTCCCCGGCGCCCCGAGGCGGACCCGGACGTCGACGTCGGCGGGGAGACGCTGACCGTCGGTGGCCTCCTCGACGCGGTAGGGCAGATGGCGTCCCGCCCCGGGCGCGACGAGGATCGGGATGCCAAGGGGGATCGCCACCGCCTCCGAGGCTGCGGCTCGATCCGGGACCGCCTCCGTCAGGACGATCATCCGGATCGCACCCGCGCGATCGCGGACCGCGGCGGCGATCGCCTCGAGCGCCGCGTCGGACGGATCCCCGGGGTCGACGAGCACGAGCTCCCGCCGGCCGTGCAGCGTGGCCTCGCCAACGCGACCCGGGAGCGCCCCGACCCCACCGAAGGCGAGGCGAACGACCGCCGGCCCGTCCTCGACGACGCGCGGCGGTGGCGCATGGGTGATCGCGACTCGGTCGCGGAGCTGCGACGCGCTCGTCGCGCCGGTCTCGATCAGCCGCTGCAGCACCGAGCTCGTCGGGACCCACATCTCGATCGCGCCCTCGGCGAGCTGCTCGAGCGCGACTTCGGGGGACACCCAGCGATGGGCGACGACCTCGTCCCCGGCGAACGTCGGCTCCGCGCCGGGCGGCAGGTCGGCCACGAAGAACCACGTCGAGAACCGACGCGGCATGAAGGGTGGCGTCGTCCAGTGGGCGATGGGCACGAGCGCATCGGTTCGCGGGCGGATGTCGAGCCCTTCGAAGGCATCGGCGAGCCCCGCACCTTCGAGCAACCGCGAGCGGGCGCGCTCGATCGCCGCGGCGTCGATCGCCCCCTCAGCCAGCAGGACGCCGGCCTCCTCGAACAGCTCGCGGATCGCGGCGAGGTGGATCGCGAGGGCCTCGTCCGGCGACGCGTTGTCGCCCAGCGCCCGGCCGGCCTCGATCGCGGTGCGGACCGACAGGCGCGCGAGCCGTGGATCGGCATCTGCGGCGTCGACGCGGCCGCCCGGGAAGACGTGCATGCCGGCGGCGAACGCCATCGTTGTCGGTCGGTGCGTGAGGAGCACCTCCGGCGCCGGGTCGCCACCGCTGCCCGGGCGGAAGAGCACGACGGTCGCCGCGGGGATCGGAACGGCCGGGCTCGCCGCCGGATCGACGCCCGCCGCGGCGGGCCCGCGTCCGGTGGCTCCCGTCGCGCCCGTTTCGGGACTCACCCGACGGTCACGGGCTCGGCGAGCTGGGCGGCGAGGGCCCCGGGATCGGTGACCGGAAGCCGGCAGGCGAACCGCCGGCAGACGTACGCGGTCGGCCGGCCGTCGATCGTCACGCGGTCGGCGAGGAGCGGGATCACGGACGCGCTGGGGTCGGCCGTGACGGCGACGACGAGGTCCGGCCGCGCCCCCGATCGGGCGACGTCGATCAGGGTCCGCGTCGCCGGATCGGCCGGATCGCCGGCGATCGCGAGCTCGACGATCCCGCCAACGGCCAGCGACGCGGCGCTCAGCCAGTTCGCGAACCCGGTCGGATAGCGCCCGAGGAACGGCGTCACGGTCGCGATCGCCCGCTCCGCGGTGGTCAGGTACCGGTCCTCGCCCGTCAACGCCGCGAGCCGCAGGAGCACGATCGTCGCCATCGAGCCGCCTGACGGGGTGGCATTGTCCTGGGGGTCCTTCGGCCGGGTGACGAGGGCCTCGTGGTCGTCGGCCGTGTCGAAGAACCCGCCGGCGGGGTCGGCGAAGCGTTCGAGAATCGTGTCGGCGAGCTCTCGGGCGATCGTGAACCAGCGCTCGTCGAAGGTCGCGTCGTACAGGGCGAGCAGCCCGTCGGCGAGATCCGCGTAATCCTCGAGGACGCCCTCGCCCGACGATCGGCCGTCCTTCCACGAGCGGCCGAGCCTTCCATCCGGGCGCCGCAGCCCGGTGAGAATCGTGTCGGCCGCCGTGATCGCGGCCGCGCGATACCGGTCGGCATCCGGCTCAGGCAGGAGCCGCGCGGCATCGGCCAGGGCGGCGATGGCGAGCCCGTTCCAGGCGGCCAGCGCCTTGTCGTCGCGGGCCGGCTGCGGGCGGGTCGCGCGTCGCGCGAGCAGACGCTCACGGGCCGCCGCGAGCCGGGACTCGCGTCCGGGATCGACGACGCCGTCGTCCCCGGCCGCCGGCTGGATCCGAGACAGGATCGTCCGGCCCTCCCAGTTGCCCTCGTCGCGGACCCCGTAGGTGGCGGTGAACAGCGGGGCGTCGTCGTCGAGCAGCTCGCGGACCTCGGCGGCCGACCACGTGAAGGTCGCT
>DATLVO010000053.1:0-11228 GCA_035577485.1 Verrucomicrobiia bacterium
ACCCCACCGCCGCCGTTCGAGTCCTGGTGCTCGAAGGTCCCGTCGATCATGTAGGTGACCGTCTCGAAGCCGCGGTGGGGATGCCAGGGCGTGCCCTTCGGCTCGCCCGGTGCGTATTCGACCTCGCCCATCTGATCGAGATGGACGAAGGGATCGAGATCGGCGAGGTCGACGCCGGCGAAGGCGCGACGGACCGGGAACCCTTCCCCCTCGAGGCCGTGCGGGGCGCTCGTGACGCTGCGGATCGGGCGCTGCCGGGCGATGGTCGGGTCGGGCTCGACGATCCGGGGCAGGACGGTGATGTCGGGAACGGTGATGGCGGGCATGACTGGAGCGGCTTCCTTCGCGGTTGGATGTGGGTCAGATTGTTGCGCACGCAACTATCCGATGTCAAGGGCCCCGGCGCGCCGCCGCCGGTCCCTCAACCGGTCGCGCTCACCGGGCTCGGGCTCGGCTTGGGACGGAAGACGCCGTACAGCACGCCGCCGCCGACACCGCCGACGAGGGTCAGGACGAGAACCGTGCCGGCCGCCGCGACCTGCTGACCCCAGTAGAACGTCGTGAACGTGGCGGCATCGGTGATCCCGGCGGCCGCCAGCTCGGGCCCATTGCCGACCGCGAGATACCGGGCGAAGACGCAGCCGGCGCCGCTGTCGCAGTACGGCGGGATCGGCTGATGTGTCGTCGCGTCGATCCGGTTGAAGGTCGGGAAGCCGTTGTCGCCGAAGAAGAAGAGGCCCTTGACGAGGAGGATGAACGCGGCCAGCGTCAACGCCGTCGCGAGACCCGCGACCAAGGCGTTCGTGAGGATCCGCCACCAGGGCCCAGTGCGACGATCGCTGCGCTGGTTGGCGTAGTAGCCGATCAGCAGCCCGGCGGGCAGCGCGAGCAGCCAGTAGATCGGCTCGATCGGGATGACGAGCAGGAAGCTGATCGCGATCGTGACGGCCATGCCGATGCCAACATACGCGGCACCGATCGCGCCGCGGTCGACGAACCGGGTCACGAGGTGACGACGGCCTCGGCTCGCGTCCCCGCCTTCCGTCCGAGGGCCTCGCGCCCGAGATAGACGGCGCCATCGCCGAGCTCGCCCTCGATCCGCAGCAGGCGGTTGTACTTCGCGACGCGCTCGCTCCGCGACGGAGCGCCGGTCTTGATCTGGCCGGTGCCCATCGCCACGACGAGGTCGGCGATCGTCGTGTCCTCGGTCTCCCCCGACCGGTGCGACACGATCGCGGTCCAGCCGGCCCGCCGGGCGAGCTCGATCGCCTCGATCGTCTCGGTCAGCGTCCCGATCTGGTTGAGCTTGATGAGCACGCTGTTGGCCGCGCTCGCGCCAATCGCCCGCTCGATCCGCTCGGTGTTCGTGACGAGCAGGTCGTCGCCGACGAGCTGAAGGCGGTCGCCTAGCCGGCCGACGATCTCCGCCCAGCCGGCCCAGTCGTCCTCGGCCAGGCCGTCCTCGATCGAGACGATCGGGTACCGGGCGGCCCAGTCGGCCCAGAGGTCGATGAGCTCGCCGGACTCGAGCGTCCGGCCCTCGGTGGCGAGCCGATACCGGGTTGGCCGGCCGTCGACGCCGCTGCCGTCCTCGATGAGCTCGGTCGTCGCCGGGTCGAGGGCGATCGCGACGTCCTCGCCCGGCCGGTAGCCGGCCTTCTCGATCGCCCGCAGGATCACCTCGACCGCGGCGACGTTCGAGCCGAGCGACGGCGCGAAGCCGCCTTCGTCGCCCTGGCCGGTGGCATGACCCTCGTCGTGGAGGATCGTCCGGAGCGCGGCGAAGATCTCGGCACCCGCCCGCAGGGCGTCGGAAAACGCGGCCGCGCCAACGGGCATGACCATGAACTCCTGGAAGTCGGTGGAGTCCTGGGCGTGCTTGCCGCCGTTGAGGATGTTGAACATCGGCACGGGCAGGATCCGCGCGCCCACGCCGCCGAGATAGCGATAGAGGGGCAGGTCGTGGGCGCTTGCGGCGGCGTGGGCGCAGGCGAGCGAGACGCCGAGGATCGCGTTGGCACCGAGGTTCGCCTTGTTCGGGGTCCCGTCGAGGTCCCGCAGCAGCGCGTCGACGCCGGCCTGGTCGGCCGCGTCCATCCCGTACAGCTCCGGGGCGATCCGATCGGTCACGTTGCCGACGGCCGTGAGGACGCCCTTTCCGCCGAACCGGGCCTGGTCGCCGTCGCGAAGCTCGACGGCCTCGTGGGCGCCGGTCGACGCTCCCGACGGCACCGCCGCTCGGCCGACCGACCCGTCGCCGAGGACGACATCGACCTCGATCGTCGGGTTACCCCGGGAATCGAGAATCTCGCGCGCGTCGATGAGCTCGATGATCGTGTTCACGCGGTCGCTCCGGCCTTGGCCTTCTTCGGCTTCGAGGGGACCTCCGGCGCCGGCCGATCCAGGAGGACGGCGATCCCCGGGAGCTCCCGGCCCTCGAGGAACTCGAGCGACGCGCCGCCGCCCGTGCTGATGTGGGTCATCTTCGCGGTCAGGCCCTGCTGCTCGATCGCCGCGACGCTGTCGCCGCCACCGACCACGACCGTCGCCCCGTGCTCGGCCTTGTCAGCGAGGAACCGGGCGATCTCCTTCGTCCCATGGGCGAACGACGGGATCTCGAAGACCCCGAGCGGCCCGTTCCAGAGGACCGTCTTCACGTCGGCCAGGGCGGTCTCGATGGCCGCCCGCGACTGCTCACCCAGATCGACGATGTGCCACGACGCCGGGAACTTCTCGGTCCCGACCGTCTTGTACTCGGTGCCGCGGGTGACCTCCTTGGCGATGACGACGTCGGTCGGCAGGACGACGTTCACGCCGGCCTTCTCGGCCGCGACGAGGATCCGTCGCGCGTCGTCGACGCGATCGTGCTCGGCGAGGCTCTTGCCCACGCCCTTGCCCTGGGCGAGGAGGAACGTGTTGGCCATCCCGCCACCCAGGATCAGGACGTCGACCCGCGTCAGGAGGTGGTCGATGACCTTGATCTTGTCCGAGACCTTCGCCCCGCCGAGGATCGCCGCGAACGGCCGCGCCGGGTTCTCGAGGAGGCTGCTGAGCATCGTGATCTCGCGCTCCATCAGCAGCCCGGCGTAGGCCGGCAGGATCTTCGCGATCCCGACCGTCGAAGCGTGTGCCCGGTGGGCGGTCCCGAACGCGTCGTTGACGTAGATGTCCGCATAGGACGCGAGTTGGGCCGCGAAGACCGGATCGTTCCGTTCCTCCTCGGCGTGGAAGCGGAGGTTCTCGAGGAGGATCGCCTCGCCCGGCCGCATCCGCCTGACCGCGTCCTCGGTCCCGACGCCCAGGGCATCGCCGGTCACGGGCACGTTCCGGCGGAGGAGCTGCGACAGACGCTCCCCGACCGGCCGCAGCCGGAGCCCGTCCTGGACTTTGCCGTCGGGCCGGCCGAGATGGCTGGCGAGCACCACCCGCGCGCCATCGGCGAGGAGGCTCGTGATCGTGGGCAGCGACGCCCGGATCCGGGAGTCGTCGGTGACCTTGCCGTCGGCAAGGGGGACGTTGAAGTCGACGCGCACGAAGATGCGCTTCCCTGCCGCGTCGAAGTCGCGGATCGTCAGCTTGTCCATGATGTCCTGGCTGGGGCGATGGTCCGGGGGAACCGTCGCGGGGATTGGGCTGGGTTGGGGCGGGGGTCCGTCAGGTGCCGTCGGCGGCCGGTCAGGCCGCGGCGACCGGCAGGCGAGCGGCGACGAAACCGATCAGGTCGGCGACCCGGCAGCTGTAGCCCCACTCGTTGTCGTACCAGCTGATGATCTTGACCATCGTCCCGTCGAGAACCATCGTCGATGCCGCGTCGATGATCGAGGAGCGACTGTCGCCGCGGAAGTCGGTCGAGACAAGCGGCTCGTCGCTCACCCCGAGGATCCCCTTGAGCCGGCCTTCGGCGGCCGTCCGGAACGCGGCGTTGAGCTCCTCGACCGACGTGGCTCGAGAGACGTCGGCGGTGAAGTCGACGATGCTCACGGTCGGGGTCGGGACGCGGAGGCTGAAGCCGTCGAACTTGCCCTTGAGGTCCGGGATGACGAGGGCGAGCGCCTTCGCGGCGCCGGTCGTCGTCGGGATGATGTTCAGCCCGGCCGCGCGGGCGCGGCGCGGGTCGCTGTGGGCGACGTCGAGGATGCGCTGGTCGTTCGTGTAGCTGTGGATCGTGTTCATCAGGCCGCGCTCGATCGTGAGGAGGTCGTGGACGACCTTGGCGGCCGGTGCCAGGCAGTTCGTCGTGCAGCTCGCGTTGCTGATCACGTGGTGGCTCGCGGGGTCGTATCGGTCCTCGTTCACGCCGAGCACGATCGTGATGTCCTCGCCCTTGGCGGGGGCGCTGATGATCACCTTCTTCGCACCGGCCGAGAGGTGGGCCCGGGCCTTGTCCGCATCGGTGAAGAGCCCGGTCGACTCGAGGACGACGTCGACGCCGAGGGAGCCCCAGGGCAGCGCCGCCGGGTCCCGCTCCTTGAGGACCTTGATCTCGCGGCCGTCGATGATCAGCGCGTCGTCCGTGTGGTCGACCGTGCCGGGATACGCCCCGTAGGTCGAGTCGTGCTTGAACAGGAGCGCGTTGAGGGACGTGTCGACCAGGTCGTTGACGGCCACGACCTCGACGTCCGGCGTGCGCTCGATCAGGGCCTTGAGCGACTGTCGACCGATCCGGCCGAACCCGTTGATGCCGACGCGCACTGCCATGGTCCGTTCCTCCGCGAGCTGCGGGCGCCGCTCGGGCACCCGGCTGGTCATTCGATCGGGCCGTCGAGGTCGGGCTCCATGGCCAGGAACCGCAGCGCCTCGCTCGTATGGTGTCATCGTACGACGTCCGAGGGGCGGGGCCGTTCATCACGCGGCGAATTCGAGGCGATCGTCGCGGAATTCCGCGCCTGCCGGGGTCCGGGAAATCGAAGGGCCCCTGCCGGCAAGCCGGCAGGGGCCCGATGCTGATCAGCGCAGAGTCGGCGTCAGCCGCCGATCTTGAAGACCTGGCCGCCGCACTTCGGGCACGTGCCCTTCAGCGCGGGCTTGCCGTTCTTCATCGTGATTCGCTGCGGGTTCTGGACTTCGACTTTCATCTTGTCCTTGACGCAATAGGCTTCAGCCATGGAGCGGGCTCCTCCTCGTTCGGCGTGGCGTCGCGGGAACCCTCGTCCCGCATCCGCTTCTCACGTTCGATTCCAGAGGGACGGTCGCCAGCGATCCGTCCCGGCCGTGCGCTTCTGACGATCCATCTCGGCGAGGATCAGGAGCGCTTCGAGCCCCGTCTCCACGCACGCGGCCTCTGCCTGGTCCTTCGCGGCTCCCTCGATGAACTCCCCCGTCGTGCGCTGCGCGTAGACCGCGCATACGACGCCGGCTCGACATCGAGCGAGCATGGCGAGCACCAGCAAGGCCGATGCCTCCATCTCGAAGTTCATGACACGCTGGCGCGCCATGTCCTCCGCCAGGTCAGGGTAACGGATGGGCAGTTGCGGGATCGGGCGCCCTTGCGCCCCGAAGAACCCCGGTGCCGTCGCCGTGATCCCGACGTGGGTCCGGTTGCCGAGCCGCTCGCCGGCCTCGATGAGCGCCAGGACCGCCTCGTAGTCGGCGACGGCGGGGTACCCATCGTGGACGAAGTAGCTCGTGGTCGACTCGAGCCGGACGGCTCCGGTCGAGATGATCAGGTCCCCAAGGGCGACCTCCGGCTGGAGGGCTCCGCAGGACCCGACCCGGATGAAGGTGGGCCGTTCCGTGATCGCCAGGATCTCCGCCACCGTGATCTCGACATTGTCCGTGCCAATTCCGGTCGAGACGACCGAGACACGGGTGCCGCGATACGTTCCGGTCACCGAGGCGAACTCCCGGTGACGCCGCTCGAGCTCGACATCGTCGAGACGCGTGGCGATCCGGGCGGTCCGGTCTGGGTCACCGGGGAGGAGGATGTACTCGGCCAGCTCACCCGGTCCGAGTCCGATGTGGTATTGCCGTTCTCCGATGGGGAGGGCTACGCGGGGATCCGCGTTCGGCAAGACCTCTACCCTCACTCTGGCGTGCTTCGCAGGCGCGAAACTCGGCCGAGGATAGTCCCGCGTTCTCGCGAGCGTCAAGCACGGCCACGCACGAGTCACGCACGAGAGACGCTCGCGACGAGCCTCCGGCGGGCCCGCCGCAAGCCGCTCGTCGAATCCGTCGGGCCATGCGTCGGGTCAATCCGGACGGCGAGCGGTCATCAGGGTGTCATCGGGCCGGGTCGTGACGAGCTCGCTCAGGCGCTGCTGGACGCGGGCCGTGAGGGCTCGGCGCATGCGATGGCGGCGGAGCAGGGTCACCGCGAGTGACGCGAGCCCGACGAGGAGGATCCCGGCGATCCCGAGCTCCGGCAGGCCCGGGTCGAGGAGGCCGCCGGCCTGGTGACGAGCGTCCTCGTCCGATGCGCCCGACGGCGCAGATGAGAGGTCCGCGCCCGGATCACCCGACGGCGTCACGCCGAGTGGGTCGCCGACCCGGACGATCCCGGCCGGATCCACGACCGCGACGATGAAGTCGCCCGCACCGCCGCCTGCGGCCGCTTCGACCGTGCCGATCGCGTTGAGCGCGTCCCCGATCTCGACGAGCGGGAGCTGCTCCAGGGCGGGACCGCGCAGCACGACCCGCCCGACGGCCGTGCCGTCGTCGACGTCGAACCCGTCCGATCGCCGTTCCCCGACCAGGCCACCGACCCGGACGAAGGCTCCGACGTGGTCGCCGAGCTCCGCGAGGTCGATGTCGAGAGGCGTCGCGGCGCCTCCATCGGGCCCGGCGCCGGGACCCGGGCTGCCGGCTGTGCCGGTGCCGGGTCCGCCCGCGCCGTTCGATGGGCCGGATCGATCGTCGTCGGCCGGCCCGCCCAGGGCGATGTCCCCGGGGCCGCGCGGCAGGATCGCGAACCGGCGGTCCGTCGCCGACGGGTAGGGACGCCGGACGATGCCGACGATCGTCGCGGTTCGGCCCTCGATGAGCGCGGTTGCGGGGATCCGGGCTCCGCTCTGACCGGCGATCGGCACGCGGACACCGCCGATGAGCAGCTCTGCGCGCCATCGATCGCCGAGCTTCTTCACATCGACGACGTCGCCCCGGATGCGAACGAGGCGCCACTCATGGGCGGTGCCGGGCGCGACGCGCAGGTCGAGGGGCACCGGCATCACGCCCGAGGCGAGGGCCGTGACCTTCGTGGCTCGGATCCGAGGCGCTCCGTAGGCCCGCCCGACCGCGCCGGCGACACGCAGCCGGGTCCCGACCCGTGGGGCGGTTGAGCCGGTGGCGAGGAGCACCTCGATCGCCGCCGATCGATCCTCGACGACGATCCGCCGGCCGGTCGCGTCGAGCAGGGTCGCGTCGGCAATGACCAGGCCTTCGACGAGCACCTCGCCCGTTCTCGCCCGGATCGCGTCGGCGATCGAGATCACGACCGACCCGGGTGCGGCCGACGAGCCGGCGCCGCCAGGCGAATTCGAGCCGGACGGAGCCGGGCCGGAGATCCGGACCACGTCCGTCGGGTCGCGAAGCCACAGGCGATAGCCGTCCGCGGCACCCTTGCGACTGGCTCGCTGCCCAACGACGCCCGTCACGCGGAGCCGATCGCCCGCCGAGATCGAGGCCGTCGAGATGCCGGCGGTCGCGTCGGCGGCGATCCGGACGAGTCCGGCTCCGGTGTCGAGATCGAACGTGAAGTCTCCGGCGGTGCCCTTGGCGGGACGGGCCTTCACGGATCCGGACACTGTGGCCACGCGACCCTCGACGGATTCGCCGATCGTGGTTCCGTCGACCAGCACGGGGATCGGCAGGGCCCCCGGCCCCACCACGCCGAAGTCCGAGAGACCGCGCAGCTCCAGCTGTCCATACGGATCCGCAAGGAACCCGCTGGCCTCCACCCAGGTGCCGCGCGCCGGCCGGGGCGCCGAATCGGGCAGGCGGATCACGATCCCGGCCGAGGCGTCCTGGATGGCGATGAGCGGCGGGGTCCCGAGCCGGCCCGCTTCGGCCGTGACAACGCCACCGATGGTGATCCGTGTCCCGATCGGGAGGGCTCGGGCCGTCGCGATCGCGGTGGGGCCCACCGATGGGCTGGGCGTCGCCGAGGGTGTGGGCGTCGGGGTCGGAGGCACCGTCGGGGTCGGTGAGGCCGTCGGCGTCGGACTCGGGGTCGCTGTCGGATTCGGAGTCGCCGATGGCGTCGGGGTGGTGGTCGGCGTCGACGACGGGGTCGGCGTCGACGACGGGGTCGGCGTCGGCGTCGGGGTCGGTGTCGGGCTCGGTGATGGCTCGAGGAGGACGACGAACTCGCCCGGCTCCGTGGCGTGGATCCGATAGCCGGCCGTCCCCGTGCCGCTGCTGTCGCGCTGCCCGAGCGGCCCGATCGCGATCACGATGTCGCCGGTCGCGACCGTCGCCCCGGCCTGGGCGGCCGTCGAGACGACGATCCGGACCGGCCCGGACCCATCGTCGACGGTCACGCCGAGCCCATCGGCAAGCGGACCGGGCACCTCCGTGACGACGCCGCTCACGACGAGTCGCTGGCTCTCGACGGACTCGTCCACGCCGCCGGTCGTCCGGGCAACCGGAGCCGGAAGCTCGGCGGGATCGCCGACGACGACCGTCCCGGCCGTGACGTTCAAGATTCGCAGGCTGAAGTAGCTCCCGATCGATCCGGTCGCGGTCACGACCGTACCGGCCGGGACCGTCGTGGCCACCGCGGCATCGAGGCGCAGCGCCAGCCCGCCGGTGCCGTCCTGGACGAACCCGATCCGGCCGCCGTCGATCGCGCCCAACGCGGTCGTCAGGGTGCCGGCGATCGTCACCACCGAGCCGTCAGCAGTCGCGCGGGCATCGGCGATCGTGGAGACGACGGGCGGGGTCGGAGTCGGCGTCGGCGTCGGCGTGGGCGTCGGCGTCGGGATCGGGGTCGGACTGGGACTCGGTGTCGGGGTGGGAGTCGGCGTCGGGGACGGGGTCGGCGTCGCCGTGGGCGCAGGCGTCAGGGTCGGAGTGGGCGTTGGGGTCGGCGTTGGCGTCGGTATCGGCGTTGGCGTCGGTGTCACGCTCGGAAGTGGGGTCGGAGTCGGAATTGGCGTCGAAGTTGGCGTCGCGGTCGGCGTCGGCGTCGAACTGGGCGCGGGCGTCACGCTCGGAAGCGGTGTCGGCGTGGGAGTCGGGGTCGGGGTCGGCGACGGCACCGCGTCGGCCGCGAGGTTCTGCGGGTTGGGTACCGCGACCACGAAGTCGACCTGGTTCATGTTCGTGTCGGTGCCGTTTCCGGAGGTTCCGCCGGGCAGCCGCTCGATGCTCGACCCGGCCGCAGGCGCGGCGGCCGCCGTCTCCTCGACGAAGGCGTTCGTTGCGTCGCCCCACGCCACAGCATCGATCGGGCTGCCCCCGACCGCCCGCAGGACGATGGCACCGCCCGTCGCCGCGAAGCCGCCGGAGTAGGTCGCGTCCGCGGTCGGGGCGTGGATTCCCGCAGCATTCGCGATCAGGAGATGCCGGCCAGGCGCGAGGATCGTCGACGTGGTCCAGGTCGCCTTGCGGGTCACGGTCGAGCCGGTCGACGTCGCGTAGGCGACCTCGAGGCCCGAGAGGTCGACGGCGAGCGGGCCGCCGTTGTAGAGCTCGGCGAACTCGTCGGACGCGGACGCACCGCCGGTCTGGACCTCGGACACCACCAGGCTCGAGACGGCCCACGGCACGGCTGCCAGCGGCTCGATCGGCGGCGCCTCGAGGGGCGACGCCTGCGTCGCCCGTCGAGGGGCTGCGCTCGTCAGCGTCGCGGCGAGGACGGCCAGGATCAAGGCGAACGGCAGGGCAATCGGCCCCTCGCGTCGGGCGCGCAACATGGACGACCTCCCGGCGGGATGACGGGACGTGGACCGCGGGCGGTCGCGAGCCGTGGTGGCGGAGACCCGGGTTGTAGCAGGCGGACATCGACGCGCTCTTTACGACCCCTTCACCAGCGCTTCACGATTCCTGCACGGCCGGCTACCGGGATCCCGAAAGCGCGTAGGATTTCCGGACCGTCGCCCCCCACCTCTGGAGACCACGTGGCCCGAGCCAAACGAACCGATCGCGCCGAAGCACGCCGCCGCTACCGCGCTTCGATCGCGGAGCCGCTCGATATCGACGAAGCGGACCTCGACCCGGACACGCCGGCCTCGACCGCGCTGCCCGCCCGCAGCGCCGCCCTGGCGCGCACCTCCGCTCCGGGCAGCGGCCCGGCCGACACCCCCCGGCCGAGCATCCTCGGCGCGTTCCGGTCGTCCTTCCGGCCGATCGACGTCCGTGGCGACCTGCGGGCCCTGCCGACGCTCCTCCGGCACTGGTCGTTCCTCGTGCCGGTGGTGCTGACCGGCGCGTCGGTCGCGGCCCTGCCACTGTTCGGCGCGAATCCCCTGACGTCGGCGTTCTACCAGTACTTCTCGTTCACGCTGCCGCTCGGCTCGGCCTTCCTCGCCGGCTTCTTCGCGCCGCGGGCGAGCTGGTTGATCGGCATCCTCGTCGCGCTGGCATCGGTCGCCTTCCAGGCGCTCGCGTTCTCGGTCGGGCCGTTCGGCGGCGTGTTCGACAACTTCAAGGATGTGAACGACCAGCCCGTCGCCCGGGCTGCGGCCGAGGCCCTGATCCTCAACCAGGCGCTCGGCTTCGGCGTGCCGATGAGCGGCCTGTTCGCGGCGGCGGCCGCCTGGTACAAGCGCTTCCTGAACCGAGCCAGCCCGAGCCGCCAGCGAGCCGCTGCCGCAGCGGCATCGAGCCGGCGGCCGGATGGCAAGGTTCCGAAGCGCAACGAGCCCCGCCCCATTCTCGCGCGGAGGCGGTAACGGCGGCTGTCGCAGTCGCGTGCGGTCAGCCGAGGCGGCGCATGCCCGCCATGCCCAGCGCTTTGATCCCGGCTGGCTGATCGGGAGCGCCGGCGGTGGCGGCCTCCGCCACGAGTGGCCGGACCGCGCGGGCGATCACGTTGACGACCGACGACTCCCGCTGAAGCTCCCCGTCGACGAGGAGCAGGGCGTGGCGCCGGACGACGCCGCGGAGACGGGCCCACGCATCGGGCCAGAGCGTGACGTTGACCATTCCGGTCTCATCCTCGAGCGCCAGGAAGACCGTGCCCTTGGCGGTCATCGGGTGCTGCCGGGTGACGACGAGGCCACCGATCCGTACGCGACCGGGCCGCATGTCGCTCAATGCGGCGTTCGTGACCGCCCCCAGCCGCTCGAGGG
>DATLVO010000054.1:0-14179 GCA_035577485.1 Verrucomicrobiia bacterium
CGATCATCGGCGGAGCGGTGTTCGTCGACCGGGTCCTCTACGGCGGACCAGACGACCAGCGGCTCGCGCTCGGGGCGCTGGCGGCCGCGACGGCGCTCGGGGCGCTCGTGTCGGGGTTCGCGGTCCGGGTCCTGTCCCTCCGGCTTGTCACGCTCGTCGGCCTCGTGATCTGCGCGGGCGGCATGTGGCTGATGTCGCAATGGAGCCCGGCGGTCCGGATCGGCGAGGTCGCGCTGACGCTCGGTGCGTTCGGCTTCGGCTTCGGGCTGACCGTGACGCCCCGGTCCACCGCCGCCGTCGAGAGCGCCGGGCGAGCCTCGTTCGGGATGGCCTCCGCGATCGTGACGGTCGCCCGGATGATCGGCATGGCGATCGGGGTCGCGATCCTGACGGCCTACGGCTCCACGACGATCGACCGCCTCTACGATCGCCTGTTCTCCGCCGCCAATCACGATGGCTGGAAGGACGTGATCCCGGTCGAGCTGCGGGACCGGCCGCTCCGCGACGGCCTCGTCGTCAACGCCCTCGAGGCCTGGGAGGCGCGAGAAGCGTCCGGAATCCTCGTCGGGATCTTCCTTGTCGCTGGGGTCGTGACGATCGTCGCGATCCCGCCCGGGCTGGCCCTCGGCCGGAGGACGCGTATGCTTCCGGCCGAGCCGACCGCGATGGGCGCCGTCGGGACCGGCACGAGCGCGGCCGGAGCAGCAGGAGGCCCGATCGGGCCAGATGGCGAGGACGAGCTCAAGCCGACGATCGCGCTCTGACGCGAGGCGACCGCGTCCCGGAACGGCGGGCGGACACCGGCCGGAGAGCCACGAGCCACATGCCGTGGACGCGGCCGCGGAACGCAAGAGCGGCCGCTCGGCCGTCGCTGCGGCGTCGGACACGACGCGCGCCGCCGCCCCGATCGGCGCTCGCAAGCCGGGCGCGATCCGGATCATCGCCTGTCGGGACGGGAAGAAGTCCGAGTCGACCGACCTCGGCGACGTCAAGCGCCTCCTCGCCGACCCGGCGACGCATCTCTGGATCGACCTCGCGGAGCCCGACGAGGAGCAGGTCAAGGCGGCCGCCGAGGTCCTCGGCCTCCATCCGCTGATCGCGGAGGACATCGCCGAGCGCAACCAGCGTTCCAAGGTCGAGACGTTCGACGAGATCGTCCACGTCGTCCTGTTCGCCCTGCACTACGACGGTCGCGAGGCGGCGGTCTCGGAGGTGGACTTCGTCCTGGGCGACCGGTTCATGCTGACGAGCCACGACGGGACCCTCGGCTCGAAGACGACGGCCGCCCTCCGGTTCGGGGTCGAGCACGCCCTGACCAAGGGCCCCGACTACCTGTTCTACGCGATCGCCGACACGATCGTCGACGGCTACTTCCCGGTCCTCGATGAGATCGGCGACGACATCGACGGGCTCCAGGACAAGGTCATGGAGTCGGCCACGGGCGACACGCTCCAGCGGCTGTTCGCCCTGAAGCGGGAGCTGAGCAACCTCCGTCGGGCGACATCGCCGGCCCGGGAGATCTTCAACCAGCTGACGAACCGCGAGATCGGCGCGATCGACCCCGCCCACATCGTCTATTTCCGGGACGTCTACGACCACCTGATCCGGGTGACCGACGAGCTCGACAACTACCGCGACCTCGTGTCGGGAACGCTCGACATCTACGTCTCGATCGTCAACAACGACCTGTCGCGGATCATGAAGCGCCTGACCGGCGTGACGGTCATCCTCGCCGGCATCGGCGCGGTCGCCGGGATCTTCGGGATGAGCGAGGCGGGCGCGGCCTTCCAAGGCGCCGAGGCCGGCGGGTTCTGGCTCGTGACCGCGTTCGTCGTCCTGCTCGCGCTGGCCGCCGCCGCATTCCTGCGAAGGATCGACTGGATCTGAGGCGACGCCGGGCGATCAGTGGGGGCAATCGACCGGGTGCGGCGTTGGGTTGGCGGCCTGGTGGTCGGCGGGCGCGACGAGGAACGGATCGGCCACGACCTGGAGCTTCGGATAGGTCGAATTGGGGCCAGTCGAGGTCTGGAGCCACAGCTGCTCGGTCGTCGCGGCCAGCGGGCCCTGCAGGAAGTCCGCATTCGGAACCTTCGGGATGACCCGGCTGATCGAATAGAAGAACTCCTGGTCGTCGCTCGTGTACAGCACGACGGTCTTGTCGAGGAGCGACGTGCGCGATCGCTGGACCGCGGTCAGCAGCGGCAGGAACATCCCCGTCTGGGCGTGCGCGTAGATGTAGGTCGTCCGCCCCGAACCGGGCTGGGCGAGGCCCGGCGCGACGAGGTACATCGCGACATTGCACGGCGGGTACCCGGAATTCGGCTGAGCGATGACCGGCAGGTCGATGCCGAGGCTCTCGATGACGATCCGGGTCGCCACCCGATCACTTGCGGCCGACGGGCCCGCCGAGGAACCGGCCGACCCGAGTGGCGGCAGGCTCGGGAGGCGGAAGCTCGATCCGTCTTCAGCCGATCCGACCGTCGGCGAGGGGCTAAGGCGCGCATCCGGCTGGGCGGAGACCCCGTACTGGAGCAGACCGGCACCGATCGCGGTCACCCCGGCCGCGGTCAGGATCGCCGGGAGCAGCCGGTCGCGGAGCGTGCGGACGGAGGTGCGCATCGGGCCGGCATCCTAGCAGCGACCCGGGGAACCGACGCTCAGGCGCAGGTCACCGGGTGCGGCGTCGGGTGGGCGGCCTTCGGGTCGGCGCCGACGACCGCGACGAGGGTCGCCAGGAGCTGCGTCTTGCCCGGCGTGCCCTTCGGGCCCTCGGAGGTCTGCAGCCAGAGCTGCTCGGTCGTGGCGTGCGTCGCGGCGTCGAGGTTCAGCTGGTGGAGCCGGACCTGCGTGATCTCGTACAGGAAGAGCTGGTTGTCGCTCGTGTAGACCTCGACGGCCATCCCGACCATCGACTTCGGGCCGCCGTGCTTTTTCAGGATCGCCCGCTCGTAGATCGGTCCGAACATCCCATCCCGGGCGTGGGCGTAGATGTAGGTCGCCCGGCCGGAGCCCGGCTGGAACAGCTCCTGGATGTACATCGCGACGTTGCACTGGGGATACGTCGCGGACCCGCCGTGGGGCTTGATGACGGGCAGGTCGATCCCGAGCGCGTCGATCACGACCCGGGTCGCGACCCGATCGGACGGCCCCGATGGCGTGGCCGACGGGACCGGCAGGCTCGACATCGGCGGAAGCGTCGGGATCGGGATGCTGTCGCCGGGACTCGCGGTGATGACGATCGGATCAGGTGAGTCGAGCGGCGTCGCCTGCGCGGCCGAGCCCGAGTAGCTCAGCAGCCCCGCCGCGATCAGCGTCACGCCCGCGGCGGTGATCACGGCGGGCAGGAGGCGTTCGCGAAGCGCGGTGACGAGGGATCTCACGGGGCGGCATCCTAGCAGCGGCCCGCTCGATACGCCCCGGGCCGCTCGTACTGGTACCCTCGGCCGGCATGAAAACCGGCGTCGCGATCCTGTCCGGCCTGCTCGCCGGCATCCTCGTCGCGGCCGGCATCCTCGCCGCCCTCGTCTTCGTCGGCCCGGATCCGATCGGACTGCGGCCGACCCCCGCGCCGACGCCTGCCGAGAGCCCCACCCCATCGCTCGTCGCGAGCCCCTCGCCGCCGCCGGTCGCGAGCGCCTCGCCGCCGCCCGTCCCGAGCGCCTCGCCGTCGGCATCGCCTGCGCCCATCGCGAGTGCGTTGCCGTTGGCATCGCCGGCGCCTTCAGGCTCGCCCGCTCCGTCGTAGCGCCCGTCG
This sequence comes from Verrucomicrobiia bacterium, assembly GCA_035577485.1. GTDB lineage: Bacteria > Chloroflexota > Limnocylindria > Limnocylindrales > CSP1-4 > CF-46. The sequence continues at coordinate 3,755 of DATLVO010000054.1, forward strand.
AGGCCGGTCGTGCCCCGACCCGCTCCGAAAATTGCGCAATGCCACCCGGGATGGCGTTATCCACCGGCTTGGCCTCGCCAGCGCCCGAAATCGGAGTTCCGTTAGTCTTCAGTGGCTAATTCAGCTGCCGATTCGGAGCGGACCGAGCCTCGCGCGTGGATAGGGCTACCCGGGCTGGAGTTAGGGAGAATCGGGCGTCGGGCGGGTGCGGCGGGTGGCGCGGTTCGGACGCCGCTGCGACCGGCGCCCCCCGCCCTACCCCGCGAGCGCCTGCGCCGCGTTCCCGATGATCCCGAGGATCAGCCCCGGGAAGACACCGAACAGGATCGTCAGCACCGTCGCCGCCGCCAGGCCGCCCCAGAGCAGCCGGCCGTGGCGGAGCGGCGGCGCCTCGCTCGCCGGGTCTCGCATGTACATGTAGACGACGACCCGCAGGTAGTAGAAGGCAGCGGCCGCGGCGTTCAGCACGACGAGCACCGCCAGGAACGCGACCCAGCCGCCGGCCTGCACCGCGGCCAGGATGATCAGCGCCTTGGCGAAGAACCCGGCCGTCGGCGGGATGCCGGTGAGTGACAGCAGGAACAGCGTCATCAGGATCCCGAGCGCGGGCTCCTTTCGGCCAAGTCCGGCGAACGTCGCGAGCTGCGACGTCACCCCCGCCCGCTTCTGGAGCGCCGCGATCACCGCGAACGCGCCGAGGTTCATGAACGAGTACGCCGCCCCGTAGAACAGGAGCGCCTCGAGCCCCTCCCGCCGGCCACCCGCGTACGCGGCGAGCCCGACGAGCATGTAGCCGGTGTGCGCGATCGAGCTATACGCGAGCATCCGCTTGACGTTGTCCTGGGTCAGGGCGACGAGGTTGCCGAGGGTCATCGTCGTCGCCGCGAGGACGATCACGATCGGCAGCCAGTCGGCCTTGAGCGGCCCGAGCGCCTCGACGAACAGGCGCAGGATCAGGGCGAAGGCGCCGACCTTCGGCCCGACCGAGAGATAGCCCGTGACCGGTGTCGGCGAGCCCTGGTAGGCATCGGGCGTCCAGTAGTGGAAGGGCACGGCGGCGATCTTGAACGCGACGCCCGTCGTCATGAAGGCGAAGCCCATCGCCAGGCCGGGGCTGAACGGCGTCGCCCCGGTCGTCACGCCGGTCAGGGCGGCCGCGACGTCGGCGATCCGCGTCGAGCCGGTCAGGCCCCAGACGAAGGCCAGCCCGAACAGGAAGATGGCCGAGCTGAACGAGCCGAGGAGGAAGTACTTGATCGCGCCCTCGGTGGAGTAGCCGTCGGACTTGTGGTAGCCGGCGAGGAGGTAGCCCGGCAGGACCATCAGCTCGAGGCCGAGGAAGAGCACGAGCAGGTCGGCCGACGCGGAGATCAGCATCGCCCCGCACATCGCGAAGACGAGCACCGTCGCGAACTCGGCGACGGGCAGCCCGCGGGGGACGAGGTAGTCGGGGGCGAACACGATCGTCATCGCGATGATCGAGATGAACAGCAGGTCGAGGAACGTCGTCAGGGCGTCGAGCTTGTAGGCGCCGCCGTACGCGGTCGTCGCGTCCATCGAGCCGACGGCGATGGTTGCCGCGGCCGTGATCGCCAGGCCGGCGAGCGCGACGAAGACGGTGACGGTCGACCGCCCGGGCGAGATGAGGTCGGCGACGAGGATCGCGATGGCGGTCGCGACGGCCAGGATGAACGGGGAGATGACCGTGACGTCCTGCCCGCTCACGAGCTCGCGACCTCGAGGGCATCGACCTCACGCGGCGCGCCGAGATCGATCCGGGCGACCCAGATCACGCGCCCGATCACGTACAGGATCGGCAGGGCGATGGCAACGAGGGCCGCCTCGGGCGCGATCGCGATCGAGCCCTCGCGGGAGGCGTCGGCGAGGACCCGGACGACGGCGCCGCGGACGAGGTCGAGCACGAGACCCGGGAACAGCCCGAACACGACCACGAGGGCCGCGAGCGGACCGAGCGTCAGGATCTCCGTCGGGGTCATGTCGGTCAGGTGGTGGCCGAGGCCCTTCAGGAATGCGCTGACCTCGCCGAAGGCGATTCGCTGGAACATCCACAGCAGGTAGGCCGCGGCGAGGACCATGCAAACCGTCGCGATCCCGGCCACGATCGGCGCGTATTCGAACGCGCCGACGAGGACGAGGAACTCGCCGACGAACCCGGACAGGCCGGGCAAGCCACCCGAAGCGAAGACGAAGAACCCGAGGGCGACCGCATAGACCGGCATCACCGCGGCGACACCGCCCATCTTCGCGATCGTCCGGTCGTGGGTCCGCTCGTAGATGACGCCGACGAGGAGGAAGAGGGCGCCCGTGATCAGCCCGTGGTTGACCATCTGGAGGATCGCCCCGTCCATGCCCTGGGTGTTGAACACGAAGATCCCGAGCGTGACGAAACCCATGTGGCTGACCGAGCTGTAGGCGACGAGCTTCTTGAGGTCCGGTTGGACCAGCGCCACGATCGCGCCGTAGATGATCGCGATCAGGCTCAGGACGATGATCGCGGGCCCGAACGTGTGGGCCGCCCCCGGGAACAGCGGCAGGGCGAACCGGATCAGGCCGTACGCGCCGAGCTTCAGCATGATCGCGGCGAGGATCACCGAGCCCGCCGTCGGCGCCTGGACGTGGGCGTCCGGCAGCCAGGTGTGGAACGGGAACATCGGGACCTTGATCGCGAACGCCAGGAAGAACGCGAGGAACGCGAAGAGCTGGAGGGTGGGGTCGAAGCCGAACGTCCGGAGCTTCTCGAAGTCGAAGGCGTCGTTCCAGATGCCGCCATGAGCCGCCTGGTAGGCGAACGCGGTCGTCAGGATCGCGACGAGCATCAGGAGCGATCCGACGAGCGTGTAGAGCACGAACTTGATCGTCGCGTAGATCCGGTTCGCGCCGCCCCAGATCCCGATGATCAGGTACATCGGGACGAGGACGATCTCCCAGAAGATGTAGAAGAGGAACGTGTCGAGGGAGATGAAGACCCCGATCATCCCGACCTCGAGGACCAGGAACGAGATCATGTACTCCTTGATCCGCTCCTTGATCGGCGAGAACGAGGCCAGGATGCTGATCCAGGACAGGGTCGTCGTCAGGACGACGAGGATGAGCGACAGCCCGTCGATCCCGACCTTGTAGTGGATCCCGAACGCCGGGATCCACGGGACGCTCTCGACGAGCTGGAAGTCCTCCGACCGGAGGGAGTGGGGGTTGAACGCGATCAAGAGGAGCAGCGAGAGCGCCCACGCGACGAGGCTCGCCGCGAGCGCGAGCCCGCGGGCGTAGCGACCCGGCGCCACCGCGACGAGGAGCGCCCCGACGAGCGGGGTGAACGTCACGACCGACAGGATCGGAATCGAGTCGATCGTCATCGGGCCGGCCCGTTCATCAGCGGCCCCGCCCGGCGAGGACGAGGAACGACCCGGCCATGACGATCAGGCCGATGGCGATGCCGAGGGCGTAGTTCTGGACGCGGCCGGTTTGGACGCGTCGCAGCCGGGTCCCAGCGCCGACGGTCGTCGAGGCGATGTCGTTCACGGTGTCATCCACGACACGCCGATCGAACCACCAGGCGAAGGCCGCGACCCGGCCGCCAATCACGATGAAGAGCAGGTGGTTGAGATCGTCGAACCACCACTTGTTCAACGACGCGCGGTAGAGGAACGGGACGCGGCTCGTCAGCGCCCGAACCCGTTCCGGGTTCGGGCGCCAGCTGATCCTCCCGAGGTCGGCGCCGAAGAGGCGCCACGCCCCGACCATCCCGACTGCGGCGACGACGATGCTGAGCAGGAGCAGGCCGCCGTCGATGCCGAACACGGCGAAGTCGGCCTCGGTCCGGCCGAGGAGCTGCGTGCCCTGGGCGAAGACCGGCTCGAGCCAGCCCGCGAGGAGTCCCGGACCGTGGAGCCCGAAGAGCGGCCCGAGCGGCGGACCGGGCCACGACAGGATCAGGCCGAGGAAGATCGACGGGATCGCCAGCAGCCACAGCGGTGTCGTCATCACCGACGGCGACTCGTGGATGTGCGGCTCGATCGCCGGGTCGACCCGGCTCTCGCCCCAGAACGTCAGCCCGATCAGCCGGAACATGTAGAACGCGGTCATGAGGGCGACGAGGATCCCGATCAGCCACACCCACTGGAACCCGTTCTTGAACGCCTCGCCGAGGATCTCGTCCTTGCTGAAGAAGCCGGCGAGCGGCGGGATCCCCGCGATCGCGATCGAGCCGATGAGCATCGTCCGGTAGGTATGCGGGATGCGCTTCGCCAGGCCGCCCATCCGGCGCATGTCCTGCTCCTCGTGGACCGCATGGATCACGGAGCCCGAGCCGAGGAACAGGAGGCCCTTGAAGAAGCCGTGAGTCATCAGGTGGAAGATCGCCGCCGTGAACGCGCCGACGCCCAGCGACGCGAACATGTAGCCGAGCTGGCTCAGCGTCGAGTAGGCAAGGACGCGCTTGATGTCGGTCTGGGTCATCGCGATCGAGGCCGCCAGGATCGCCGTGAAGATGCCGATCGCGGCCACGATCACCATCGAGTCCGGTGCGCTCGCGAAGATCGGGTTCGTCCGGGCGACGAGGTAGACGCCGGCGTTGACCATCGTCGCGGCGTGGATCAGGGCCGAGACCGGTGTCGGGCCCTCCATCGCGTCCGGCAGCCAGACGTGGAGCGGGAACTGGGCGCTCTTGCCCATCGCCCCGGCGAAGACGAGGAGGGCGACGACGAAGATCGGGATCGTCAGCTGGCCGGCATGGGCGGTCAGGAACGCCATCGCGTCGCGGATGTTCAGGGTCCCGGTGTTCACGAAGATCGCCATGATCCCGAGAGCGAACCCGACGTCGCCGATGCGGTTGACGAGGAACGCCTTCTTCGCCGCGAGGGCCGCGGACGGCTTGTGCTTCCAGAACCCGATCAGCAGGTAGCTCGAGAGGCCGACGAGCTCCCAGGCGACGAAGACGACGAGGAAGCTGTCGGCGAGCACGAGCAGCAGCATCGAGACCATGAACAGGTTCAGGTAGGCGAAGAACCGCCAGTAGCCCGGGTCGTGGCTCATGTAGCCGATCGAATAGACGTGGACGAGCAGGCCGATCGTCAGGACGACGATCAGGAGACAGGCCGTCAGGTTGTCGACGAAGAACCCGACCGCGACCTGGAAGGTGTCCGACGGGATCCACGTGTAGATCTGGTGGCCATAGCCCTCCGCGCCGAACGGCGCGGCCCCCATCAACGAGCTGAACGCGACCACCATCCCGATCGCCCAGGCGATCCCGACGGCCCCGACCGGGATCAGGTGCGCTTGCGTTCCCTGCCGCCGCCCGACGACCGCCGTGATGAGGAAGCCGGCCAGGGGCAGGAGGATGATCAGCGGGACGAGCAGATCGAAGATGCCGCCGTCGGCGGTCCCTTCCGGCGTCGTCGCCGCCAGGACCGTCGCGAGGTGCACCCCGAGGCCCGTCACTGGCTCATCGCGTCGTACTCGTCGACGAGTGGCGTCTTCCGGTTGCGGTAGATCGCGATCACGATCGCCAGCCCAACGGTCGCCTCGGCCGCGGCGACGCCGATGACGATCAGGGCGATGACCGAGCCCTGGGCCGACGCCGCGAGCTTCGGCACGAACGTGCCGAAGGCGACGATCGTCAGGTTGACGGCGTTGAGCATCAGCTCGATCGACATCAGCATGCTGATCGCGTTGCGGCGGGCGAGGAAGCCGAACATCCCGATCGCGAAGAGCAGGCCCGAGAGCACGAGATAGGCGTTCAACGAGCGCGACCCGCCGGCCGCGAGGCCGATCAGCCCGAGTCCGACGACGAAGGCGCCCGTGAGCGCGGTCCCGACGAAGACCCGGATCATGCTCCGGGGTCCTCGCCGCCCGGGGTCCGCTCCCGCTTGGCCAGGAACACCCCGCCGATCACCGCGGCGAGGAGCAGGACGCCGACGACCTCGAAGGGCAGCACCCGATCCGTGAACAGGCTCTCGGCCACCGCGGCCGTGTCCGTGGCCTTGGGCGGCGCGGGCGACCCGCCCCAATCGGTCGAGGCGATCGCCAGGAGCACGATCACGGTCAGAATCACCGAGGCTGCGGCGGCCGGGACCGCCTGGGTCTGGAAGACGAGCCGGGTCGGGCCCACCTTCGACTGGGTCAGCATGATCGCGAACAGGACGAGGACGCTGATCGCCCCGATGTACACGAGGACCTGGGTCGCGGCCACGAGCGGCGCGCCGGCCATCACGTAGATCCCGGCCAGGGCCCCGAAGCAGAGCATCATCGCGAGGCCGCAGCGGATGATGTCGCGCATCGTCACGACGAGGATGCCGGCGAACAGCATCGTCCCGGCGAGGAGCACGAACAGGGCGTCGTCCCAGGGGATGCCGGTGAACGGGATCGTCGGGCCGATCTCCACGCGTCGGTCGCTCGCTCAGCCGTGCCCGTGACCGGCGTGGTCGGCCGCCGGACCATGACCGGCGGTGAGGGCCGGCGTCCCGGCACCGTGGCCATGACCGTTGCCGTTCGCGTCGCGGCCATTGCCCGCGGCCAACGCCGCCGCCACCGACGGCGGGAGCATCGGCAGCAGCCGGGTCGGCGTGACGGCCCGGCCCGCGGCCGCCGCCCGGTCGGCCCAGTCGCGCTCGCGCCGGATGTACGTCATCTCGGTCTCCATGTCGACCGACGCGAGGGCGATCAGGTCGACCATCGGATCGACGCGCGAGGTGTGCGACAGCTCGAAGTCACCACCGTCGCGGAGGGCGTCATACGGGCACGCGTCGACGCAGATCCCGCAGAGGATGCAGCGGCTCTCGTCAACCTCGTACTTCTCGAGAACCCGCGGCTTCGGCATCAGCGCGCCGGTCGGGCACGTCTCGGCGCACCGGCCGCAGGACACGCACGGCGTGTCGTTGAGGCTCATGTCCAGCGGCGTCGTCACGAGCGTGTCGAAGCCGATCCGCATGAAGTCGTAGCAGGCGGCCCCGACGACCTCCGCGCAGACCTGGGCGCAGCGGCCGCAGTCGATGCAGCGGGATGGCTCGCGGAGGATGAAGGCGTGCGAGTCGTCGCGGATGTAGTCGTGATTCGTGCCGGTGAAGCGGTTCTCGGTGACGCTCCGGTAGCCGGCGCCCTGGTGGTTCTGCGGCTCGAGCGTCTTGAGGGTCGTCCCGTACTCGATCCCGAGGCGGCGCAGGTCGCAGAACCCGATCGCCTCGCACGTGCACTGGAGGCACCGCGTGGATTCGGCCATCGCCTCTTCGCGGCTGTACGGGATCTCGTATTCGATGTAGCTCTTGTTCCGGACCGCCGCCTCCATCGCCTTGAGCCGGTAGCGCGGCTCCTTCTGCTCGCTCGTGAACGGCACGATCGAGAGGAACTCGGGCTGGGGTTCGGCGAGCTGCTGGCGGGTCTTGATCGCCGTGAGGTCGAGGCCCTTCAGGTAGGCGTCGACGGCGTAGGCCGAGCGGCGACCCTCGGCGACGGCCTGGACGACCGTCGCCGCGCCGACCCGCACGTCGCCGGTGCCGAAGACGCCGGCCCGATCCGTCTGGAACGTGACCGCGTCGGCCTTGAGACGGCGCTGCTTCGTGGCCTGCGGGCCCTCGGAGCCCGGCCCGATCCAGTCGAGCTGGGGGCCCTGGCCGATCGCGAGGAGCACCCGGTCGCACGGGATCGTGAACTCCGTGCCGGGGGCGGGCTCCGGCCGGCGGCGGCCGGACGCGTCGGGCTCGCCCGGCTTCATCCGGATGAACTCGATGCCGGTCACCTTGCCCTGCTTGTCGGTGATCACCCGCGTCGGACCGGCCTGGAAGATCGCGGTGACGCCTTCCTCGATCGCCTCGTGGACCTCGTTCGCCGCGGGCATGTCCTTCATGTCGCGGCGGTAGACGAGTGTCACCTCGGCGGCGCCCTGGCGGATCGACGTCCGACTGCAGTCCATGGAGGTGAACCCGCCGCCGACGACGACGACGCGCTTGCCGGCGTGGCCGGGGTACGGCAGGCCGAGGGTCGCGGTCCGGAGGTACTCGAGCCCGTCGAGGACCTCGGCGGCGTCCTCGCCGGGGACGCCGAGCTTGTTCGTCTCGTAGCAGCCGATCGCGACGACGACCGCGTCGAAACCCTGGTTCTGGAGATCGTCCAGGCCGAAGTCCGTCCCGAGACCGGCGTTGCAGACGATCCGGCCGCCGAGCCGGGTCACGGACTCGTACTCGGCCTCGAGGACCTCGACCTTCGGCAGCCGGTACTGGGGGATCCCGTAGCGGAGCATCCCGCCCGGCGCCGGGTCGCGCTCGAAGACGGTCACGTCGTGGCCCGCGATCAGGAGGTAGTAGGCCGCGGCCATCCCGGCCGGGCCTGAGCCGATCACTGCTGCCTTGCGGCCGCTCTTCGGCTGCATCTCGAACGGGACCGGCGGGTCCTCGCCGTCGTCGAGCATCGACTTCAGGACCTGGTCGCCCGCGTACCGGTGCGAGTCGCGGATCGCGATCGCCTCGTCGACCTCGTCCCGCCGGCAGTGTTCCTCGCACGGCGCGGGGCAGACCCGGCCGAGGACGCTCGGGAACGGGATCGTCCGCTTGAAGATCCGGGTCGACTCGCGGAAGTTCGCCTCGGCATTCGCCTTGAGGAAGCCCGGGATGTCGATGTGGCTCGGGCACTTGTTCTGACAGGGCGGCAGGCAGTAGGCGTTGTGGTCCGAGAAGATCAGCTCGAGGTTCGTCCGGCGGAGGCGGCGAACCTCGTCGGTCTGCGTCTTGACGACCATCTCGGGCTCGGCCCGCTGGGAGCAGCTGATCGGCGGATGCTCTTCGCCCTCGACGTCGACGACGCACATCCGGCACGCCCCGAAGCCCGGCAGCTTGGGCTCGTAGCAGAGCGTCGGGATCTCGATCCCGTTGTCGCGGCAGACCTCGAGGATCGTCTGGCCCTCGAAGCCCTCGACGACACGGCCGTCGACCTCGATCCGGATCCGGGGCGTCGACTGCGGCCGCTGCGGCGACTGGGTCGTGATCAGGCGCTCGGCGAGCGAATCGTCGAGCGGCTGGATCGTGTTCGTCTCGACGTAGGGGCGAGGCAGGGTGTCGGTCATCGTCTCGTCACTGGGCGGCTTAGCCGGCGGCGACCGCGATCGGTCGGCAGACGCCGGCCGGGCACGAGCTCCGCAGGATGTGCTCGTCGAGCTCGGATCGGAAGTATCGCATCCCGCTCGCGAACGGGAGGGTCGCCAGGCGCTCGTGGTCGCACAGCGCGGAGCCGATGATGTCGCTCGAGAGGTCGGCGAGGAGCTGGACATCGGTCGGCTTCGGCAGGCCCGTCGCGATCCGGTCGCCGATCTCGCTCACGCGGCGCAGCCCGATCCGGCACGGGATCGTCTTGCCGCACGCCTCGTCGGCGCAGTAGCGAGTCAGGAGACGGGCGAGGTCGACGACGCAGGCCCGGCTGTCGGCCGCGACGATCGAGCCAGAGCCGATGTGCGCGCCGACCGCGCGTAGCGCGTCGAACTCGTAGGCCGTTTCGGCGAGCTCGGCCGGCAGGATCCCGCCCGCGGGCCCGCCGACGAGGAGCGCCTTGAGGCCGGCCGCGGCGTCGCGCCCCGTGAGGCGGACGATCTCGCCGAGCGTCGTCCCGATCGGCACCTCTGCGACGCCGGCCCCCTTCGGCGTCCGGACGGACACGAGGATCGTTCCCGGGCTGGCCTTGGAACCGATCGCGGCGAACGCGTCGGCGCCGTTGGCGAGGATCCACGGCACGGCCGCCAATGTCTGGACGTTCTGGACGACGGTCGGCCGGCCGAAGAGGCCGCGCTCGGCGGGCTGCGGCGGCCGCTGCTCCGGCTGGCCGCGCTTGCCCTCGAGGGCCTTCAGGAGGACCGTCTCCTCGCCAAGCATGTAGGCGCCCTGGACCGGCCGGACCGAGAGATCGATCCACTGGCCGGATCCGAGCACGTCCTCGCTGGTCAGGCCGGCCCCGACGACCCGCTCGATCGCCGTCCGGAGCGCGTCGACGGCCGCCGTGGCCTCGGCCCGGACCGCGATGATCGCCTCGTCGGCGCCGATCGCCGTGGCCGCGATGAGCGCGCCTTCCAGCACCGCGTACGGCGCCCGCTCCAGGAGCGTCCGATCCGTGAGGGACGCGGGGTCCGCGCCGTAGCCGTTCCCGACGACGACACGCCGCGGGGCGTCGACCGCCGCCGCGGCGCGCCATTTCTCGCCCGTCGGGAAGCCGGCGCCGCCGCGGCCACGCAACCCGGACGCCGCGACCGTGGCGATCGTCGCCGTCGGGCCGAGGTCCTGGACCGCACGTCGGAGGCCGGCGAACGCACCCGCCGCCTGGGCGGCGGCGAGGTCGAGAGGGTCGGCCGGCGCGTCGCGCCGCAGCAGGATCGCGGGCCACTCCTTCGGCGTGGCGAGGATCTTCGTCATCGGCTCATGCCCGGGCCGGTCC
>DATLVO010000055.1:0-7205 GCA_035577485.1 Verrucomicrobiia bacterium
CCCCACCCCGTGCCCAAGACCCGGGCTGGGCCCGCCGTCAGCGCCTCGATCGCGCGCGTCAGGGGCAGGAGGCCGGCGTCCACGACGGCGAGGACGAGACCAAGGGCCGTCTCCAGCCCGGAGATTCCGTTCGCCGCGAGCCCGAACTCGACGTCCTTGTCGACCGCCGCATGCGGGGCGTGGTCGGTGGCGATCGCGTCGGCGGTTCCGTCGAGCAGCGCCTCGCGGCATGCGGCCGCGTCCGCGGGGGAGCGGAGCGGCGGATTGACGCGGAGCGACGACGCGTACGGCGCGGCCACGATCGTCGCCTCGCGATCGGCCCAGGGATTGGCGTCGGCGTCCCACGCCCACCGCCGCGCGCCGGCGAGCCACTCGTCGCTCAGGGTCAGGTGGTGGGGCGTGACGTCGCAGGTGACCGGCAGGCCCGCCGCTTTCGCCCGCCGGACGAGATCAAGGGCGCCGGCGGTCGACAGGTGGGTCAGGTGCAACCGCGCCGCGGGCACGTCTCGGACGACCTCGGCGAGGACCGCGAGATCGCGGGCCACGGCGGTCTCCTCGGCCGCGGCCGGCCAGCCACGCAACCCGAGGACGGTCGCGACGTAGCCGTCGTTGGCCTCCGCGCCCGCGGTCTGTGCGGCGTCCTCGGCGTGGTCGACGAGCGGCAGCCCGAGGGCCCCGGCGTAGGCCAGCGCGTTCCGGACGAGCGACGCCGACGGCACGCCCGCGCCATCGTCCGAGAAGCCGACGACGCCGGCGTCCGCCAGCTCGCCCAACGCCGCGAGCGCCTCCCCGTTCCGACCGGCAGTCACCGCCCCGAACGCCAGCGCGCGCACGGGCGATCCGGAAGCCAGCGCGGCCGCGCGGATCCGCGCGAGCACGGTCGGGTCGTCGAGGGGCGGAGTCGTGTTCGGCATCAGGCAGACCGTGGTGAAGCCGCCGTGGCCGGCGGCCGCGAGGCCGGTCTCGATCGTCTCCGCGTCCTCGTTCCCGGGCTCGCGGAAGTGGGCGTGGAGATCGACGAACCCGGGCGCGACGACGACCCCGCGCTCGTCGATGCCGGACACCTCGTCGGCGTCGAGCCAGGTCACCGCCTCCAGGACGCCGTCCGACACGACGATCTCGCCGGGCCCTTCGCGCCGCGTGGCCGGGTCGACGAGCCATGCCCGTGAGATCTCGAGATCGGCGACGACCGCCCCGATCTCGCCCTCCGCGATCCCGATCGCCGCGGCGGAGCCGGTCATCGCGGCCGGACGCCGGCGAGGAGATAGAGCAGCGCCATCCGGACGGCGACGCCGTTGCGGACCTGCTCCTCGATCAGTGACTGGCTGCCCGCTGCCACGTCCGGGGCGATCTCGACGCCTTCGTTCATCGGTCCCGGGTGCATCACGAAGGCTTCCGGCCGGGCGAGGGCGAGCCGCTCGCGAGTGAGCCCGTAGCGTGCTGCGTACTCGCGGAGGGATGGCAGGAGCCCGGCCGCCATCCGCTCCTTCTGGATCCGCAGGGCCATGACCGCGTCGGCGCCGCGCAGCGCCTCCGCGATCGACGTCGTGACGTGGAACCGGACGCCAGCGGCCGCGCCCCGGATGGCCCAGGCCTCGAACCCGCGGAGGAGCGTCGCCGGACCGCACAGCCAGACGTCGGCCCCGGCCGCGGTCAGTGTCCAGAGGTTCGAGCGGGCGACGCGCGAGTGGAGGACGTCGCCGAGGATCACGATCTTGCGGCCGGTCAGTGAGCCGCCCGCGAACCGCGATCGCAGCGTGTAGAGGTCGAGGAGCGCCTGGGTGGGGTGGGCGTGCCAGCCGTCGCCGCCGTTCAGCACCGAGCCGCCGAACGTCTCCGCGGCAAGATATGGCGCGCCGGAAGCTGGGTGGCGGATGACGAGCATCTGCGCACCGAGCGCCTCCACCGTCCGGACCGTATCGGTCAGCGACTCCCCCTTCGTCACCGACGAGGTCGCCGCGGCGATGTTCACCACGTCGGCCGACAGATTCTTCGCCGCGACCTCGAACGAGACCCGCGTCCGGGTCGACGCCTCGTAGAAGAGGATCGTCACGTTGCGGCCGCGGAGCGCCGGGACCTTCGCGATCGGCCGGGCGAGGACCTCGCGCATCGCGTCGGTCGTGTGCATCACGAGCTCGATGTCCGCCCACGAGAGGACGTCGACATCGAGCAGGTGGCGGTGGTTCCACGCGACGGGCTGCTCGTCCGGGGGCGAGTCGACGATCGGGACCTCGATCGCGGTGTCGGCCCGGTCGATCACGGTCATCCGACGGGCGTCGCCGGCGCCACGGACTCCGTCGCGCGATCGATCAGCACGCCTTCTTCCCCGTCGATCTCCTCGAGATGGACGCGGACGACCTCCTCGCGAGAGGTCGGGACGTTCTTGCCGACGTGATCGGCCCGGATCGGCAGCTCGCGGTGGCCGCGATCGACGAGGACGGCAAGGCGGATCGCCTGCGGCCGCCCGAAGTCGACGAGAGCGTCCATGGCCGCCCGGATCGTCCGGCCCGTGTAGAGGACGTCGTCGACGAGGACGATTGTCGACCCGTTCAGGTCGAACGGCAGGTCTGTGCCCTTCACGACCGGCTGTTGGGCGACGAGCGACAGGTCGTCGCGGTAGAACGTGATGTCGAGCGCACCAACCGGGACGTCGACGCCCTCGTTCTCGGCGATGGACTCCGCGATCCGGCGAGCGAGCGGAACGCCCCGGCGCTGGATCCCGACGAGCGCCAGCCCGGCGGTCCCGGCCTGCTTCTCGACGATCTCGTGCGAGATCCGGATCGTCGCCCGACGGATCTCGTCCGCGGTCATGATCTGGCGGCCGGTCATCGCTCCTTCCCGGGCCTCACGGGGCTCTCAAGCGGCCTCACCGGGCCGACCGAAGGTTCGGGTGCAAGCATAACTCGATGGCTGCCACGCCCGGACGAACGCCGTCGGGGCTCCCCGTCAGTAGACCGAGACCGTCACCCAGGTCGTGCCCGCGAACCAGGGGCAGCCGCAGATCGAGAAGAAGTCCGGCGTGTAGAGGTCCACGATCCGGCCCAGGCCGGCGCTGGCGGCCGGTCCGTAGTCGTTGATCACGCGCTCGATGCAGCCTCCGGCACCGCAGATGATGACCGTCGTGCCCCGCGGGATCCGCATCGCCGTCGTCCCGTTGTCGTAGAACGTGGCGTAGCCGGAGATCTTGTAGCGCGGCGGCTTCAGCGCGCTGCCGCTCGGTGGGGTCGGGAGGCTGACGCGTGGCCGGCCGGCCACGACCCGAACCGGAGCGTTGCCGGGCTCGGTCAGGACGGTGGCGTCGTCGATCCGACCGGCCGACGCGCGGCCACGGTCCAGCGGCCCGACGGGGAAATCGGCCGCCGCGAACGCCGGGACCTGGACCGACTGGAACGCCGACGGGTCGAGAACGGTGGCCGGTGTTGGTCCGGCCGATCCGACGATACCCGGCAGCGCGCCCAGTGCGAGGGCGGCGGTGAGCGCCGCGCCCGCGACCATCTGGGAGGGTCGCACGATCCGGGCACATTAGCGCCTGTCGGTCGGTTACGCGAGCCCGAATCTCGCTGGCCGCGAATCCGTCCCGCACAGCGGCGACGTGGTGCGTTGCCGCACCTGGTCTGGGCGCTCGCCTCAACGACCTAGCGGATGACGGTGACCTTGGTGCCGGGGACCGTCTCGAGCTCGCCGGAGCCCTTGTCCGTCCAGGCGTATAGGAAGATCCGTCCCTCGCCCGTGGCACCGGCCGCGACCGGCTCAGCCCAGATCAGACGGCCCTGCGAGATCGCATATCCGGCCTTGGCGGGCCGTCCGTCGACGAGCGGCTTGTGGAGGTCGACCTGGCCGTCGAACGGGTCGACCGCATAGAGGCTCAGGAGTCCGATCGTCGGGTCGTTCGGATCGGCGATCCAGATGGCCAGACGCGTGCCGGTCTCGTCCCACCGGGCGTCCCAGTCGGTCAGCCGGCCGGCCCGGATCGTCGTCTCGTGGCGCTCGGTGGTCTGGTCGACCGGTGCGGTCGGCGTCGGGCCGTCCGTGGGGGCACTGGTGCCGGTTCCCCACGTCCCGACGACGAGCCGCCCGGTGTCAGGCGTGAATCCGGGCCCGTCGGTCCGCGGCTGGAGACGGCCGGTCCAGTACACGGCCTGCCGGCCAAAGGGATCGACGGAGGGCCGCCAGGCATTGCCGGTCTGCGGCAGAAGCGTCTCTGCGCCGGTCGCCGGATCGAGGATGAACGCCGCCGCGACGGTCCCGTCCGCGGTGTCGATCGCGGTGCTGCCGACGATCGTGTCGCGGTTCCAGCTGCCGAGCTCGGAGCGGTGATCCGTCGTGACCGGACGAGCTTGCGGATCGCCGACGCGCCACAGGTAGATGTCGGGTCCCGTCGACCCGTCGGCCGGGCGTGCGGTGAACGCGAACCACGTCCCGTCCGAGGAATACGAGGCGGCCTGCCCGACGACGATGACGTCATGGGCGATCTGGACCGTGCCATCGTCCGATGGCGAAGGCGAGACGTCGACCGGCGGCGTCGCACTCGGGCTCGCAGAGCCGGGCGGCGGGGCGCTGGCCGGCGACGTGGGCGGTGCGGTCGGCGTCGGCGTCGGCGTCGGTCCGGTCGAGGGCGTCACCGGCGGGGATGCGGTCGGGGGCGTCGATGCCGAGACGTCGGACGGCGTCGGAGTCGTCGACGCGGTGGGTTCGGGCTGGAGCTTGAGCACGGAGACATTCGTCTGGTTACCGCCACTGCCGGTGAAGACGACGAGCTGGTTGCCGTCACGCGAGCCGACGACGGTCTGGGCGGTCCCGTTGAGATCCAGCTGGTGGTTCTCGCTCGGCGCCGTCGTGTCGCACGGCTGGGCCTGGGCGGTGCAGTCGACGGTCACGGTCGAGACCCGGGCTTCGCCGTTGGCGTCCTGGGTGACGAGCTTGACCTCCTGCCTGGGGATCGCGAAGGGCGTGGGCCGGGGGCTCGGCCCCGCAGCCCCGGTGCTCGCGAGGGCCGTTGTCGGGCCGGAGGGCTGCGGCGCCGCCGGGCTGAAGATCCCCTGGGAGGACAGGGTGATCACGACAGCCACGGCGAGCGCTGCAGTGACGAGGGAATACGGAACGAGGAACGAGCGGCGCGGGCGGCGTCCGACGGCTCGATCGCGGAACGAGGATTCCTGTTCGATCGCGGCCACGGTCCGGGCCCACAGGTCACGCGGCGGAACCGGTTGTCGCTGGGCGAGTGCACGCAGCTCCAGGCGCTGCGACACGTAGTCCGCCGCGGCGTCCCGGCATTCGGCACAGGTTCGGAGGTGCTCGTCGAGCCAGGTGGATTCGGTCGGGTCGATCGGCCCGTCGAGCCGCTCGGCGGCGCGGAACCGGGCTCGGGCATGGGGATCGGACCAGGCATCCGGGCGTCGGGGGCGTCCGCCGCGGAGGCTCATCGGGCCCCGTCCGTCCGCGAGCGCTCGTTGGCGCTCATGGCCGCCGCGTCGGCATCTGCTTCGGCGCTCGCCTCGGCGGCGCGCTCGCTCGCGAGGGCCTGGCGGAGGCTCTCCCGTGCTCGGGTGAGCAGCGCACGGGCCGCGACATGGCTGACACCGAGGGCCGCGGCCAGCTCGAGTCCGCTCAGGTCGTGGAGCTCCGCGAGCAGCAGCGCGGCACGTTGCCGTTCCGGGATCCGCTCGAGGGCTCGCTGGAGGTCGCCCGAGAGATGGGCGTCCATCACGAGACGTTCCGTCGACGGCGCCGCACCGTGGCTCTCGCCCGTCCAGGGCAGGAACCGCACGATCTTCTGCCGGCGGATGTGATCGAGGGCGACACGATGGGCGATCTGGTACAGCCAGGCCCGCGCGTTCTCGGGCTTCTCGAGCGTGTCGTAATTGCGGTAGGCCTTGATGAACGCGTCCTGGGTGAGATCCGCGGCGAGCTCCGGGTCGCGAAGCATCCGGATCAGGTACGCGTAGATCTCGCCGTGATGGGCGGCGAACAGGTCCTCGACGAACCCGGCGGCGGCATCTCGCTGCCAGGCGCCGCTCACGGCCGCTCCCCCAACGAACCCACGGCTTGCGCCGAACTGGTTCTCGAGCGCGGCGACCATGAACCCTCCGTGTGCTGACCCGCGGGATCTGGAGCGAGCGCATCGTGATGCGTGCTCCACGGGCCAGAGACGAGGTGTTGTCGCGATGTGTGACGCCAGGCGTGACGCCGCCCCCCGTTCGGCGCGACACGCATCAGCCCGAGGCCTCCAGGACCCGCGAGCCGGCCCGGCGTGTGCGGGCAAGAAGCTCCTCGACCGCGTCCTCGGGCGAGACCGGGTTGACGGGCAGTCCGGTCCCCAGCTCGAGGCCGGCGATCTCGCGGAGCCGGGGATGGATCTCCCAGTGCCAGTGGTAGGTCGCGTCGACCTGCTCGCGAAGCGGGGCGGTGTGCAGGACGAGGTTGTAGGGCGGCCCGTCCAGCGTCACCGCGAGCGCGGCGAGGACCTGGCGCAGCGCCTCGGCGCTCGCCACGACGTCGCGATCGGTGGATCGCCCGAAGTCCGCCTCGTGGCGGCGCGGGACGATCCAGACCTCGAACGGCGAGCGCGAGGCGAACGGGGCGAAGGCCACCGTCGCCTCGTCCTGCCACACGAGCCGGTCGGGCCGGCTCGACTCGTCGCGGACGAGCCGACACCACGGGCATTCGCCCTCGCGGATGACGTATCGGGCCGCTCCGCCGAGCTCCTCGGCGATGCGATGCGGGATCTGCGGCAGGTCGTAGAGGTCGAGGCAAAGATGATTGGTACGCGCGCCCGCCTGGGCGCCCCAGTTCTGGACCACCTGCAGATGATCGGTCTGGGCCGTCACGCGGGCGTTGGAGAGCGCGGTCCGGACCTCCGACAGGAGCCCCTCGATCACCTCCGTGCCAACCGCATGGAGGGCTCGATGCTCGCGGGGTGGTGCGACGATCGTCCGCCAGCTGCCGCTCGCCCGGACGTCAGTGAGCGACACCTGGGCGACCGAGGCATCCCGATCGCGGGCCTGCTCGTCGGTGCCGACGACATGGAAGGCGAAGTCCTTGAGCGTCCGCAGCCGGATCCCGTCGCCGGCCGGCAGCCGGCAGTTCTGGCAGTCGCCGCCGTCGTCGACGAGCTCGGCAGCGCTCGCGAACCGGTCGCGGTGGAAGGCGCGGTCGACGATCGTCGCGACCCACCATCCGGTGATCGCGTCCTTCCGCAGCTCGAA
>DATLVO010000056.1:0-8810 GCA_035577485.1 Verrucomicrobiia bacterium
TGCCGGCGAGGTCGGCCGCGGAGAACGTCGCCGCGAGGTCGCGGTCGGTCGACGGGTCCCAGAGATGCGTGTCGAGGCCGTTCAGGATCCCGACGAACCGGTCGCCCTTCGCCCGGAGAACGTCGTCGAGGCCGAAGCCGCCCTCGGTGGTGAGCGATTCGCGGGCGAAGCCTGGACTCACGGTGTTCGCCACCTCCGAGCGGACGATGCCCTCGCGGAGGAGGTCCACGCCGTCGGCGTCCGCGGCGATCAGGCCACCGGGGCGTCCGGACCTCCGCGCGGCCGACGCGGCGCCGGGCCGGAAGCCGAGCTGGTCGAGCTGCCCCCGCGGCGTCCAGCCGTGGTACGCCAGGTTGTGGAGCGTGATCGCGATCGCGGCTCGTCCCAGGACCGGGTCATCGCTGTACCAGAGGTCGCGCTGGATCGCCGCCGGGCCGGCGTGCCAGTCGTGAAGATGGAGGATGTCGACCGGGCGCTCCGGCTCGGTCCGGAGCGTCTCGAGGGCGGCCCGGCAGAAGAACGCGTAGCGCCAGGCGTTGTCGTCGAAGTCGCCACCGTCTGGCGGCCCGTACATCCCGTCGCGGTCGAACGCCGCGGGGTGGTCGACGAGCCGGAGCCGGTACCCGTCGGCCGCGACGTCGACGATCGGAACGTCGACAACGACCCCCGGACTGCGAGGATCCGCGACCCGGACGACGCGAGCGGCGACCGTACCGGCGGGAACCGGGACGCTCCGATAGCGGGGCAGGAACACGTCGACCGGGCCGTCCGTCGCGCCCGGGACCTTGCCAACGGCCCGCGCCAGTGCGTCGACGACGTCACCGAGGCCGCCGGTCTTGGCCCACGGCTCGCACTCGGCGGCGATCGAGGCGACACGCAGCGGCATCGGCCCATCGTAGTCGGCCGCATGCCCGTCCGGCTTCGGGCGTGGGCGCCGAACGAGGCGCCCAACGCGAGGCGCAGGGTTCCGCACCGTCCACACCCGGGGCAACGCCCGGGACCGCCACGTGCGCCTAAACCGGTTCAGCGGCTCCGGCCACGGGCTATCATCCGCGGGATGTCCGCGCGCGTTCGCATCGCCACGATCCCCGGCGCCTCGTTCCGTCTTCCGCCGCAGCTCGAAGGCCTGCGAGCGCTGGCCTACAACCTCTACTGGGCTTGGCATCCGCGGACCCGCGTGATCTGGAGCCGGATCGACCGCCAGGCGTGGACCCGCCACCGCAACCCGATCCCCGTCCTGGCCGGACCCGTCGACTGGAGCCGGCTGCTCGACGACACGAGCTTCATGGCCGAGGTGCGCGAGGTCCTACGCGACTTCGATCGGTACATGAACAACGGCGCCGATCGCTGGTTCGCCCGGCATCACGCCGACGCGCTGCCCGGCCCGGTCGCCTACTTCTGCGCCGAGTACGGGCTGTACGAGTCGCTCGGCATCTACTCGGGCGGCCTGGGCGTGCTCGCGGGCGATCACATGAAGACGACGTCCGACATGGCCCTGCCCTTCGTCGGCGTCGGTCTCCTGTATCGCCGGGGCTACTTCCACCAGACGATCGACGCCGACGGGCACCAGGAGCACGCCTACCCCGACTACGACCTGCCGCGCCTGCCGGCCGGGCGTGTCCAGGGTCGGGACGGCGAGCCGCTCCTGGTCAGCGTCGCGCTGCCGGGTCGTGACCTGTCTGTCGCGGTGTGGTGCGTCCAAGTTGGGCGGACGCCGGTCCTCCTGCTCGACACCGACATCCCCGAGAACGGCGACGCCGACCGGCCGATCACCCACATCCTGTACGTGCGGGGCCGCGAGATGCGCCTCCACCAGGAGCTCGTCCTCGGGGTCGGCGGGGTGCGCGTCCTCCGGGCCCTGGGCATCGACCCGGCGGTCTGGCATCTCAACGAGGGCCACTCCGCGTTCCTCCTCGCCGAACGGGCCCGGGAACACGTCGCGGCCGGCGGGACACTCGACGAGGCCTGGGACCTGGTCCGGGGCAACAGCGTGTTCACGATCCACACGCCGGTCTCGGCGGGCAACGAGCGGTTCGCGGCGGATCTCGTCCGGCAGGTCGCGGGCCCGCTCCTCGACGGCGACGATCGGCCGCAGACCGGCGGCGTCCCGATCGATGCCGTCCTCGGGCTCGGGCTCGGCCCGGAGGGCGACCGGTCCGAGTTCGACATGACCGGGTTCTCGCTCCGCCTGACCCGCGACGCGAACGCGGTGAGCCAGCTTCACGCGGAGACCGCGAACACGATGTGGACCGGAATCGCGCCGCACCGGATCCGGGGTGTCACGAACGGGATCCACGTCCCGTCGTGGGCCGGCCACGCGATGGGCGAGACGCTCGAGCGGGTCCTCCACGCGAACCTCGACGACCTCGACGCGGAGAGCGAGGTCGGGCCGTTCTGGGATCACCTGGACCGGATCCCGACCGAGGACCTCTGGGAGACGCACCAGCGCCAGAAGCTGGAGCTCGCGATCTTCGCCCGGCGACGCCTCCGCAACCAGTTCGCCCGTCACGGCGAGGCGCCGTCGGTCCTCGACGACCTCGAGACGGCGCTCGACCCGGACATCCTGACGATCGGGTTCGCCCGGCGCTTCGCGACGTACAAGCGGGCCGGCCTGCTGTTCACCGACCTCGACCGGCTCGCCAAGCTCCTCTGGGACGAGAAGCGACCGATCCAGGTCGTCTTCGCCGGTAAGGCCCATCCCGCCGACCGGCCGGGTCAGCGCGTCATCCAGGACATCTTCACCCGGTCCCGGGCGGAGCCGCTCCGTGGCCGGGTCTACATCCTCGAGGACTACGACATCCGGATCGCCCGCTACCTCGTCGCCGGCGTCGACGTCTGGCTGAACAACCCGCGGCGGCCGCTCGAGGCGTCCGGGACCAGCGGGATGAAGGCCGCCACGAACGGCGTCGTGAACTGCAGCGTCCTGGACGGCTGGTGGGACGAGGGTTGGACCGGCGACAACGGCTGGGCGATCGGCGGCCGTGAGATGAACGCGGACGAGGGCGCCCAGGACTGGTCGGACGCCCAGGACCTGTACCGGCTCCTCGAGGAGGAGATCGTCCCGCGCTACTACGAGCACGATGCCGCCGGGTTGCCCGCGGCGTGGGTCGACCTGATGCGGCGCTCGATGGCGTCGACACTCTGGCGCTTCTCGACGACGCGGATGCTCCACGACTACCTCGAGAAGATGTACCTGCCGGCGGCCGCGTCGGCCCGCAAGGCGGCGGCCGCCCAGGCGACCAAGGCCGACCGGAAGCGCGCGGCCAGCCAGGCGGCGCTCGTGGCCCACCAGGGCGGTTGACCCGGCTGGCCGCGGACCCGCGCCCTTCCAGCCCTTCGCAAGTGCCTCAGCCGAGGACGAGCGCTCCCTGGGGCGGCAGCTCGATCGCCGAGCCGTCGACCGCCCGACCACCCGACATGCCTGCCAGGTCGAGCGTGTTCAAACCCCGGCCGATCGCCTCGGCGAGCTCGAGCCGGGCCGGCTCGCGCCCGGCGTTGATCGCGACGATCGCCCTCGCCCCCTCGGCCTCGCGCAGCAGCGCGACTCCGTGGCCGGCGGCGGCGATCACCCGGACGCTCCCCCGGCGAAGGGCGACGTGCTCGCGCCGCGCGCGGATCGCCGTCCGGACGAACGCCCGCATCGCGAGCGCCTGCTCGTCCGGTGCCGTCGGGTAGGCCCGCCGGCAGTCGGGATCCGGGCCACCCTCCATCGCGAGCTCGTCGCCGTAGTAGATCGACGGCGCGCCCGGCAGCGCCAGGGTCAGTAGCATCGCGAGCCGCAGGGCGGCGATGTCGCCGGCCAGCACGGTCCGTGCCCGCGGCGTGTCGTGGCTCCCGATGAGGTTGTACTGGACCGCGGTGACGGCGGGGTCGTAGCGGCTCATCAGCTCCTCGACCCGCGCCCCGAACGCCGGACCGTCGATCGGGTGCAGGAACCGGCGATAGTCCGTCTGGGCGTCGATCGCGGCCTGATCGACCCGGCCGCCGCTCGAGAACCCGAGGATCGCCATCCCGAGCGGATAGTTCATCAACGCGTCGAAGCGGTCGCCCGCGAGCCAGTCGGGCGCCTCGTGCCAGATCTCGCCGACCAGGTACGCCTCGGGGTTCACGGAGCGGACACGGCGGCGGAACTCCGGCCAGAAGGTCGGGTCCTCGATGTCGGCGGGGACGTCCAGGCGCCAGCCGTCGATTCCCGCCCGGAGCCAGTGCTCCGCCACGCGGAACAGCGACTCCCGAACCGCCGGATGCTCGATCCGCAGCTTCGGCAACGACGGGATCCCCCACCAGCCGCGGTAGCCGCTCCGATGGTCCGCATCGAGCCGCTCTCCCGGCGGGTAGGGATCGATCCCCCGCCGGCCGTCGAGGACGTCGGGATCGAGATAGAACCAGTCGCGGTACGGCGACGCGATTCCCGCCTCCACGACGTGCTGGAACGGCCAGAACCCCCGGCCGACGTGGTTGAAAACGCCGTCGAGGACCACCCGGATGCCCCGGTCATGGGCGGCGCCCAGGAGCTCCCGAAACGCGTCGCCGCCGCCGAGCAGCGGGTCGACCGCCAGGTAGTCGTACGTGTTGTAGCGATGGTTCGAGGTTGCGCTGAAGATCGGGTTCAGGTAGATGCCGGTGATCCCCAGATCGGCGAGGTCGTCGAGCCGCTCCGCAAGCCCCA
Organism: Verrucomicrobiia bacterium; assembly: GCA_035577485.1. Classification (GTDB taxonomy): domain Bacteria; phylum Chloroflexota; class Limnocylindria; order Limnocylindrales; family CSP1-4; genus CF-46. The sequence continues at coordinate 4,670 of DATLVO010000056.1, forward strand.
GCAGGTCGCCGCCCTTGTAACCGGCCCTTGTGGGTGGCGCCTCCCACGGCTCCAGGGGGCCGGGTTTCGGGACCCGGACGCTGGCGGCGAACCGATCCGGAAAGACCTGGTAGAAGACGGTGTCGGGAACCCACGCCGGGGGATCTGGGCGCATGCTGCCAGCATCGCCGGTCGGGCGACCGGCTGCCGGGGATCAGTGCGGTCGCGGCGCCGGTCCGGTCGAACCGCGAACGATCAACCGGGTATCGAGACGGCGATGTCCGGGCCGCAGGTCGCGGCCCTCGATCACCGACAACAGCAGCCGAACGGCCGCCTCGCCTTTCCCGCGAACGGGCTGGTGGACGGTCGTCAGCGGTGGATCGGTCGAGACGGCGAGATCGATGTCGTCGAACCCGACGACGCTGACGTCGTTCGGGACGGTCGCTCCGTGGTCCCGGATCGCCCGGATCGCCCCGATGGCCATCGCGTCACTCATCGCGAGGATCGCGGTCGGGCGGCGGCCGCTGGCCCACAGCCGGCCCACGGCCTCGATCCCGCCGGCGATCGTCGACGGCCCGGTCCAGACCTCGTCGCCGGGCATCTCGATGCCGGCCTCGGCGAGGGTCTCGCGATAACCGCGGAGGCGGCGGCCGACCACCCCGCCCTCGCCCGGCGTTGCCGCGCGCGGCCCTTCGATCGCCAGGATCGCCACATCCCGATGGCCCAGCTCGATCAGATGGCGCGCGGCGAGACGGGCGCCGGTCTCGTCGTCGACGTCGACAGAGGCGACCTCGCCGACCACGTCCGAGTCGACCATCACCATCGGCAGGCCGGCCCGCCGGATCTCGTTGATCTCCGGGTGATCGATCGTCAGGCCGATCGCCACGACGCCGTCCACGGTGGCCCGGTGGATCGCCCGCGACAGCGAGCCGTGCAGCGGAGAGATGAAATGGAGCCCGTAGCCGGCCTCCTCGGCCACCCCGGCGATGCCCGCGCTGAACGCCCCGAAGAAGGGGTTGGCGAAGATCACCGACAGGTCCTGCGGCGTCAGCACGCCGATCGCGCCGGTCCGGCGCGCGGTGAGCATCCGGGCAACCGGATCCGGCCGGTAGCCGAGCTCCTGGGCGATGTCGAGGATCCGGCTGGCGGTCGTCGCGTTGAGGCGATCCGGGTTGTTGAACGCGAAGGAGACGGCCGTCTTCGAGACGCCCGCTCGCTCGGCCACGTCGGCGATCGTCACGCGTCGAGCTGCCTGCTCCAACGCTCCTCCTCCTCGACCGATTTGCCTGCCGTCGCCGCCCCTCGCCGACGGCCTCCTCGCGGCACGCGGGCTGTGTATCATGGTGCGACAAAAGCGGTTTAGCAAACCGGTTTACGGACCCTAGCAGAGACGTTGCGGCGACGTCAATGCTTTCGGGACGATGCGTTCGCAACGATCCGCCACGAGGAGGCCTTCGCTTGACCCGCCGGATGTCGCTGGCGCTGACCCTCCACAACCATCAGCCGGTGGGCAACTTCGGCTGGGTCATCGCCGAGACCCATGAGCGGGCCTACCTCCCGATGCTCGACGCCCTCGAGCGCCATCCGACGGTCCGGGTCGCCCTCCACTACACCGGTCCCCTGCTCGCATGGCTCCGGACGGAGCGACCCGACTTCGTGACCCGCCTCCAGGGTCTCGTGGAGCGCGGCCAGATCGAGATCGTCGGCGGCGGCTGGTACGAGCCGGTCCTGGCGGCCCTTCCGGAGCGCGACCGCGTCGGCCAGCTCGTCCGGATGGCCGACGAGCTCGAAACGACCTTCGGCCGGCGGCCGCGCGGCGCCTGGCTCGCGGAGCGGGTCTGGGAGCCGGATCTGCCGACCGCCCTCGTGAGCGCGGGCTACGACTGGATCGTCCTCGACGATGCTCATTTCCGGGCGGCGGCAATCCCCGAGGACGATCTCTGGGGCTCGTACACGACCGACGATCAGGGCAAGGTCCTGACCGTCTTCGGCACCGAGCAGGGGCTTCGCTACCGGATCCCGTTCGCCGAGGTCGACGACGTGATCGGCTATCTCCGCGACCACGCGACCGACGACGGCGAGCGCCTGGGCACGATGGGCGACGACGGCGAGAAGTTCGGTGCCTGGCCGACGACCTGGGAGCACTGCTGGGGCAATGGACGGTGGGTCGAGCGGTTCTTCGAGGCGCTCGACGCGAACGCCGACTGGCTCTCGACCGTGACCCCGTCCGACTGGAACCTCGGCCATCGCCCGGTCGGCCGGGTGTACGTGCCCACGGGCTCCTACGCCGAGATGGGCGAGTGGGCGCTGCCGGCCGATGAGGCGTTGGCGTTCGGGTCGACGCTCCGCCGAGCTCGGGCCGAGGGGCGGCCGGAAGCCCGCTGGCTGCGCGGTGCGATCTGGCGCAACTTCCAGATCCGCTACCGCGAGATCAACGACATCCACAAGCAGATGCTCGCGACGAGCGATCTCGTCGACGGGCTGCCCGCCGGGGCCGTGCGGGAGGTCGCCCGCGATCACCTGTTCGCCGGCCAGTCCAACGACTGCTACTGGCACGGCCTCTTCGGCGGGATCTACCTGCCCGATCTGCGGGTGGCCGCCCTCGCCCGGCTGATCGCGGCGGAGGATCTCGTCGTCGGTGACGCTCGACCGACAGCCACCCTCCGGGACGTCGATCTCGACGGACGGGAGGAGGTCGCCCTCACTGGCCCGGGCCAGTTCGTGACGGTCAAGCTCGAGGAGGGCGGCGGGATCGCCCGCTGGGATCTCCGCGCCGCCGGCCACCCGCTCGCGGCGATCATGCGACGCCGACCCGAGGCCTATCACGAGACGCTCCGCCAGCACGAGCTCCGGAAGATGACGGCCGGCGGCGACGGGGTCCACCACGACGACGCCGGCGACGCGCCAGCCTCGATCCACGACATCGTCATGGTCAAGCAGGAAGGCCTGCTCGATCGCCTGCGGTACGACGCCTACGAGCGGCGCTCCGGTCTCGTCCGGATCCTGCCCTCGGGCACGCTCCCGGATACCGCCGCCGAAGGAACCGCCGAAGAGCTGTCCGACCTCCGCGACGGCGCCTGGACTCTCGAGCGTCTCGAGCCCGGGCGTGTCGTCCTTCGCAGGTCCGGGCTCGTTCGCCTTCCGGGAGACGAGGGCGCCGTGCCGATCGAGGCGACGAAGACGATCACGACCGGCGGTGGCCGGTACGACCCGCGCCTCGACGTCGAGCTGTCGATCGTCCATCGCGGCGGCCCCGACGAGCCGGCGATCGCGGCGCTCCTCGGGGTCGAGTGGTCGACGATGCTCCTCGGCGGCGGCCACAACCCGGCCGCCTGGCACGACCTCGATGGGCGGCGGATCGCCCACGACGAGCCCGCCGCCGTGACCGGGGTGAGCCGGCTCATCGCCGGCAACGATCAGCTCGGCGTCGAGGTCGAGACGACCACGGACCGGCCGGTCGACGCGTGGATCGCCCCGATCGCGACCGTCTCGAACTCCGAGGCCGGGTTCGAGCTCGTCTACCAGGGCAGCGCGACGCTGATCGTCGTGCCGCTGGCCCTTGCCCCCGGCGAGAGCACCAGCCTCCGGATCAGCCAGCACGTCACCGTGCGCCGGGAGCGGTTCGGCGGTGGTCAGGACAGCCGCGACGAGCGTCGTGCAGGGTCCACCCCGGTCGAGGTCGAGTCCGGCCGGCGATGAGCCGGGGACGGTTGGCGGTCCACGCCCACTTCTACCAGCCGTCGCGTCTCGATCCGTGGACGGGGCGGGTCCCGACGGAGCCCTCGGCGGCGCCGTTCCACGACTGGAACGAGCGCGTGAACGCGGAGTGCTATCGCCCGAACGCCGAGCGCGGCACCCTGGCCCACATCTCGTTCGACCTCGGGCCGACGCTGGCGAGCTGGCTCGCGACGGCCGATCCCGGGACCCACGGCCGCTTCGTCGCGGATGGGTCAGCGGCGATCGCCCAGGCCTACCACCACACGATCCTGCCGCTCGCCTCGGCCGCTGACCGCCGGACGGAGATCGCCTGGGGGGCCCGCGACTTCGAGCTCCGGTTCGGCCGCCGCCCGCGTGGCATGTGGCTGCCCGAGACCGCGGTCGACGTGCCGACGTTGCGGGCCCTGGCCGACGCCGGCATCACGTTCACGATCCTCGCCCCATG
>DATLVO010000057.1:0-7803 GCA_035577485.1 Verrucomicrobiia bacterium
TGCATCGCTGTCAAGACCCGCGGCTACAATCGCCAGCGATGACCTCCACACGCCCCTGGGATCGCGCTGCGGATCTGCCTGTCCCCGCCGGTCGCCGGCCGCGCCCGGAGGTCGTCGCCCTCCCGCCGGACGAGCTGCCCACGCTCGCCGACCTGTTCACCTTCATGCGCGACGCCGAGCTGCGCTTCGATGCCCTGCGGATGCGGATCGAGGAGCGTTCGTTCACGACCCGCGGCGAGCACCTCGTCGTCATCGAGGTCGCCCTCCGACACCCGAGGGACGCCCGGGTGACGACGACCGAGCCGCATCGGGGCACGGCCGGCAACTACGAGATCTGGATCTCCGATGGCGAGACCGTCCGGACCTACTCGGCGCCCCACAAGCTCGGCACGGAGCGGCCCGTGCGCAGGCCCGTCCAGGGGGTGACCGGCCGGGAGGCGCGCGACCTGCCCGGCACCTCCCGCATCTATGTCCCGCTGACGGCTCTGCCGATGGAGACGCTGCCGGACACCTTCGTCCACCCGGCCGGCTACTGCCAGAACGTGCTGGCCACCGGGGACTGCCGGATCCTCGGGCTCGACGAGGTCGCCGGCCGCGAGACGATCGCGATCGCGTGCGATCACCCGCGGACGATCGAGATGGCCGCGGACCGGCCCGACTTCCGGATCCGGGTCGACGTCGACCGCGCCGAGGGCGTGATCCTGCGGCTCCGCGAATCGATCGGCGGGGTCCCGACGCGGGACGCGATGGTCACGGACTTCGGCCCCGATGCGCCGCTCGCCCCGAACGCCTTCGACTTCACGTTCCCGACCGGGACGACGATGCTCTTCTGACCGGCCGCCGGCGGGCGGTCCGGGCGACAGAACCCTCCGTGGAACAGGCGTTCCGGGCATGGTGGGCGCGCGTATCATCCGGCCAGCGTCGAGGAATCGCCTGGCAGGCCGGGAGTGGCGCCGACGGAAAGGAGGGTCTCCGAACGACGCGCGCGGTCACGAGGGGACCGCGGCACACGGCCTGATTGCAGCACCCATCCCAGCGTCAGCCGCGACCGGGAACCCGGTCGCCGTCTCCACCGCCGACACCGCGCCTCGCGGAGACGAGGCCGAATCCGCAGCAGACCAGAGGGTCGCGCGGATCGATCGATGAGGAGGGTTTGATGGCCACGCGGGAACAGCAGGTCCAGCAGGACATCAAGGACCTGCACGGCCTGGGCTACGCCCAGGAGCTCTTCCGGACCATGGGCGGCTTCAGCAACTTCGCGATCAGCTTCTCGATCATCTCGATCCTGACCGGCGCCGTGATCCTGTACGACTACGGCCTCGCCTGGGCGGGGACCGCAGCCGTCATGATCGGCTGGCCGCTGATCACCGTCTTCGTCCTGGCCATCGCAGCATCGATGGCGGAGCTCGCGTCGGCGTATCCGACGGCTGGAGGCCTGTACTACTGGGCCTCGAAGATGAAGAACAAGAACTGGGGCTGGTGGACCGCCTGGCTCAACCTGATCGGGCAGTTCGCGATCGTCGCCGGCATCGACTACGCGGCCTCCGGGTTCATCAACGCGACGATCGTCGACAAGGTCTTCGGCGGGACCTTCAACACGGTGGTCATCGGGTTCATCAACGGCCAGCTGGTCACGATGGGCGTCATCCTCGCGATCCAGCTCGCCCTGAACATCGCCGGCATCAACCTCGTGGCATTGCTCAACCAGGTCAGCGTCTGGTGGCACATCGTGATCGTCGCGGTCGTGGTCGTGCTGATCTTCCTGGCGGGCAAGCCCGACCAGTCCGGCCTGAACCTGTTCCAGATCCAGCCGCTCGACCAGGGAGGCAGCTGGAACAACAACCTCGGGTTCGTCAATCTCCAGTACGGCCCGGCGACGAGCTATCCCGTGATCCTCGCCTTCTTCTTCTCCCTACTGCTCGCGAACTGGACGTACACCGGGTATGACGCCTCCGCCCATGTCGCGGAGGAGACCGTCGGCGCCCGGATGTCGAGCGCCTGGGGCGTCTTCCTCTCGGTGGCGGTGAGCGCGGTCGTCGGCTACATCTTCCTCGTGGCCCTGACGACCCACCTCCCGGACCTGAGCACGCTCTTCCCGGCCGACCTGTCGAAGGGCGACCCGACGACCTGCAGCCAGTACTACTTCGGCGGCGGGGTCGCCGTGATCGACATCCTCGTGTACAACCTCGGGTCGTTCGTCGGCGGCGTGCTGTCGGCGGGGATCGCGATCGCGATGTGGTTCTGCGGCCTCGCCTCGCTGGCGGCTGCCGGCCGGATGCTCTTCGCATTCAGCCGTGACGACGGGATCCCCGGCTCCGGCTGGCTGAAGCGCGTCTCGGCTCGCTACCGGACGCCGGGAAATGCCCTCACCGGCGTGGCGGTGGTCGCGTGGCTGTTCACCGTGGCGGCGTTCATCGTCGGCACGGGAACCGCGATCGTGATCATCACCGCGATCAGCACGATCTTCCTGTACGCGGCCTACGGCGTCGTCATCTTCCTCGGCGCGACGACCCAGGAGTGGCAGACGCACCGCGTGTGGAGCCTCGGCCGGTGGTCGAAGCCCATCGCCTACGTGGCGGTCTTCTGGGTCATCGTCCTGATGGTCCTGTTCAGCTTCCCGACGTCGGGCAATATCTCCTGGCCCTTCATGGTCGGGACCGTGGTGCTCCTGCTCGTCTACTACTTCGGCTGGGCCCGCGCCCACTTCCAGGGCCCGAAGGTCCAGGGCGCCGAAGCGGAGCTGACCGAGCTGGAGCGCGAGTTCCAGCACGCGGCGAGCGAGCTGGCCTAGCCCGTCCGCTCGCCCGGCACCGCCGGGCGAGCGACATCGATCTCCGAGGGTCGGGCCGGCATCGATCGCCCGACCCTCGCCGTCTCTCGTCCGCGGCCCGATTGCCGTCCGCAGGAGCACCCCGATGACCGAGCACCATTCGATCGACCACCCGCGGCTCCAGGAGCTCCAGGCGATGGTCCGGGACGGCCGGATCGACACGTTGATCGTCGCGATCACGGACATGCAGGGCCGCCTGATGGGCAAGCGCGTCCAGGCCCAGGCGTTCCTCAACGGCGTCATCGACCACGGCGCCCACTTCTGCACGTACCTCCTCGGCACGGACATGGAGATGAACACGCCCGAGGGGTTCGCCCTGATGAACTGGGAGACCGGCTATGGTGACTGGATCGCCGACCCGGTCTGGGACACGCTCCGCGTCCTGCCCTGGCTCGAGAAGACCGCCCTCGTGCTCTCCGACACGTTCACCGAGGAGGACCACGCCGAGATCCCGGTCTCGCCGCGGACGATCCTCAAGCGCCAGGTCGCCCGCGCGCTCGACCACGGGCTGACGGTCAAGGCCGGCTCGGAGTTCGAGTACTACGTGCTGAAGGAGTCGTGGGAGGAGTCGGCGAAGCTCGGCTGGGGGATCCCCCAGCGGTTCGGCTACTACAACGAGGACTACCACCTCCTCCAGGCCACGAAGGCGGAGCCGCTCCACCGCCTGCTCCGCAATCAGATGACCGAGGCCCGGGTCCCGATCGAGTTCAGCAAGGGCGAGGCCGCCCCCGGCCAGCACGAGGTGAACATCCGCTACGACCACGTCCTGGAGTCGGCCGACCGGAGCGTGATCTTCAAGCACGGGGCGAAGGAGATCGCGTACCTCAACGGCTGGGGCATCACGTTCATGTCGAAGCCCGACCACACCTGGACGGGCTCGTCGGGCCATCTCCACATGAGCGTCTGGAACGAGGACGGGTCCCGGTCGATGACCCACGACCCGGATTCGAAGCGGCCCTACGGCATGTCCGACACGCTGGCCCACTTCATGGCCGGGATGATGGCGCTGTCCCGCGAGCTCGCGATCTTCATCGCCCCGAACATCAACTCGTACAAGCGCTACGCGTCGCTGTCGTGGGCGCCGGTCAACATCGTCTGGGGCCGGGACAACCGGACGACCGGCTTCCGGCTCGTCGGCCACGGGCCGGCACTCCACGTCGAGGACCGCTTCCCGGGCGGCGACATGAACGCCTACCTGACCTACGCGGCGATGATCGGAGCGGGCCTCCACGGGATCGACCGGAAGCTCGAGCTCGTCGACGAGTTCAAGGGGAACGGCTACGTCGCGAAGGGCGTTCCCCGGATGCCGAGGGCGCTGTACGAGGCGATCGCCGAGCTGGAGAAGAGCGAGGCCGCCGTCGAGATCTTCGGCCAGGACGTCGTCGACCACTACCTGAACGCGGCCCGGGTCGAGCAGGAGACCTACGACGCGATGGTCCACGACTGGGACCGCGAGCGATACCTGGAGCGCAGCTAGCAGCAGGCAGCGGCGCGGCGGCCCGCCCGCCGCTATGCTCGACTCGACGGAGCGCGCCGCGCCGGGATCGGCTGCGCCCAAGAGGGAGCAACGTGGCCGCCAAGCGCCAGCCGATCGCCGCCACGTCCGTTGAGACGCCGGATCCGGACGCCCTGCAGGCCCGGATCGCGGAGCTCGAGGCGCGGGCGGCGCTGGTCAATGAGATCGGGACCGCGCTCGCCAACCAGCTCGAGTTCCAGGCGATCGTCGATCTGGTCGGGGAACGGGTTCGAACGATGTTCGAACCAACCTCGATGTTCATCGCGCTCTACGACCGCGCCACCAACGCCGTCAGCTTCCCGTACGCGTGGGATGCCGGGATCCGGACACAGCGCGATGCCATCACCCTCGGACCCGGCCTGACCACCAGGATCATCGAGACGAAGCAGCCGGTCCGGGTCGGCAGTGACGCCGAGGCGAACCGCCTTGGCGCGATCCAGGTCGGCGGCTCCGACACGGAGTCCTTCCTCGGCGTCCCGATCCTCAGCGGCGACCGGGCGACTGGCGTCATCGCGCTCGAACGCCTCGAGGTGGACGCATTCACCGAATCGGACGAGCGGCTCCTCTCGACGCTGGCCGCGAGCATGGGCGTCGCCATCGAGAACGCCCGCCTGTTCGACGAAACCAAGCGCCTCCTCGCGGAGACCGAGCAGCGGAACGTCGAGCTCGCGGTGATCAACGACATCGGGGCGGCGCTCGAGGAGCAGCTCGATTTCGACGCGATCGTCGACGTCGTCGGAGAGCGTCTCAGCGCGATGTTCCAATCCGATGACTTCTTCATCGGGCTCTACGACCGGGCAACGAACCTGATCAGCTTCCCCTTCGACCTCGACCACGGCCATCGGGTCCACCGAGAGCCCATCGAGCGCGGGGGCGGCCTCTCATCCAAGGTCATCGACACGCGCCGACCGCTCCGTTTCGGCGCGTTCGAGGACCAGGTCGCCGCTGGAGCCATCGCTCCGGCGTACCAGGAAGGCGAGCAGTCGCCACTGGGCCAGTCCTGGCTTGGGGTCCCGATCCTCGCCGGCAACGAGGCGATCGGCCTCGTGGTGTTCGGCAAGGCCGCACCGAACGCCTTCAGCGAGAGCGACGAGCGGGTCGTCAGCACCGTCGCCTCGAGCATGGGCGTCGCTCTCGAGAACGCCCGCCTGTTCGCGGAGACCAAGCACCTGCTGGCCGAGACCGAGCAGCGCAACGCCGAGCTGGCCGTCATCAACGACATCGGTGCGGCCCTCGAGCAGCAGCTCGACTTCGATGCGATCGTCGAGGTGGTCGGCGAGCGGCTCGCAGCGATGTTCCAGTCCGATGACATGTTCGTCGGCCTCTACGACAAGTCGACGAACCTGATCTCGTTCCCGTTCGAGCTGGACCATGGGCGCCGGGTCCACGGCGATCCGCTCGAGCTCGGCGCGGGGCTCTCCTCGCAGGTCGTTCGGACCCGCCGCCCGCTGAGGTTCGGGTCCTATGACGAGCAGGTCGGCGCCGGATCCGTGACCGCGACCTACCTGGAGGGCGCGCTCGACAGCCCGCCCGGCGAGTCCTGGCTGGGCGTGCCGATCCTCTCGGGGAGCGAGGCCATCGGCCTGGTCGTCTTCGGAAAGACCGCCGCTCATGCGTTCAGTGAGAGCGACGAGCGGGTCGTCAGCACCGTGGCCTCGAGCATGGGCGTCGCCCTCGAGAACGCCCGCCTCTTCGCCGAGACGAAGCGGCTCCTGACCGAGACGAACGAGCGCGCTGCCGAGCTGGCACTGATCAACGAGGTCCAGCGCAGCCTGACCGAGAACCTCGACATCCAGGCGATGTATGACCTCGTCGGCGACAAGATCCAGGAGATCTTCGATGCCCAGGTCGTCGACATCGGCATCTTCGACCTGGCCGCGGGCCTCGTTCGCTACCCGTACACGATCGAGCGTGGCGTGCGGTTTCCCGACCAGCCGACGCCGATCCGCGGCCTGAGCAAGGTCCTGATCGAGACGCGGGCCCCGATCCTGATCAACGCCAACCTCACCCAGTGGTTCGAGGAGCACGGCCTGTCGACCGTGGTCGTGCAGGGGGAGCCGGCCAAGGCGGTTCTTGTCGCCCCCCTCATCGTCGGCGACGATGCCCGCGGCAGGATCTCGCTCCAGAACCTCGACCAGGAAGAGGCGTTCTCCGAGGCCGACGTCCGGCTCCTGACGACCCTCGCCTCGAGCCTCGCGGTCGCCCTCGAGAATGCGCGCCTATTTGACGAGACCCGCCGGCTCCTGTCCGAGACGAACGAACGGGCCGCGGAGCTGGCCCTGATCAACGACGTCCAGCGAGGGCTCTCGGAGCAGCTGGACATGCAGACGATGTACGACCTGGTGGGCGACAAGATCCAGGAGATCTTCGACGCCCAGATCGTCGACATCGCGATCCTCAACGAAGAGACAGGCTTGCTCGATTTTCGGTACACGATCGAGCGGGGGGTCCGATTCCCGAACATCCAGGTGCCGCTCCGGAGCTTCCGGAAGACCGTGGTCGACACCGGCAAGCCGTTGCGCGTCGGCGAGGCTGCGTTACGGGATGAGGTCGCGAGCGGGCGGGTCCTGATCGTGCAGGGCGAGCTGCCGAAGTCGGTCCTGCTCGTGCCACTCGTGGTCGGCTCCCGGGCGCGCGGCACGATCAGTCTCCAGAACCTGGATCGCGATCAAGCGTTCTCCGACTCCGACGAAGAGCTGCTGACCACGCTTGCCTCGAGTCTGAGCGTCGCCCTCGAGAACGTCCGCCTGATCGACGAGACGCGCCAGCGGCTGGCCGAGCTCGCGACCGTCAACGAGATCAGCCAGGCGCTCTCGAGCCAGCTCGACCTGGATCCCCTGCTCGAGCTCGTCGGCGAGCAGATGCGCCGGACGTTCGACGTGGACGCCTGTTACGTCGCGCTGCACGATGTCGCCTCGGGCCTGATCCGATTCCCCTACGACTACGAGCTCGGTATCCGACGCGAGCCGGAGGCGATCGCCTTTGGCGAAGGCCTGACCACGGAGGTGCTGCGGGCAAAGGCGCCTCTTCTGCTCAATCGCGCCGCCGATTTTCCCAGCGTCAGCGGTAGCCAGCTCGGCGTCGACGTGAAGTCCTATCTCGGCGTGCCGATCATCGCCGGCGATGTGGCGATCGGCGTGATCAGCGTCCAGAGCACGACCCAGGAAGGTCGCTTCAGCGAGGCCGACGCCCGACTTCTGTCGACGATCGCCGCCAACGTCGGGATCGCGATCCAGAACGCCCGGCTGTACCAGGAGGCGCACCGGCGCGGCGACGAGATGGCCGCGCTGGCCGAGGTCGGCCAGGAGATCTCGGCGACCCTCGACGTCCAGGCCGTTCTCGACCAGATCGGCGAGCGGGTCCGTTCGCTCCTCGCCGTCGATTCGGTGGCCCTCTGGATCGCTCAACCGGACGGCGAGACCTTCCGGCCGATCCTCGGCAAGGGGCAGATCGCCGA
>DATLVO010000058.1:0-18879 GCA_035577485.1 Verrucomicrobiia bacterium
TACCAGTTCAGCAGCTCGACCTACTTCGCCGACGGCTACGGCCAGTACACGACCGGCGCCGGCTGGACCGGCTTCGACCAGCCCGGCGGCTCGACGAACAACACGAACGCCGACCTCCAGTTCCTCTTCCGCTGAGGGGCGATTCGCCTTCCGCGGCAACCATGAGGTACGGTACGACTCGAACACAGGACGACGGCGTCGGCGGTCGATCCACCCCGATCCACCCCACCGACTTCCGCTCGACGAAGCCGCCCCGCCCCAGCGGGTGGCCGCCCCCCAGTGGGTGGCCGGCTCCGGCGTCGACGTCCACCCGTCACCGCCAGCCCGACCCCCCATCGGGCGCGCGCGGCAGCCAGAGACACGGAGCCAGGTCCGTCACCAGAAGGCTGACTCCCGGCCCGACGATGCGCGCCTTCCGGCGGTCACCGCCGTCACACCCTGTCACCCTTTCGGGTTTGCCCGATGGGTCCAACGGAGCCATAGCCGTGCCCGTCGGCGGCGCGGACGATGGACCTCCGAACACACGAGGGTCTCGATCTTGCTGACGATTCAACGCCGCTCCAGCCGCCTCCGACTGTCCACCATCCTCCCGCTCGCGATGGCGGCGCTCGTGCTGGGCTCGCTGATCGGCCTGTCGAACCCGCCGACCGCGCTCGGCGCGACGACGATCAAGCAGGCGATCTGCTGGGCAAGCCTGCGCACCCGTCCGTCGACGAGCGCGACGGTCCGGACGACCGTCCAGGTGGGCGCCCGCGTGAGCGTGACCACTCGGGTCATCGGGGGGAGCTGGCGATCGACGTGCAACGGCCGGACGGTCACGAGCAGCTACTGGTACCGGATCAGCGCGATCAACGGGAGGAGCGTCAGCTCGCTGTACGGAGTCTCGTACCTGTACGCGATCCCGATCCGGTTCAAGGCGATCACGACGACGTCGACGGCACCCGCACCGGCCACCGGGTCGACATATGGATCGGGGATCGGCGCCGACTCGCTGGCCAACACGCAGGTCGGCGGAACGAACTGTCGCTGCACGAACGCCTCGGTGAGCTATCGATTCCGAGCCACGACGTCGTCGAGCCTCAGCTCCATCCGGATCTATCTCATCGACGGCTCCGGCTATTCCGGTGGCAACGGCGGGACCCTGTCGATCACCATCCGGACCGACGATGGCACCTCGAGCCATCGACCATCGGGGACGGTCCTCGCCTCGACATCGATCCGACCGGGCAACCCGATCGCGATCGGCTATCTGCCGATGGTGAAATTCGCCTCGCCGGCAGCACTGACCGCTGGACGGCTGTATCACGTGGTCTTCCGCAACAGCGACGGCTCGCCGACGGTCAACTACGTCTCTGTCAATGCGATCTGGACGTCCGTCAGCACAACCCCGCGCCAGCCCAGCCTGAACGACCTCTACTGGGCACAGCTGGTCAATTACGGCAGCGGGTGGACCGTCCGCCAGGCCTTCACCCCGATCCTCGATCTGGGCTACACGAACGGCGTCCATGCCGGAATGGGCTACATGGAAGTCTGGATCAGGGCGTCGCGGTCCATCTCCGGCTCGAGCGCGGTCCGCGAGGTGTTCACCCCGGCCGCCACCCGGACCGTCTCCTCGGTCGCGATCCGGCTCAAGCGCGTCAGCGGCTCGAGCGCCCTGGCCGTCCAGCTCAAGACCTCGGGTGGCACCGTCCTCGCCTCGGGCACGATCGCGTCAGCGTCGATCGGAACGAGCATGACGTGGGCAAGCGCGACACTCTCGACCGCCGTGACGTTGCAGGCGGGCCAGGGGTATCAGCTCGTCTTCACGACGCCGTCGGGCACCTCCTACACGACCCATGCGATCGAGCGGGGGAACCACTACAGCTTCGCCGCGCCGACGTACTTCCATGACGGCTACGGGCAGTACACGACGGGCTCGGGCTGGACCGGATTCGATCAGCCGGGCGGGTCGACGAACAACACGAACGCCGACCTCCAGTTCCTGCTCCGCTGAGCTCGAATGGGGTTCGCTCGTGGCCGGTGCCGGCAGGTCGGACCTGCCGGCCCGACGCGGCCGGCCGCTACCCGGTCGGCCGATCGCGCCAGACCCAGTCGACCGTGTACGGCCGGAACCCCGCCCGCTCCTTGAAGTAGGCGAGTCCGGGCGAGGCGCCCCAGAACGTGTCGTACATCGCCCATGACGGCGTCGGGATCCCCTGGCCGGCGGCCTCGATGTGCTCGCGGATCACCTCGCTGACGAGCAGGTACATGACGCCGCGCTCGAGATCGTCGGCATGGCCGAGGATCCGCGAGTAGACGAAGGCGTCGCCGATGATGGGGACGTCCGCATAGGCTCGGAGGCGTCCGCCCGCGTCGAGGATCGCGCTGATGGTTTGGTCCTCTGCGAACGCCCGGGCGACCTGGTCTGGATCGAGATAGCTGCCGGACATCGCCCGTCCCTGGCGGGTCGGCGTCGAGCGGTTGATCTCCAGGATCGCGTCGAGGTGGGCCTGGGGCGAGATGCGCGCGTACCGGTAGCCGGCTTTCTCGGCTCGCCGGCGCTGTCGCCGGAGGTATTCCATCGATCCGCCCGCCAGGTACTCGTCGAACGAGGCCGGGAGGCGGACCAGGGCGACCCCCCAGCGCTTCGCGGCCGTCATCTTGAAGACCCGATGCCGAGCCGTGAACGCGCGGTAGGCGGCGCGGGCCTCGGCGCCGCCGTGCAGCGCGATCCGGACGTGGGGCGCGCGGAGCACGGTCATGCTGCGTTCCCAGCGCCGCCGCAGACGCTCCAGCACCGGGCTCACCGGACGGGTGCGCCGGCGCCGAGACCCGGCGCCGCCTCGCGCGGTCGGGGCGCCTCGACGACGGCGCGGCCCACGGCGGGCGCCTCGATCACCAGCATCACGAGCAGCAAGCCCCACGTCATCCGATCCGAGAGGATGTCGCCGCTGAGCATCGCCAGCAGCAGGAAATAGGCGAAGAGGATCCGGAGCGGCCGCGCCCGATCCGGCAGGGGACGGATCAGGCCGAGCACGACGAGCGCGATGAACAGCGCCAGTCCGACGACGCCGTACTCGGCCGCGAACTGGAGCACGGCGTTGTGCGGATAGGCCTCGTCCTCGCCGAGCAACCGATGGCTCAGCGTCTCGAACCCGGCCGTCCCGAAGCCGAGGACCGGCCGCTCCTTGAACATCGTGAGTGCGGCGTCGAAGAAGCTCAGGCGCGCCGTGGACGACGTGTCGGCATTCGACGCGTTGACCTGGTCCCCGGCCACTGCGCTCTGGACGAAATCGCCGAGCGAGGTGAAACGACTCGTCGAGAGCGCCGGCAGGTCGTTCGAGGCGACCGACACCACGGCCAGGATCGCGAGACCCACGCCCGCGATGGCGAGTGACCGCGACCAATGCAACGACCGAAGATGGGAGACACCGCGGACGAGGGACGGGATCGCCACGAGCAACAGGACGAGCAGGGGGCCCCGGGATCCGGTCGCGAGGGCAACGATGAGTGCGGCCGGGATCAGGATGATCGTTGCGATCCGCACCTGGGGACTTCCGTCGCGCGCCACGAACGTCAGTCCCAGGAGCGGTACGAGCAGGGCGGCCGCCGCGACGTTGATCGTGTTCGCCCCCAGGACCGTGAGGCGATCGATGCTCGAGAAGGACGGCACGCCCAGCAGGGTCGTGAGCACTCCCATCCCGAGGATGGTCCAGAGGAGCTGCCGGACGTACCGCGGATCGGACCCGACCCGCAGCGCACCCGCGGCCAACGGGGCGAACACGAGGATCCAGAAGTCGATCGCGCGATTGAGGGCGAGGTCCTGATCCGGGGCGTAGAGCACGCCGCCGAGCACGAGCAGCGCCAGCGCACCCCACAGGGCCAGGCCGAGCCGCGAGATCCGACCCCGCGGGCGGTCGATGACGAACGCGACGATCTGCAGGATGTTGAGCGCGGCGAGGATCAACGAGAGATCGATCGGGACATACGCCTGCGCCGCGCCCTTGTAGAACGGGATCAGGAGGTACAGCCCGAGGAGGAGGCCGGGGGCCGCGACCAGGGCGACGATCGCCAGGAGGGCGCCGATCAGCACGGCCACGTTCCTGGGCCCGAGGATGGGCACGAGGAGACCGGCGATCAGGCCCAATCCCAGGAGGACCACGGCCCAATCGGCGAGGGACGGGCTCCGCGACCTCGTTGCGTCGACGCTCATCTCCCTCGCTTCCGCCCGGTCGGTGGGGCGTCGTCCCCGCCGAGTCAGCCTGGCCCGAGACGCGGATCCGAGCCGCCTCCCGCGGCCCGTCCGGCCGGATGCGACAATAGCCTACCCGGCAGATCGGCTGGCCGAGACCTTCCGGCCAGGTGACCTCGACGGCCTTGCCGACCAGCCTGAGGAGCTCGCGAGACGTGGTCGACGACGCTCTCCCACGGTCGCGATGGCTCGGCCCGCTCGTGCTGATGACCCTCCTCGTCATCGGTCTGGCGGACGGCTCCACACGATCGGCATCCGGGCCGATCCTCGACGGGCCGTACGGCCCCGCGATCGGGGCGGACGCGATCGCGAACACCCAGGTCGGCGGGGACTCGAGCCGGAGTCCGAACCTGCTGACCGCCTACCGCTTCCGCGCGACCGAGTCGGCGGCCCTCAGCACGATCCGGGTCTACCTTGTCGACGGCGACGGCTATGCCGGCGGCACGGGCGGGACCGTCGCGATCCGGCTCCGGGGCGACAGCGGCGCTCCGGACCATGTGCCGACGGGAGCCGACCTGTCGACGGCGACGATCACGCCGGGCAACCCGATCACCGGCGGCTTTCTGCCGCTGATCCGGTTCGCGGCGCCCGCGACGCTCGTCGCCGGCGAGCTCTACCACCTCGAGTTCGAGAACACCGACCCGTCGCCAAGGACGAACTTCGTATCGATCAACGGCCTGTGGACTTCGGTGGTGACGAGGCCCCGCCAGCCCACGCTCGAGGACCTGGATTGGGCCCAGCTGATCGACGAGGGCAACGGCTGGACCGTCCGGCCGAGCTCGACGCCGATCCTCGACCTCGGATACGAAAACGGGATCCACGCCGGGATCGGCTACATGGAGGTCTGGGTCAACGCGGCCCGACAGATCTCGGGCACGAACGCCGTCCGCGAGGTCTTCATCCCGACGATCGCTCGACGCGTCTCCACGGTCTCGGTGCGCGTCCGACGGCTCGCCGGCGCGAGCCCGTTGACCCTGCGCGTCGGCGAGTCGGCCGACGGCCCGGTCCTTGCCGAGGCGACCATCACTGCCTCGTCCCTCGGCGAAGTGCCCGTCTGGGTGACTGCGGACCTCCCGTCGTCGATCGTGCTCCAGGCCGGCGTGCCGTACGAGCTGCTGCTGGCGGCGCCGGCCGACAGCTCGTACTCGGCCGTTGCGATCGAGCGCGGCGACCACTACGACTTCGCCGCGTCGACGTACTTCGCCGACGGCTACGGCCAGTACACGACCGGGTCGGGCTGGTCGGGGTTCGATCAGCCCGGCGGGACGACGAACAACAAGAACAGCGATCTCCAGTTCTACTTCCGCTGAGAACACGCGGGCCCCGGGCGGGAACATCGGTCGCGAGCCCGCGCCCGCGCGGACCCGGCGCCATCCCGAACCGGCCCGATGCGACAATGCCCGACCGGACGCGCCGCCCAATCCGGGTGCGCCCCAACAGGAGAGGAGACC
Organism: Verrucomicrobiia bacterium; assembly: GCA_035577485.1. Taxonomy (GTDB): domain Bacteria; phylum Chloroflexota; class Limnocylindria; order Limnocylindrales; family CSP1-4; genus CF-46. Next base: position 5,683 of record DATLVO010000058.1, read on the forward strand.
CGTGGGCGACCGCCGCCGCCGGCAGGCCGATCGATGACCCTGCTCGTCCGGGCACCGGACCGGATGGTGCCTGAGCGGCGCTACGTCCTCGACGTCGTCCTCTCCGACTGGCTCGGCCTGGACTACGACCTGGTCCTCGAGGCTCGATCGGACACGGTCGTCCGCCTCCTGGGCGATCCCCACGAGCGCGAGCTCAGCCTCGCCGACGTGCTCCTGTCGACGCCGGAGGAGGACTGGCTGACCGAGCGGTCGATGCCGGCTCGTCCGCTGTCGCGTCTGGCCGCGGACGCGGTCGGGCCGGCGGCACCCGGGGCACCGGTGCCGGGACGCGTCGCGGTTGAGCTGCCGATCCTCTACGGCCGACCCGCCGCGGACGGCCGGGTCTGGACGACGACGCCGAACGGAATCGCCTGCGGGGTCGACATCCTCGGGACCGTCTTCTTCCTGCTGACGCGATACGAGGAGGTCGTCCTCCGCGCCCGCGACGTCCACGAGCGCTTCCCGCTGAGCGCAACCCTGGCGATGGCCGAAGGGTTCGTCGACCGTCCGATCGCCGACGAGTCCGTCGATTGGCTGTGGGCGGCCATGCTCGAGCTCTGGCCGGGGCTGCAGCGGCGAGAGACGACGTTCCGGCTGCTGCCGACCCACGACGTCGACCATGCCTGGTCGACGTTCGGTCAGGGGATGACGACGGTCGCCCGCTCCGTCGGCGGGGATCTCGTCCGGCGCCGGGATCCGGCCCTTGCCGTCCGGCGAGTCCGGTCGTTCGTGTCCGCCCGCTCCGGGCGGGTGGATCGCGACCCGTTCAACACGTTCGACCTGCTCATGGAGACGAGCGAGCGTGCCGGCCTCCGGAGCACGTTCTATTTCATGGCCGGGGCGACCGACCCGAAGTACGACGGCTCCTACAGGATCTCCGACCCGCCGGTGCTCCAGCTCCTTCGACAGATCCACGAGCGAGGTCACGAGATCGGCCTCCACGCCAGCTACCACACGTACCGCTCCGCCGAGCAGATGCGGACGGAGTTCGATTCGCTCCAGGATGCCTGCCACGCGGTCGGCTTCGATCAGGCCGGATGGGGGGTTCGCCAGCATTACCTCCGATTCGAGGTCCCGACGACCTGGCGGCACCAGGAAGCGGCGGGGCTCGCCTACGATTCGACCGTCGGCTTCGCCGAGGTCAACGGCTTCCGATCCGGAACCTGCCGCGAGCACCGGGTCTTCGACCTACTGGGCCGCACAGCCCTCGCGCTGCGTGAGCGGCCGCTCGTCTTCATGGACGCCGCCTCCGACGAGTTTCTCGCGATGGATCTCGAGGGTGCCGCCGCGCGATGCCGAGCCCTCGTGGCGACGTGTCGGCGACAGCAGGGCGATGCGGTCCTGCTCTACCACAACAGCTCGCTGCCGGCGGCCAGCCAGCAGGCTCACTACCGCGAGCTGATCGACTCGCTCGTCCATCCAGGTTGACGGCACGAGCCGGGTTCGCGTCTCGCCGCGGTCCGCCACCGGGGCCGGCGAGGCTCGTCAGCTGGGCGGATGGGCGTCGTTGTCGGCCCTGGTCGCCGCCTCCGCGAGGCCCGTCTGGAACCGGTCCGGGAAGCCGACCCGGCCGAACTCCTGCGTCGGATGGACATCCGCCCGACGAAGGACCTGCGGAATCGTCCGGAAGAGGATCTGGATGTCGAGCCACAGGCTCCAGTGGTCGATGTACCAGACGTCGAGCTTCAGGCGATCCTCGAACTTGACCGCGTGGCGGCCATTGACCGCGGCCCAACCGGTGAAACCGGGTCGCACCTCGTGGCGGCGGGCTTCCTCCGACGTGTAGGAGCCGAGGTATTCGACGAGGAGCGGCCGCGGTCCGACGAGGCTCATGTCGCCGCGCAGCACGTTCCAGAGCTCGGGCAGCTCGTCGATGCTCGTCGATCGCAGGAAACGCCCGAGCCGAGTGACCCGCCGCGCATCGGTCTGGTACCAGACCTCGTCCGGGCGGGCCGATCGCATCGTCCGGAACTTCACGAGCGTGAAGGGCTTCCCGTTGAGACCCGCGCGCTCATGCCGGTAGAGGATCGGGCGGCCTTCCGTGAGGCCGACGACGATCGCCGCCGCGAGGAGAACCGGCGACAGGATCGTGAGGCCGACGATGGCACCGACCACGTCGAGCAAGCGCTTGACCATCCGTTGGAGACGTCTTCCGGCCATCTCGCCTCCCCGCCCGATGCCCGGTCCGTCGTGACGCCGACGGGAGCGCTTCATCGTAGGCGCCCGTCGCAGCCCACTGCAACCCGGTCGCGCGACCCGGACGTCGCGACGTCCGTCTCAGGGATTGCCGGGCCACGCGACGGACGACATCTCCCTCGCCGTGGCCGTCGACACCTCCCGGCTCGCCAGCGCGAGGGCCGCGCCGAGGCCCAGGGCCAGCCCGAGGAAGGCCGCGATCAGGGTGTTGATCAGGACGTTCGGCGAGGCCGGTCGATCGGGCGGAGACGCCGGTTGGACGACCTCCGCGAGGCTGGTGATCTTCCCGATCGGCGTGGCCAAGCGGAGCACCTCGTCGGCGACGGTGTTCGAGATCTCCGACGCCTCCGTCGGCGTCCCCGCCGTCGTGGTGATCACGACGATCCCCTGGCTGGTGGCCTTCACGTCGATCCTGGTCGCCAGCCGCGCGGGGTCATCGCTCAGGCCGAGGCGGCCGACGACCCGCTCGAGGACCGGGCTGCTCGTCGCGAGCTCGGCGTACGTCTGCGCCAGGCGGTGATAGGTGTCGAGCTCATCGGTGGTCGTCGCCGTCAGCGATCCGACGAGGACCTGCGCCTCGGCGTTGTAGCCCTTCGGAAGCCATTGCGAGACGACGAACGCGACGCCTCCCGCGACCACGGCAGCGATCACGCCGGCCGCGATGGCGCGCCAAAGGGCGCGCCAGCCGATGCGGATGTCCATGGCCAACCCGGCACGCTCCTCGGTTGCGACGGTCCTGAAGTCCGACGGAGTATATCGGCGCCGGGCGGCGCGGGACCGGAGTCCCCATGGCGGCCCACGTACAATGCCCACTCGCCGCAGCCGGAGCCACTCCGTCGATCTGCGGGTCGAGGGCGCGAGGGAGCGCCAGCAGGGCGGGATCGGCCGTCCTGACGTGCCGATGCAGAACGACGGAGTTGAGCCCAACCGTGGTTGACGAATCGGCTGGATCGGAAGCGCGATCCCGCGTCCGCGCCGGGCGCCTGCGCGCCGCCGTCCTGTCTTCGGCGCTGTCGAAGGTCGGCTCGGTTGCCTACCAGGTCCTGGCCGTCCCCATCGTCATCGCCTCGTTGGGCACCGGCGGATACAGCCAGTTCGCGGTCGCCCTGTCCGCATTCGGCTGGCTCGGCTCCGTATTCGCCGGCCTGAGCGGACCCGTCACCGAGCGGATCGCATCGGACAGCGCACGGCCCGTCTCCGATCGGACACGGGGAACGTTCGTCACCGCCCTGGCGATCTCCGGCGTCCTGCTCGTCACCCTCGTCCTGCTGGTGACGATCGTGCTCGTGACCCGGCCGCCGGACGGAGCGGAGTACATCGCGCTTGCCGTTGCCGGTCTCGCGACCGGCCTCGCCATGAGCGGCGGCGTGTTCGATGCCGCACTCCTCGGCCTCCAGCGGTCGTACGTGACGAACCTGCTCAGCTTCGGTTCCTCCCTCGCGGCCGTCCTCGCGAGCGTGGCCGCGGCTGTCCTCGCACCGACCGTCGCCGCGATGGTGCTCGCGACCCTCGGCCCCGTGGTCCTCGCAAAGCTCGTGTCCGGCATCGCCCTTCGGCGTCTCGAGCCGAGCCTTCGCGGCGGCCCGCGAGACGTCTCCTGGCGGAAGGCCCCCACGATCGCCGGGCGCGGCCTCGCGTTCGCCGGGATCTCGCTGGCGTCGTTCCTCTCCCTCGACGCCGGGTTGCTGGTCGTCGCGGGGCAGCTCGGGTCGAACCAAGTCGCTGAGGTCGCGCTCGTCGTCCGCGGCCTGCCCCTGATCCTGAGCGTCGTTGGCATGATCATCGTGCCGCTGTGGCCAGCGATCACCGAGGCCGCGGCGAGCGGAGATGTCCGCTGGATCGCAAGGGCCGGCGGACGGGCGACCGTCTTCGTGATGGGCTACGCCGTCGCCGCGGCGCTTGCCGTCATCGTCGGCGGTGACCGGATCGTGGGCGTGTGGACCGGCGGCCGGATCTCGCTCCCATTCGAGATTCTCCTCGCAACAGGCGGGTTGATTGTCACGCTCTCGCTCGAGAATCTCACCCAGTCGATGCTGTTCGGGCTGGGCCGCGCGGGCACCGTCGCGGCCGTGTTGCTCTTCCAGAGCGTGATCAGCATCACCCTCGTCTTCGTGTTGGCCGCGCCGCTGGGCCAGGTGGCGGCCCTGGTCGCGCCGATCCTCTCGGCCCTGTTGACGAGCTCGTGGTTGCTGCCGGTCCTGGTGATCCGAGGCTTCCGCGCGCGGGCCTCACTCCGCGGAGCCGGACCGATCTTGATCCCCGAGGACCTGTCCGCTCCCTGATCGGGCCGCCGGCCTCCTCCACCCGTTGGGCCCGCGGAGCCTCGTCAGCGGAGGCCATCACCGCGTGACGTGTCCCTCGACAATCGCGCGGCCAAACCCTCGTAGGCGGCGACGAGCCGGCCGACCTCCGTCTCCCAGTTCCAGCGCTCGCGGGCCGCGATGCGGCAGCGACGTCGGAGATCGGCTCGCCCGACGGGCTCGAGGGCCAGGATCTCGCGCAGGGCTCGCGCGACGTCCCCGACGCTCGATGGCTCGCACACTGCGCCGAGCGGCGCGAGCGGGTCTCCCATCACGATGTCACGCACGGCCGGGAAGTCGCTCACGACGACCGGCGTCCCGGCGGCCAGGCATTCGAACAGCTTGTTCGGGGTCGAGATGAACAGGTTCAACGACGCCCGCGGCATCGCCAGCGACCCGACGTCAGCGGACGCGACCCATGGCAGGAGATCAACGGGTGGCACCGCGTCGAGGACGTGGAGCCGACCGCCGTAGCGAGGGTCCGCCGCCAGCTCGGACAGCGACCGGGCCAGCTCGCCGTAGCCCATGACGGCGAGGTGCGCATGCTCGAGGCCCGGCTCGAGCATGGCCTCCGTCAGCCGGTCCAGTCCGCGATTCGCGCTCAGGAGCCCGTGGTACAGGATGACCGGGGCGTCCTGGGGGATCCTGGCCGCCGCCCGGATCAGGTCGGGCCGCGGCTCCGGGGGCGTCCAGCGTGGCGGGCAGTTGTGGACGACGATCATCGACCGCGGCGCGGAGCGCTCCCGGACGATGTCGGCCAGCGGCTGGTTCACGGCGACGACCAGGCTCGCGCGACGAATGAGGCGGCGCTCGTATCGGCGGATGAGCCGGCGAAGCACGCCCGGTAGGCGCGAGCCGGTGCCCGTCTCGACGAACAGGTCATGGACGTCGTAGACGAGGGCCGGGCCATCGCCGATCGATCCCGCGACCGCGACCAGGCCGGCGAAGTCGTGGGCGTGCCAGACGTCGATCGCCGGCGCCTCCGCGACGACCGTCCGGCCCCACGCCCGGAGGTTCCGCGCGTAGCCGAGGACCCATCCGACGCGGTCGATCGCCTTCCGGACCCGAGAGCCGCCCCAGGACGAGCGGAACGGGCTCGGCGACCCGGGAACGACCGCCCCCCTGGTCGGGGCGCGGATGATTACCTCGATGCGGGCGTCGAGCGTCGGGATCTGCTCCCGCGAACCCGCCAGCGCGAAGAGCGTGACGCGATGGCCCACCTCCGCGAGGGAGTTCGCCTCGCGCTGGACCCGGCTGTCGTGGGTGATGTCGCCGTAGACCACCATCCCGATCTGCAGCGGCCTGCCCACGGTCATTCAGGGACTCCAAGGCGGGCGAGGGTCGTCGGGAGGAGGGGTTCGGGCATCGGGCGATGCTACCAGCGGGATCGGCCACGCCGGGCGCGCCCCGGCGGTCTGTCATTCTGTTGCCGATCGCCGCTGGCCCGATGGCTGGAGAGACCCACAACATGACGAGCTGGGCAGGCACGGCCCTGAACCGGATCTACGCCGACTTCCTGATGCCGTCGCGCCTGCCGACGTTCCGCCGGCTGCTGAGCGCCTTCGTGGAAGCCGGCTATGACGTCGTCTCGATCGAGCAGTACCGGGACCGGCTCAACGCCGCAGGCGGGGCGCCCGGGCAACGCACCGTCATCCTCCGCCACGACATCGACACCGATCCGGGCACGGGCCGCCGGATGTGGCAGATCGAACGGGACCTCGGCGTGGGCGGATCGTTTTTCTTCCGACTGTCCACGCTCGACGTCCCGCTCATGCAAGCCATCGCCGGGTCCGGCAGCCACGCGAGCTACCACTACGAGGAGCTGGCGACCGTCGCCAAGCGGCACCGCTTGCGGAGCCGCTCGGCGATCGACGATCACCTCCAGGAGATCCGGAGTGACTTCCTTCGCAACCTCGCGTCGCTCCGGGCGCAGACCGGCCTGCCGATCGACATCGTCGCCTCCCACGGCGACTTCGTGAACCGCCGGCTCGGGATCCCAAACTGGTTCTTCCTCACCGACGAGGCGTTCCGGCGGGAGGCCGGGATCGAGCTCGAAACCTACGACGAGGCGATGATGGGCCACGTCACGAGCCGGCACTCCGACACCCTCCATCCCCGCTACTGGCTCCCGGAGACGCCACTCGCGGCCATCGACCGCGGCGAATCGGTCATCTATCTCCTGGTCCATCCGCGCCACTGGCGCGTCTCTCGCCGCCTGAACGCCCTGGACGACCTCGGGCGTCTCCGAGAAAGCGTCGCCTATCGGGTCGGGATGGGTCGTTGATCCGGGCGTCGGTAGATCGGAAAGAAACCCGTGGCGTCGGCGGGGTCGGCTTCCGGGTACGTCGCGCGGCAGAGCTCGGCGTAGCGATCGGGGTCGACGACGACCCGCCAGGTCCGGAACGGCTGCCGCTGGTTCGAGAACCCGGCCTTGAACCGGAACAGCGAGTCGTCCGCGGCCTCCAGGCCGCCGCCGAGGTGCATGACCCGGTCGTTGCGCTCCTTCATCACCCCTCGGACGAAGTCGAGCATCAACTTGGTCGGATACTGCCGTGAGAACGCCGGATCGCTTCCGGACAGGTGGTACTGGACGATGCCGCAGGTCTCGGTGAACAGCCCGGCCGCTGCGATCGCGCCGTCGACGTCGACGACGCAGAGATGGAGTCGCGGCCCGAGCACCGCCCGGAGCGCTCGGACGTAGTCGGCACCGAACAGGTAGCGCTCGTTCGCGCCGAGGCGGCGCATCGTGGCGTGGTAGAGCGCGACGAACGTCGACTCGTGGGTCCATCCCTCGTCGAGGTAGGCTCGGGCACCCGATCGGATCGCCCGGTTGATCTCGTTGCGATGGCCCGACCGGGTGGCGTTCCAGAGCGCCTCGGTCGAGGCCGTGAGATCGATCGAGACCGTTTCGCCGTGCTCGACGATCGTCCCCGCGGACGCCAGCCCGTCCACGTCCCGGTTCAGCAGCGGGTGGGTGCGGACGAAGAGGGAGACGACGCGCTCGTCGCGAAGCCGGACGACGATTGCCGCGCACGCGTTGGCGATGAACGCCGCGTCGGGGTCGCCCCGGAACAGCGGGCCGGGATAGCCGTACGGGGAGACCGCGTCGCGGCTGCCGCCCGCTTCCTCGACGTCCCGGATGATCAGCGGCAGCAGCATCGCCCGGTCGCCATCGCGAGCGATGACGGCGCGCGCCTCCGGACGCTCCTGCGGCGCCTCGCGGGCGGCCGACAACGCGACGTAGCCCGGCAGGTGGTAGATGTCGTGATCGATGTCGCTCAGGAACGCGCCCCACGCTGGGGCGCGGTCGTCGACGAGGTCGACCTCCATTCAGGTCCCGAGGAGCGGCTTGGCGATCTCGGCCACGCGGATCATGTCCGCGGCCGTGTATCGATGATCGCAATGGATCGACAGGACCCGGCTGGCGAGATCCACGTGCTCAGCGGGGATGCCCGCCATCTCCGGCTCGTCGAGTGACCAGAGCACCGCGGGGTAGACGCGCGCCGCGATGAGGGCGCACCTGACGTCCTCGCGCTCGTCCGCCGTGTTCAGGACCAGCGTCAGCGCGAACGCGACCGCCCCGCGCGGCGGCTCGATCACGTGCCCCTTCCGAATCGGCCCGAGCGCGCGGAGGAGGGCCCGGTAGTTCCTGCGCCGCGCCTGCCGCCAGGAGCGCACGGGGAACGTGGCCAGCATCGCCCGGGACACCGGCGAGATCCCCGATGGGGATCCGTCGGCGATGTGGATCGCCCCGCTCGCCGCCTGCTCGCGGAAGGCGCTCTTGTCGACGGGATCACCCGCGAGATACCGGGCCTTGAGGACCATCGCAGAGAGCCGGGCGAACGCCGCCTCGGCGTGGACGTCGGTCAGCGGCGGCTCGGGAGGAAGGGCCAGGCTCCGTGGCGACCAGGCGACGCCTCCGTCCGGCAACGGCAGGGTCTTGCGCAGCGAGGCGATCGCGTAGTGGGCCCTGCTGTTCACCGCCCAGGGCGAGCCCAGATCGTGGGAGTGATCCTCGACGATCGTCGCTTCGGAGGCGATCGCATCCAGCGAGGCCGGCCGGCGTCTCGCGCCGAGCTGGTTTGCCACGACGACGACGTCGCCACGCCCGAGCCGGAGCTCATCGAGACGGGGCTCGTCGCCGTCGGGCGCGTCCGGGTAGGCGCACAGCTCGACGCCGGCGGCCGCGAGCTCATGGAGCGCCGCGGGCACCTCCTGGCAGTAGTAGCTGGGGAGCCAGACGCGGCGCCAACCGTGCTCCTTCGCTCCCCACGCCACGAGGACGCGCACCGCATCGCGACCCGAACCGAACAGGGCCGCGGCGGAGCCCCAGGGGTAGTCGTTCAGCGACGGACGCGGCGCCCTGCCGACTTCGGGCCAATGGAAATCGGATCCGAATTCGGCGTGGTCATCAGGGCCCATCGCGACGGTAGTCCTCGATCAGGAGGCCCATGATGAGCACGTCGACGAACGTCCCGTGCTGCCAGTGTGCCTGGCGGAGGCGCCCCTCGTCGACGAAGCCCAGCGAGCGATACAGGTTGACGGCTCGTTCGTTCGTCTCGAGCACGCGGAGGGAGATGCGACGAAGGTTGAGCTCGCCGAAACCGTACTCGATCGCGAAGCGAGAGCAGGCGCGCCCGATCCCCCGGCCCCAGACCGATCGGTCGCCGATCACGATCGCGAACTCCGCCGACCGGACACGATGGTCGATCTTGTACAGGCCCACGTGGCCGATCGCCCGGTCATCGGCGTCGGCGATGACGAAGAGCGCCTCGTCGGGGGCGACGCGATGGGTTTCGACCCATTCCTCGAGATCCTTCCTCGAGTACCCGGTCGAGAACCCGGCGAGCATCGATGCGATCCCCGGATCGTTCTTCAGGACGTACAGCGCCGGCACGTCGGTCGGCTCTGGCCGCCGAAGCCGATAGCCGGCAACTTCGTGCATCGTTTGGACGCCCTCCGAAAGATCGGCGCCGGTCATCCAGTCGAGCCCAGGCGGACGCGGCATCCGGCCGCGCGATCGTCGGTGGCGTTCACGGATGGCCGCCGGGTACTCCATCGCTCCTGAGATTCGATGAGCCGATCGCGAACCCCGGCGATCGCTTCGAGCGTGCTGCTCGTCACGCGTTCGTCGGTCGTCGACATCGTGCAGCACATCGGTCACTGCGCGATCCGGACGGGGCCGCGGGCTTCGAAATAGTCTACTTGCTCGAAACCCATCGCTCGACCTGCCGGTAATCCACCTTACCCGACGAGGTCGTCGGGATGGCCGCAACGCGTCGGAATCGGACGGCGCCATGGTGGATCTTGGAGTCGCGAGCGACGGCCAGGGCCAGCGCGGCAACGCTCTCGTCCGTCCCGAACTCGCAGAACCCCCAGATCGAATCCTGTCCCGCGACCACGGCCGCCGGACCGTGCCGGCGCAGCACCGCCTCCAGCTCGTCGAGGTTCACGCGCAGCCCGAACACCTTCGCGATCCGTTTGCTTCGGCCGACCAAGAAGAGGAAGCCGTCGTCGTCCAGGTACCCGAGATCGCCGGTCCTGAGCACGCCGTTGAGCTCGTCACCGAGCACCAGGTCGTCGCGCTCCGAGGCGTAGCCCATCATGACGTTCGGTCCCTCGTAGACGACCTCGCCGGACCCGGCGCCGTGACCGCCTTCGTCGGAGGTGGTCTCGATCCGGAGACGACCGCCGGGGATCGCGATCCCCGCGGACCCGAGCTTCTCCGGCATCCGATCGGGGGGCACGTAGGCCATCCTCGCCGTGGCCTCGGTCTGGCCGTACATCACGAAGAACCGTCCTCCCCGGTCGGCCATGTGGCTGCTGTACAGCTCGGTCAGACGGCGATCGAGCGCGCCGCCCGCCTGCTGGAGCGTCCCGAGCGACGGCAGGTCCATCTCGCGGAACCCGATCCGCTCCAGCATCTGGAACGTGAACGGCACGCCGGCCAGGCTCGTGCACCCCTGTTCCCGGAACGTCGTCCAGAACGTCGGCTCGAGGACGCTGGCGGCCGACACGACGACCGTTGCGCCGGCCGCCAGATGACTGTTCAGCACGGACAGCCCGAACGAGTAGTGGAGCGGCAGGGAGGTGATCGGGCGTTCGTCCGGCGACAGTCCGAGATAGTCGACGATCGAGCGTGCGTTGCTCAGGACGTTCGCGGCGCTGAGCCGCACGAACTTGCGGCTTCCGGTCGTGCCGGACGTGGCGAGCAGGACCGCGAGGTCGGGGTGGAGGTCGATCTCCGCGGGGTAGCCGGTCCGAACCAGCTCACCGCCCTCGACGACCTCGACCGACGCGACCGGCACGGCGTTGTCCGCCAGCTGCTCCCCCAGGCCGATCGGCCCCGCGATCCAGGGAGGGCGATACGCCGCCACGACACCGGCCGTCGACGGGCCGGACGCCTGCGAATCGAGGAGCGCCACCGCGTGGTCGCCTTCGAATGCGCCGGCGTAGGCGACGGTCGTGAACAGGTCGTTCCGGCAGACCAGGAGGAGCAGCGTCCTGGCCGGGCCCAGCCGGGCCGACCACGCCCGACCCCGGGCATCGAGGTCGCCGTACGAAACCATTGCGGAGGTGGATGCATCGATCAGCGCCGACCGATCCGGAGCGCCACGAGACAGCAGCCCGCGTCCCGGACGACCGTTTTGGAGCGTCACGGTCGCCTCAGCGGTCGAGGGCGAGGCCGTGGTGATCGCGGAGGATTCGCGTCGCCGCCGGATAGTCGCTCATCGCCACGACGTCGTCGGCCGCGAGGGTGATCCCGAAGGTCTCCTCGATCGCGAGCACGAGCTGCATATGGGCGACCGAGTCCCACGTCTCGGTCCCGCCGTAGGCAAGGGTCGCAAGGTCCGCGTCGGCGGGGAGCATGAGGACGCTCCGGAGCGTGTCGTCGAGCCTGTCCGTGTCGGTCATCTGTCCGTCGGGTCCGCCCTGTGGTCGCCGCGCCCTCCGTCGGCTGGTCCGGAGGCTCGCGGATCATAGGGCTTTCGCTGCGGATCGCGAACGAGGAGGCCGGCGCGTTCCGGTGCGTTCGGCCAACGCGTCGTGCGCAACGCCCGGGCCTTCGCGGGCTCACGACCGCCTCCGGTTGCTACTCTTTCGCCGTGACCCAATCGATCACCGGACGGTTTCTCGGGGGTGCCGTCCGCCTTGCCGACCTGCTCCACCTGCGCTGGGCGATCACCGGCCTCGTCCACCGGCTGCCGCCGTCGACCCGGCTGTGGCTCGGGAAGCTCCAGGTCCGGACGGGCTACATGCACGGCCTGACCCTCGTCCCGGAGCAGGAGCTGCAGCGGAGCTTCGAGGCGGCCCTCCGGTTGATGGGCCCTGCCGTCGGCGGAGCAGGCGCGACGTATCTCGAGTTCGGCGTCTTTGTCGGGACGTCGATGGCGTGCATGTACCGGGCGACCACCCGGGTCGGAGCGAGCGGGCTTCGCCTCGTGGGTTTCGATTCGTTCCAGGGCATGCCGGCGGGCGTCGAGGAACAGGACGACAAGCGCTGGCACGAGGGCCAGCTCTACTCGGATGTCGAGCTCACCCGGACGAACCTGAAGCGACTCGGGGTGCCGCTCGAGCGGATCGACCTCGTCCCCGGCTGGTACGAGGACTCGTTGACCGCGGAGACCCGGCAGCGGATCGGCCTGACCCAGGCCGCCGTCGTGATGGTCGATTGCGTCCTCGGGGCGTCGACCCGCCTCGCGCTCGAGTTCTGCGCTCCGCTGATCACGGACCAGACGGTCATCTACTTCGATGACTGGGCGGCGGCGGGCGTGTCCGATCGCGGCATGGGCGAGCGAGCCGCCTTCGAGGAGTGGCTGGTCGTCCATCCCGAGATGACCGCCGAGGAGCTACCGGCGCTCCAGTACAACGACGACGTCCGCGCGTTCCTGGTCACGCGCACCTCGGCGGCCTGAGGCCTCGCCCACGGGCTCGCGGTCAAGGATCGCGCTGGCTGCGCGTCTCCGGGGATCGACGCCGGATGCGGGCGGAACCGAAGATCCGCCACAGGGTCGCCGCGATAAACCCCCCGGCCAGTCCGGTCAGGTTGTCGACGACGTCGGCGCTCTGGCAGCCGCGGTCGAGGACCGGCGTGAGCAGCTGCGTCGTCTCGATGCCGAAGGGCAGGAGCGCCGCGAGCAGGAGGAGCACCGCCCGCTGTCGGCCCTTTGGAACCAGACCGATGGCGGCGCCGAGCGGGGCGAAGAGGACGAGGTTCAGCGTCGTGTCGTTGAGCCGGATCAGGTCCCGCAACGGAGGTGGCCCGAACCGCGACAGGTCGCACACGCCGCTCCCGACGGCGCCCGAGACCAGCGCATCCCGGAGCGGCGTGAGCGTGGCCGCGACGATCACGCCGAGCGAGATGACCAGGACGGCGGCGTGCGGCGCTCGAATCTCGAGCGCCCGCGCGAGGCGACGGGCAGCGACGAATCCCACGACGACCGAGATCAGGACCCCGGGCCAGAACCAGGGGACATTGCCCATCGTCACAGGCGGGCCGAAACCACGATCACCGGAGTCCCGCCCCTCAGCGGAAGAGGAACTGGAGGTCGGCGTTCGTGTTGTTCGTCGAGCCGCCGGGCTGGTCGAAGCCGGTCCAGCCGGCGCCGGTCGTGTACTGGCCGTAGCCGTCGGCGAAGTAGGTCGAGCTGCTGAACTGGTA
>DATLVO010000059.1:0-11073 GCA_035577485.1 Verrucomicrobiia bacterium
CCGATGGCCTTGAGCTCGCGCAGGAGCGGTACCTGGCGTGGAGCCTCCGAGAAGTGGGCCAGCACCGGCACGCCGCCGGCGCGCACGATCGCCTCGATCGCGTCCCGTGGACCCATGCCCTCGCGCTGGACGAACGCCGGCCGGCCCCAGCCGATCAGCCGCTGGAATGCGTCCTCGACGCTGCTTGCGTGGCCGGCGGCGATCAACGCCCGACCGATCGTCGGCCGGCCGAGGGCGTCGTCACGGCTCAGGTCGACGTGGGCGATCTGGTCGTCGATCCCGAGGCCGAGCTCCCGCAGCCGCGCGACGGTTCGCTCGAACCGGACCCGGCGAGCCGCCCGCTGGGTCGCGATCGCCGCCTCGAACGCCTCGTCGAGGGGATCCATCCCGAAGCCGAGGATATGGAGCTCTCCGTCGGCGAGCGGGATCCCGCGCGACAGGGCATTGATCTCGATCCCAGGGATCAGCTCGATGCCTTCGGGGACCATCCGGCCGGCCACGATCTCGCGGTACGCCGCCAGGTTGTCGTGGTCGGTGATCGCGAGGGTCCGGATCCCCGCCTCGGCCGCAGCCCGGACGAGCTCGACCGGCTGGAGCACCCCATCCGAGCGCAGCGTGTGGGTGTGGAGATCGACGACCGACTCCCCTCCCCCGATCGGAGGCAGCGGATTCGGCCTGGCGTGCCGGCCCCGCGGCCGGGCCGTCGCCACCTAGCCCTCGACGAGTCGGGCGATCCGTTCGATCGCCAGGGCCCGCCCCGTCGCCGGGTCGATGTCGATCTGGGCGGCGTTGAAGATCACCGGGCCGTCGCCGACCTCGAAGCGGGTCGGGAGGGCGTTGATGAAGCGGGGCAGGACGGTCTTCGGGTCGAAGCCGATCACGCTCCAGATCGGGCCGGTCATCCCGAGATCCGTCTGGTAGGCCGTGCCTCCGGGCAGGATCCGCTCGTCGCCGGTCACGACGTGCGTGTGCGTCCCGACGACGGCGCTGACGCGGCCGTCGAGGTGCAGCCCGAGCGCGTTCTTCTCCGAGGTCAGCTCGCAGTGGAAGTCGACGACCCGGACCGGCGGCAAGGGCTCGGAAGCCTCGTCGAGGAGCGTGTCGGCGTCGGTGAACGGGTTCTCGATCGGCTGCATGTACGTCCGGCCCTGGAGGTTGATCACCGCGAGGTCGGTCCCGTCCAACGCCTGGTAGACACCCCAGCCGCGGCCGGGCACGCCGTTCGACCCGTAGTTGTGGGGCCGCAGCAGCCGATCGCTCGCATCGAGGAACGGGTAAATCTCGCGCTTGTCCCAGATGTGGTTGCCCGACGTGATCACGTCGACCCCGGCGGCGAACAGGGATTCGGCGGTCGACGGGGTGAGACCCATCCCACCGGCGACGTTCTCTCCGTTGGCCGTGACGAAGTCGAGTCCCCGCTCCTCGCGCAGAGCCGGCAGCAGCTGCTCGACGGCGACGCGACCGGGCTTCCCGATCAGGTCGCCGATCATCAGGATTCGGCAGGCGCCCGGCGGTCGCGGGGCGTTGCCGTTGGTCGGGTTGCCGGGACGCGTGCGCCCGATCGGCGGCGTCGTGCTCGGGTTCGCAGGATCGCTGTCAGACACTCGCGGACGATACCCGACGCGCGTGGCCGCCGCAGTCGATCGGGGCGTGTCGTCAACGATGTGCGACCCGGGGCGGGGTCCTGGGTCCGCCGGGACGATCGTCCTACGTGCATTGCCCTAGTTGCTCCGCGCACCACCACCGTCCCACAATGCGCTTCCGCCGTTGCGGACACCGCCGGACAGCATCGATCATCCCCAGTCTGGTGATGGAGCCCGTCACGCTCCGACCGTCCACCGGGCTACGTGCACTCATTGGGCCGCGTCCTCGTCTTGAGGACGCGGCTCAATCGTTGTCCGTCGCAGGAGCCGCGTCAGTGGCGGCGTGAGCGCCAGAAGGACCGGTGAGCCTCTGGATCCGTTCGGTAGATGCGGATCATCCAGGCCAGACCGACCACATAGGCAAAGATCCCCGCGCCGACGGTGATCGCCCCAAGCGGCCCGGGGTCCCCCACGCCCATGGGGCCGATCCCCGGTTGCGGCATCGGTAGGACGGCGACCATCGGCACGGCGAGAAGGATCGCGCTCATGATCATCACCCGCGCCATCCGTCGCCTCCGGAGGCCACGTCCGGTCATCCCTGTGGGCACCGATTCGGAAGGGCGCGGTTCAGCCATACGAAGCTACTTGGCGTACTCGACCGCGCGCGTCTCCCGGATCACCGTGACCTTGATCTGGCCCGGGTAGGTCAGCTGCTCCTCGATCTTGCGGACGATGTCGCGGGCGAGACGCGTTGCGGTGAGGTCGTCGATCTCGTCGGGTCGGACGAGGATCCGGACCTCACGGCCGGCCTGCACGGCGAAGGACCGCTCGACGCCCTGGAAGCTGTCGGCGATCGCCTGGAGATCCTCGAGGCGCTTCACGTAGGCGTCCATCGTCTCGCCCCGGGCGCCCGGTCGTGAGGCGCTGATCGCATCGGCGATCTGCACGATCGGCGACTCGAGGCAGGTGTACTCGACCTCCTGGTGGTGGGCGGCGATCCCGTTCACGACCTTCGGCGAGAGGTTGTTGCGCTGGGCGATCTGGGCACCGATCGCGGCGTGCGGACCCTCGATCTCATGGTCGACGGCCTTGCCGATGTCGTGGAGCAGGCCGCCGGTCTTCGCGATCTGGACGTCGGCCCCGATCTCCGCGGCGATGACCGCCGCCAAGCGGCTGGTCTCGACGACGTGGTTCAGGACGTTCTGGCCGTACGACGTCCGGTATTTCAGCCGGCCGAGAAGCTTGATCAGCTCGGGCGGCAGACCCGGCACGCCAGCCTCATACGCCGCGGTCTCGCCGGCCTGGCGGATGATCAGGTCGACCTCGGCTCGCGCCTTCGCGACGACCTCCTCGATCCGGCCGGGGTGGATCCGGCCGTCGCCGATGAGCTTCGTCAACGCAACGCGGGCGACCTCGCGGCGGACCGGGTCGAAGCCCGAGAGGACAACCGACTCCGGGGTGTCGTCGATGATCAGGTCGACCCCGGTGGCCTGCTCGAGGGCCCGGATATTCCGCCCCTCGCGGCCGATGATCCGGCCCTTCATCTCGTCGTTCGGGAGATGGACGACGGTGACGGTGTGCTCCGCGGTGTGATCAGCCGCCACCCGCTGGATCGCCGTGACGACGATGTCGCGTGCCTTCTCGTCGGCCTCGTCGCGGGCGCGTCGCTCGATTGAACGGGCGAGCTTCACGGCGTCGTGCTCGGCCTCCTCGCGGACGGCCTCGAGGAGGAGTGCCTTGGCGTCGTCGGCGGACACGCCGCTGACCCGTTCGAGCGCGTCGACCTGCTCCTGGTGGGCCTTCGCGAGGTCCTCGCGGGTCTTGTCGAGGTCGCGCTCGCGCTCGAGGAGCTTGCGATCGCGCTGCTCGAGCATGTCGGTCCGCTGGTCGAGCTGCTCGTCGCGCTGGAGGAGGCGCCGTTCCAGGGCCGACAGCTCGTTCCGGCGGCTTCGGGCCTCGTCCTCGGCCTCGCGCTGCATCCGGAGCTTCTCGTCCTTCGCCTCGAGGATCAGCTCCTTCTGGCGGGCGCGGGCCTCGGCCTCGATCCGGCGGGCCTCGGACTGGGCCGCCTTCATCGACTGGGAGGCCCACATCCCACGCGCCAACATGCCGACGACAACGCCGCCGACTGCGGTGGCAACGGCAATCGCCGCTACGACCGGTAGTTCCATCTTCACATCCTCCGGTCGGCCGCGGGTACGGCCGACCGCGCTGGGTCGGTTCGTGGTCAGGTGGTGGGCCCGTCCCGGGGGAGCCGATCGATCGACGGTCCGGCCGGCGGCGGTGGCAACACCTGTGCGTATGCGTTCATCGGCCCGCTCGTCGGGCCCGAAAGATTGCGGTTCCGCAACGTAGCGTAGAGCCGCCGTGGGAACGGGTCAACCGAGGGCCGATCGAGGCGTGAAGGGCCGGGAATCGAGAAGCGGCGCCGCGTTCGCGGCGCCGCTTCGGGTTCGGGTTCCGGCTCGGTTCAGTCGGCGTGATTCTTCCCGTGCTTCTCGAGGAACCGGGCCGCGCGCAGCGCATCCCGGGCCGCCTTGCGGGCATCCCGGGCGGTGTGGTCCTTGGCGGCGGCGCTGACCGCTCCGCCGTGGTTGCAGTTCTTGCCACCGATCGCATCGGACTGGGCAACGGCGGAGACCGTCTTGCCGTGCGTATTCGGCGACTCGTCGACCACCGGGGCGCCCGACGGCGCGGCCGATGGGGCGGCCGACGGAGCGACGACCGGCGTGCAGACGGGCGGGGTCGTATCCGCGGTGTCCGGGGCCTCGGAGGCGTCCGGCGTGCACGGCGCAGCCGAGCCGGAGGTATCGGATGACGCCGACGGATCCACCGAAGGCACCGTGGACGGGTCCGCGCTGGAGGTGGCCTCGCCGCATGCGCTCGCATGAGCCACGCCGCTCACATAGCCGCCGTGGTTGCAGTTCTTGCCGCCGACGCGGCCGCTCTGGGCTGCCTCGGAGACCGAGATCGTGCCGTCGCCGTTCAGGTCGGCGGCCGCCTCGGCCGAAGCCGCGGCGCTCGGGTCGGCGACGACGACGCCCGTTTCGCAACGGTCATCGATGCCATTCCCGTTGGTATCCACGAAGGTCTGGCTCGTGTCGGCCACGACCGGGGCCGTCGGAACCGTCGGGGCCGTGACGGCCGCGACGATCGAGGCCGCTGCGACCGCGCCGCTGAGCGCCAGGACGAGGAGCATGCCGCTCCCGCCTGCCATCCAGGTGGTCCGTAGTCGATGCAACATCCGATTTCGCTCCTCGCCCCCGGGAAGCTGATGAGTTCTGGCCGACATACGTCGGCCGGGGTTGAAGCCCCTGGGAGCGAGTATTGGCGGCAGGCGGCCGGATTGCGCCCTGACCTTCGTCCTGAGGCAGCCGGGACTGGCGGGCGCGGCGCTGTCGGAGCGGGCGGGTGCGGGGCCCTGCGGCCACAATGGGTGTGGTGCGGTGGATCACCGCCACATGCGCCTCAGCGCCGCGGCGATTCTGCGTTCGCTTCGTCCTCGTCCCGGTCGGAGGGGTCGGCGGCGCGGATCGCGGCAGCAGATGCGGCCGAGCTCACCTCGGGATCGAACCCGTTCCGGGCGAGCAAGGCGTACGCCCGACGGCGACGGCTGCGCGGATCGGTCTCGCGGGCAAGCATGCGTTCATGCCGGGCGAGCAGGCGCTCCGCCGCGGCGAGGTCCGCCCCGCCCGCCGAGGCCGGTCCACCCACGTCGCGCCGCTCGTCGAGGAGTTCGTCGACCACGGCACGATCGACGCCCTTGAGCGCCAGCTCCCGGCGGAGCGCGATCTCGCCGCGCGGTCGTGCCCGGTCGCGCGACTCGATCCAGGTCCGGGCGAACGACGCGTCGTCGAGCATCCCGAGCTCGGTCAAGCGGACGATCGCATCTTCGACGAGCTCGCTCCGATAGCCGGCCTGGCCGAGCCGCCGCCGGACCTCCGCCACCGACCGCGGTCGGACTTCGAGGAACCGGGCCGCGGCCTCGAGCACGACGGCCGGATCGTCGACGGTCGCCCGGCGCTCCCGGCGCTCCGCCGGGCTCTCACGATTTGCTCTGGACCCTCGCCCAGATCGGCTCCTGCGCCAGGGCTCGCGCTCGCCCTCCGTCACTCGGCCTCTTCGATGCCCTCGACCGGCAGCTCGATCTCGTTGATCTTGCCGCGGATCCGACCGTCGATCTCGGCCGCCACGTCCGGGTTCGCCTTCAGGAAGTCCTTGGAGGCCTCGCGGCCCTGGCCCAGGCGTGTCTCCTCGAACGTGAACCACGCGCCGGTCTTGCTGACGATGCTCATCGCCACGCCGACGTCGAGCAGGCCGCCCTCCTTCGAGACGCCCTCGCCATACATCACGTCGAACTCGGCGACCCGGAACGGCGGCGCGACCTTGTTCTTCACGACCTTGACCCGGACCCGGTTGCCGACCGACTCGGTGCCCGTCTTGATCGTCTCGATCCGGCGGATGTCGAGGCGGACGCTGGCGTAGAACTTCAGCGCCCGGCCGCCTGGCGTCGTCTCGGGGTTCCCGAACATCACCCCGATCTTCTCGCGGAGCTGGTTCGTGAACACGAGGGCCGTGTTCGAGCGGGACACGGCGCCGGTCAGCTTCCGCAGCGCCTGACTCATGAGCCGGGCCTGGATTCCGACGAACGAGTCACCCATCTCGCCCTCGATCTCCGCCCGCGGGACGAGCGCGGCGACGGAGTCGAGCACGACGCAGTCGATGCCGCCCGAGCGGATCAGCGTCTCGGTGATCTCGAGCGCCTGCTCGCCGGTGTCCGGCTGGCTGACGAGGAGCTCGTCGACGTTCACGCCGCAGGCCCGGGCGTAGGCCGGGTCGAGGGCGTGCTCGACGTCGATGAACGCGGCGACGCCGCCGCGGCGCTGGGCCTCGGCGATGACGTGCTGGCAGATCGTCGTCTTGCCCGACGACTCCGGGCCGAAGATCTCGGTGATCCGACCGCGCGGGATGCCACCGACGCCGAGCGCGAGGTCGAGGGCGATGGAACCGGTCGGGATGACGTCGATCGCCTGGATCGAGGCCGAGCCGAGCTTCATGATCGAGCCGGTCCCGAACTGCTTCTCGATCGCGAGGATCGCGGCCGCGACGGCCTTGCCGCGCTCCGCCGTCGCCCGATCGACCGCCCGTTCGCCGGCTCGATCTCCGCCGTTCCGCTCGTCCGCGGCCCGTTCTCCGGTCAACGCCATGGGTCCGTCACGCTCCTGTCGATCGGTGGCTGCACCGACAGGTCACGCTCCCGGGCGGGACCTCGGGCCGTCAACCCTCGTCGGTCTCTTCCTCGCTGACCGGCTTCGGCTTGCGTGGCTTCCGGATCAGCTCCGCCTGGATCGGCGGCGGCTCCGAGAGCGACGTCAGCTTGGGCTGGCCCGACTTGTCCTTGGGCTTCTTCTTCGCTTCGCGGTGGGGACGATCTCGCGAGCCCATCCATGCTCCTCCGCGTTGGGACGCAGGCTACCGACTGACCATTCACGCGGACTTCTCCGCGACTGCACTGCCGCTTGCTGGGCCGGCACGCAACGCCAGTTCCGGCATTTCTGCGGGGAAGGTTCCGGACCTGAGAGCGGAGCGGATCCTGGCCATGAAGTCTAGGGTGAAGGTCAGGTTGTGACAAGTCGCGAGCCGGTACGCGAGGAGCTCGTTGGCCCGCAGCAGATGGGCCAGATACGCCCGCGAGAACGTCCGGCAGAGGAGGCACGGACAGTCGGCCTGCACGGGCTCCGGGTCGTCGAGGAATCGCCGGTTCCGGAGGTTCAGCCGGCCGCCCGGGACCCACAGCTGGCCGTTGCGGGCGACCCGGGCCGGGAGCACGGAATCGAACAGGTCCACTCCCCGGTGAACCGCCTCGAGCAGGTCGCCGGGCGACCCGAGACCCATCAGGTAGCGCGGCCGCGGGTCGTCGACGAGCTCGTCCACCGCGATGTCGATCGTCGCCTCGCGCTGGGCCGGCGTCTCGTCCCCGGCCAGACCGCCGAGGCAGATCCCGTCGAACGGCAGCGACGCGACGAAGCGGGCGCTCCCGGCCCGCAGGTCCGGCTCGAGGCCGCCCTGGACGATCCCGAACAGTGCCTGGTCCGGCCGGCCGTGCGCGGCGAGCGACCGCTCGGCCCAGCGATGGGTGCGCTCGGTCGCGTCGGCAACGACCGCTCGCTCCGAGCTCGGGAACACGGGCTGGTCGAATGCGACGGCGATGTCGGCCCCGAGGGCCTGCTGGACCTCGATGGCGAGCTCGGGCGTGAACCGATGGGTCGACCCGTCGAGGTGGCTGCGGAAGGTGACACCGTCGTCGTCGACGACCCGCAGGTCGCCCAGCGAAACGACCTGGAAGCCGCCGCTGTCGGTGAGGATCGGCCGGTCCCAGGCCATGAACCGGTGCAGACCGCCGAGGCCCTCGATCCGCTCGTGGCCCGGGCGCAGATAGAGGTGGTAGGTGTTCGCGAGGATGATCGACGCCCCGGTCTCGACGAGGTCGGCCGGATGGAGCGCCTTGACGGTCGCGTTCGTCCCCACCGGCATGAACTGGGGCGTCTCCACGACGCCGTGGGTCAACGCGAGGCGGCCGACGCGGCCGCGCGTCGAGCGATCGGCGGGCTGCGGGACGAGGACCTCGAAACGGGCGGCGCCGGTCACTCCCCGGCGGGCTCCACCGGTGCGTCCCACAGACCGACCATGTCCGGCTCCGGCCGGCGCGGCGGCGGGATCTCGTAGCCCTGCTTGGCGAGATGCGCTCGGGCCGACTCGGTCGCGATCCGGCCCTGCGGCGTCCGATCCAGGAACCCGAGGCGGAGGAGGAACGGCTCGTAGACGTCCTCGATCGTCTCGACCTCCTCCGAGAGGACCGCCGCGAGTGCCTGGACGCCGACCGGCCCCGACGCGAACTTCTGGATGATCGCGGCCAGCAGCTTCCGGTCCGTCGAATCCAGGCCCTCGTCGTCGATCTCCATCTGGCGCATCGCGGCCTTCGCCGTGGCCTCGTCGACCCGGCCGTCGCCGTGGACCTGGGCATGGTCGCGGGTCCGCTTGAGCAGGCGGTTCACGATCCGGGGCGTGCCGCGGCCCCGTCGGGCGATCGCCCGAGCGGCCGCGTCGTCGATCGGCACCTCGAGGATCCGGGCGGACCGATCGACGATCGCCGCGAGGTCATCTTCCTCGTAGAAGTCGAGCCGGTACGTGGCACCGAACCGGTCGCGGAGCGGGCTCGAGATCCGGCCGGCACGGGTCGTGGCGCCGACGACCGTGAAGGGCTTCAGGCTCAGGCGCAGGCTCCGCGCGCTCGGCCCCTTGCCGATCATCACGTCGAGCGCGTAGTCCTCCATCGCCGGATAGAGGATCTCCTCGACAGCCCGGTTCAACCGGTGGATCTCGTCGATGAACAGCACGTCGCGCTCCTCGAGCGCGGTGAGGATCGCGGCGAGATCGCCGGCCCGCTCGACCGCGGGTCCGCTCGTGTAGCGGACGTTCACCCCGAGCTCGCGGGCGATGATCGTCGCGAGGGTCGTCTTGCCCAGGCCGGGCGGGCCGTAGAGCAGGACGTGGTCGGCGGCCTCTCCCCTGCCCTTCGCCGCGCTGAGGAGGACCGAGAGGTTCGCCTTGACCTCGCGCTGGCCGATGTATTCGTCGAGCGTCCGTGGCCGGAGCGCGCCCTCGACGACCTTGTCCGTGTCGTCGATGAGGTCCGGCGCGAGGATCCGCGAGAGATCGTCGGTCATCGCGCGGAATGTACCATGTCGCGGGCTGTTTCGCACGGATGTTCTAACGCCTCGTGGGGTTGTCCAGCGCGTCGCCCGACGACTGCGCGCCGAACGCGCAAGACAGCGAACGAAGGGCGTTCCGGACGTCGTTCGGCGCGCCGGGCGCGCAACGGAGCGCAGGAAGGCTCGATTTGGCCTTCCCGGCGACACTCCGGCCGGCGTAGCGCGCGCCGGACGCGCAACAGGCTGACGGGCGGGCCGGCCGACGTCCCGCGCGCGGTCCGAACGCCCAGCGTTCAAACGAGCGGCGCGCCATGTGTTCTCGGCTCCGTCCCCCGCCATCCTGAACGTCCAGCGAGCGAAACGACGACGGAACGCCCCAACGGACGGCACGGCGACGGCTTCCTCCGCCCGTAGGAACGCCGGGCGTTCAAGAGGCTGGCGGACGGACGCGGCCCAGAGCGGCGGGCAGCCCAGGGCCCGGGCTCGTGCGGAATCCCCACCCCGCGGGTAGGAGTTGCTGCCAGAATGATCGGCGATGCGTCTCTCCCGGCGATCCGAGTACGGGATCCGCGCCCTCGTCGATCTCGTTCGGCATGGCGACGAGGCTCCGGTCGCGCTCGCGACGCTCGCCGCTCGGAACAACCTGCCGCCGAAGTTCCTCGAGCAGATCATGTCGACCCTCAAGCACGGCGGGATCGTCCGGACCACGCTCGGCGCGCGCGGCGGTTACGGGATGGCGGTCGAGCCGGCGACGATCTCGGTCGGTCGCGTGATCCGCCTCCTCGACGGGGCCCTCGCTCCCCTGCCGTGCGTCAGCCTCCGCTACTACGGCCGTTGCTCGTGCCCGGACGAGGCGACCTGCTCCCTCCGCGACGTGATGCTCGACGTTCGCGACGGGATGCTCGAGATTCTCGACCGGGAGACCCTCGCGGACATCGCCGCGCGCCCCGGGCGCGCCTCGATCGATCCCCGCGGCATCCACGCCGACGCCCTGGCCGGCAACCGTCCCTGACGCGGCGGCGCGTCCGCGGGAGCCGCGCCCGAACCGATGCTGGCGCTATTCCCGGAGCAGGCTCCGGAGGGCCGCCTTCACGCGATCCTCGAGCGTGCCGCCGATCGTCGCGTTGACGAGCGCCGCGTGCGACGCGTCGCGCGCCTCCGCGAGCGAATACCCGAGCGCCTGCAGGGCGGCCACGACCTCGCCTTCTGTCGCCCCGCCGCCCGCGATCGCGCCACTCGCCGTCGATGCGGCGATGCCCGCCGCGGCGACCTTCTCCTTGAGCTCGAAGATGATCCGCTCGGCCAGCTTCTTGCCGATGCCCGGGATCGAGACGAGGACCGCCTGGTCCTGGGCCATGATCGCGAGCTGGAGATCCGGCGTCGGGCGCGACCCGACGATCGCGAGGGCGACCTTCGGACCGACGCCGGTCACGGTCAGGAGGAGCGTGAAGAAGCCGAGATCCTCGGCCGACCGGAAGCCGAACAGGGCCTGCTGGTCCTCGCGGACGAGGTGGTACGTGTAGAGCTTGACGATCGACCCGGGCACAGCCGTCACGAGGATCGCCGGCGCCGCGAAGATCCGGTAGCCGATCCCGCCGACCTCCAAGACGACCGAATCGAACGCGACCGCGCCGACGCGGCCCTCGACCGACGCGATCATCGCGCGCGACCCTTGCCGTTGACCATCCCGGGTGGTCGCTGTTCGAGAAACCGGGCCGGGAGGGCGTCTGAAGGGCCTGCCGTCAGCCGCCGGTGGCTAACCGAGGGACGGATCGACC
>DATLVO010000060.1:0-2584 GCA_035577485.1 Verrucomicrobiia bacterium
CTCCTGCTTCTCTTCCCGCGCGAGCGGCACTCGGTCCTCCGGTACACGAACTTGTGCTTGTTCTTTGTTCTTCTATGACCGGCGGATGGTAGCAGCCGCGCCCGAATGCGGCAAACGCTCAAGGGCAGAACGACACGCTCATGATCGCCTCTCCTCTGCCGCGGCACTATTCACCGTTGTGAGGCAGGAGAACTAGCACTCAGGCGCGCCGAGCCACCAGCGGCGCTGGTGCCAACCATCCCGCGGGCGCCCGTCAGGCCGAGATACCAGCTGGGCTGGTGGGTTCTGGGCGGGCTGCGGGGCCACACCAACTGCGGTGGAATGTCGTCGAGCTCACGCAGACGCACCGCTCGGCGAGGCGGCGGGCTGCCGCCCGGCGGTGCGATGGTGTCTCGGGCCACCAATCGGATGGGTGGTCCGGAGAAACCAGACCGATGCGAGGTCCTGGACGGGGTCGCGCAGCCATCGCCGGGTCTCGATCGTCCGGGCCGGCAGGCTCGCGTCGAACGTGCGGCCCAGGCGCACGATCGCCTCGCGGGCCGTGGACGTGTCGGGCAGGACGAGGATCCGGCCGACGACGTGCGGCTCCCAACCTCGCTCGACAGGGAGCAGCTCGCGTGCAACCCGCACCTTCCGATCAAGCTTGCCCAACAAGTCCTGCACGTCGACGATCCGCGACTTGACTTCGATCACCGCCAGGGCGCTCCGCCTCCCGTTCCAACCGAGAAGGTCCACAGCGCCGCGCTCACCGAAGTGGTTGAACGACCACTCGACCGCCAGCGTCCAGGCTGACGGGTCGAATGCCATGGCCGCCGCCTCGACCAGCGCGGAATGCTCGGCATCGAGCAGACGGTCGAGCTCTGGACCGCGCCAGCGTGGCGCCAGGGGCAGGTCGATCTCGAGTGCCCGTGCCACCGCTCGCAAGGTCCGAAGCGAGACTTGCTCGAGTCGCGCATGCTCAATCAGCGACACCACCTGCTGGGACACGCCAGCGCGCATCGCGACGTCGACCTGGCGCCAGCCTTGCCGGCGCCGCACGGCGCGAAACACGGAGCCGACGACCACGTCGTTCATCGATCCCAGCATGGCCGGGCCGACTCATCAGATCGTTATCTGCGTCCGGTCCCGAACGAGAGTCGGACGTGGCCCGGATGCGCTGTGGCGGCGAGGCGGATGGTGCCGTCGACCAGGACCGTGCACCGATCCGACCCGTTGACGTCGTAGTCGCCGGGCGGCGGCAGCGCGACCGGCATCGGAAACGTCAGCAGGCCCGCCGCGTTCGCCTCGCCGACGACGGTGTGTGGCCGGCCGAGCAGGGCCTCGGCCGTGGCCAGGTCGCCGGAGGCGATCGCCGCGCGGATGTCCGAGCTGCGGACCGACCGACCCTCGATCGAGAACGGCGGGACCACGACGACCTCGAAGCCTTCCGTCGCCCCGAGGGCCGCGACGGCCTCGGGCGTCCCGCGCCGGTCGTGACCGAACGCCGCGTCGGGCGTCATCAGGAGTCCGGCGAGCCGGGTTCGAGCGGTGATCCGGTGGACGAAGTCGTCGTATTCGGTCGCTCGGAGGGCGGCGTCGAAGTGCTGCACGACGATCACGAGCACCCCGGCAGCCTCGAGCAGGCGGATCCGCTCCTCGGGATCGAGAAGCAGCGGCGGGGCAGCGCCCACGAGGACCTCGTCGGGGTGGGAATCGAACGTGATCACCGTCGGCCGGGCGCCAAGCCGGCCAGCCTCCTCGACGAGCCGGCCGAGCAGGTACTGGTGCCCGCGATGGATGCCGTCGAAGACGCCGATGACCGCGAAGAGCGGGCCATGTCGCGCCTCGAGCACCTCGACCCCGTGGACGAGCGCGACGGATCCCTCAGTCACGGGCCGCGGCCGCCGTCGGCGCGTCCACGAGGACCTTGTCCGGCGCCAGCTGGCCGTGTCGGAGCGTCGCGACGGCGATCAGGCGGTCCGCCTCGTCGACCACGAGGATCGGCCCGTCGCCGATGGGTCCGACATCGAGATCGACCGATGCCGGCTGGCCGCGGACGAGGGCCGCGATCGCGGCCGGGTCGACGCGGAGTCGAGGCATGTCGTCCAGACCCGCGTCGACGGGGAGTAGCAACCGCTCGAGAGCCGCCGGATCGTCCGCGGCGGCAGCCCGGATCGCCTCCACCTCGACCGCGGCGTCGAGCTGGAAGGGGCCGCTCGCCGTCCGCACCAGGGCGCCGAGGTACGCCGCGCTACCGACGGCCGCGCCGAGATCGCGGGCGAGGGATCGAACGTACGTCCCCGCGGAGCACACGACGTCGATGACGGCGATCGGTCGCTCGGGATCGGTGTCGTCCCACGAAACGACGTCGATCGCGTCGATCGTGACCTCCCGGTCGCTCAGCTCGACCGCCTGTCCGGCGCGTGCCATCGCGTAGGCGCGCCGGCCGGCGACCTTGATCGCGCTGTAGTCGGGCGGACGCTGCCGGATCGGTCCTCGGAACGCATCGAGCGCCGCGACGACCACCGATCGGGTCGGTGCCGGCCCAACCGACGGGGTGAGCTCGCCTTCGAGGTCATCGGTCGTCGACGACGCCCCGAAGCAG